>CAVJTU010000004.1:0-70824 GCA_963652495.1 uncultured Oscillospiraceae bacterium
GTAGTTTTTACTACGTTCTGAAATTTCACTCGCCTGTCCGCTCAGCGTTCAGGCTATTTAAGAAATCTTCAGGGTTGGTTATACTGTTCAATTATCAAGGTTCTTTTTGTTGTCTGTCTCAGCGACAGCTTCTATATGTTAGCACATCTTCAAGCGTTTGTCAACAACTTTTTTAACTTTTTTCAAATCTTTTTTTGAAGAAAGACTCAAACTCAAAAAAGAAAAACCTTTGCGCTGCCTCTCGGCAAACCCAAAGGGTGACACAATACATATGGAACTGCAAGTAAATCAAATAACCTTTTGTTACGATACTACACTTTCCTAAAATAGAAACGGAGAAAGAGGGATTTGAACCCTCGCACCGCGCAAACGGTCTACACCCTTAGCAGGGGCGCCTCTTCAGCCACTTGAGTATTTCTCCACGACTATAACTTATATGAATTGCTTAAACGCATAAATGATTATATCCCATGTATCACGGAATGTCAAGACTTATTTTAATTTTTTTCAGAATATCTCGTTTCTAATCCACAATATTGCACGAGCTTTGACACTCCCCATGTCTAAAGACAGGGGATTCTTGCTACCTGCCACTATGTAGTGGCTGACCAGTCCATTTCTGGTAGGTCACAGTGCAAGGTATGGGCGTGCCATCACCCATCCTAAGCCAGTGCATATAGCAGCTTAGGCAGTATGTCTGATATTTCTATCGCCAACATACTCAGTTCATTTTCTGCGGTGTATATTTTACGCATAACCCTTTGTTATGCAACCGTATATATACAATTATCAAAGAACCATATTGTGTTGGTATTTTAAGTGCAGACAACTTCTACACTATAGCGTTTTAAAGACTTGTTCTTGTCTGCGACTTATTATAACAAATGTACGATTGAAAATCAATACTAGCCGCCTTATATCCCCATAGCTAAAGCAAGGGGCTTTACGGCGATATTGGGTAAAACTCCTGGGTTACTCTACCTCCAAACCTTCCGTCTCCTCAGAATTTTCAGTAGAAGTAACGTCTTCGTCCTTGGATTCCTCAATCAATTCAATGCTAGAGACCGTCACATTCTCCTGATCTACCTGCATCAGCTTGACACCGCTGGCATTTCTTCCAAGCACTGGTATCGAATCCGTCTTCATACGGATCACAGTACCCTCTGTGGTGATTAGCATCAGTTCATAGCCTTCGCGATCTACCTTCACGCCAACCAGATTTCCCGTCTTTGCAGTAACGCGATAACAGCGGATACCCTTACCGCCGCGGTTTTGATCCTTAAACTCACTCATAGCGATTTTCTTGCCCATCCCCATCTCGGATACAATAAGAAGCACACCATTATCCTCTGCGACCTGCATACCTATTGCACTGTCGCCTTCCACCAGACTCATACCCTTTACGCCCATGGATACACGCCCCGTTACTCTGGCATCATTTTCATTAAAACGGATGCACTGACCCTGACGGGAAATCATAATGATATCACGTTTTCCATCGGTTACATGAACGTCCATCAGCTCATCGCCTTCGCGCAGACTGATTGCAGCCAGTCCGACTTTACGGATATTGGCATACTCGGAGAGATTTGTTCTCTTAATCATGCCAAACTTTGTCGCCATGGTCAGATAGCCGGACTGATATCCCTCATTGCGGAGGATTGATGTTACCTTTTCCCCGGTCTGCAGCTGCAGCAGGTTGATAACTGCCGTTCCTCTGGCTGTACGGCTCGCCTCCGGAATCTCGTAGCCCTTAAGCTGGTACACCCTTCCAAGGTTTGTAAAGAACATAACGTAATCGTGATTGTTAATCATAATCAGGTCAGAAATGTAATCTTCATCTAAGATGTTCATTCCCTTGATGCCCTTGCCGCCGCGATTCTGCGCTTTAAAGTGAGCTGGAGACATTCTCTTAATATAGCCAAGCTTTGTCATGGCAATGACAGCTGCCTCATTTGGAATCAAATCCTCGGCATTAAACTCATCTTCAGCCAGCTCGATTGCCGTCTTACGATCATCACCATACTTTTCCTTAATGGTCAGAAGTTCGTCACGGATAACACCAAGCAGTACTTTCACATCACCCAGAATACTCTGTAAATAAGCAATGCGTGCCTCTAATTCTTTATATTCATTTTCCAAACGGCTGCGTTCGAGTCCGGTCAGGGCACGAAGACGCATATCCACAATTGCCTGAGACTGCGCATCAGAAAGGCCAAACTCTTCAATCAGAGAAGCCTTCGCTGCCATTACATTAGCAGAGCCGCGAATAATTTCAATCACACGGTCAATGTGGTCAAGTGCGATCAACAATCCCTCCAAGATATGGGCGCGCTCCTGTGCCTTGCTCAGATCATATTTGGTACGTCTTGTGACAACCTCTTCCTGATGCTGTAAATAATAGTACAGCATATCGTGAAGATTTAAGATCTTCGGTTCTCCACCAACAAGTGCTAACATGATTACGCCAAAAGTATCCTGCAGCTGGGTATGCTTCATCAGCTGATTTAAGATTACATTCGGGTTTACATCACGGCGCAGCTCGATTGAAATGCGCATGCCCTCGCGACTGGACTGGTCTGCCAGATCGGTGATTCCCTCGATGCGCTTTTCCTTTACAAGTTCTGCGATCTTTTCGATCAGCTTCGCCTTATTCACGCCATATGGCAGCTCGGTGACAACGATACGGTTCTTGCCGTTTTGCATCGGCTCAATATTCGTAACAGCGCGGACAAGAATCTTGCCCTTTCCGGTACGGTATGCCTCCTCGATGCCGCGGCGGCCGATGATAGTCGCGCCAGTCGGGAAATCCGGTCCCTGAATAATGCCCATTAACTCTTCAATAGCAGTATCACGATCCTCGTCAATGCGGTTGTTAATCATCTTTACAACTGCATCAATCGTCTCTTTGATATTGTGAGGCGGAATGTTTGACGCCATGCCGACTGCAATACCGGTGGTTCCATTGCAAAGAAGATTGGGGAAACGGCATGGAAGGACATCCGGCTCCTTCTCCGTCTCATCAAAGTTCGGGCTGAAGTGTACGGTATCCTTGTTGATGTCCGCAAGCATCTCCATTGCGATTTTTGAAAGGCGCGCCTCTGTATAACGCATGGCAGCAGCGCCGTCGCCGTCCACTGAACCAAAATTTCCATGTCCGTCCACTAACGGATAATGGGTTGACCACTCCTGTGCCATATTGACCAGTGCTCCGTATATTGAGCTGTCTCCGTGTGGATGATATTTACCCATGGTATCGCCGACGATACGGGCGCATTTACGATGCGGCTTGTCCGGGCCGTTGTTCAGCTCAATCATTGAGTATAAAACTCTTCTCTGTACCGGCTTTAAGCCGTCTCTAACATCAGGCAGCGCTCTCTGAGAGATAACACTCATGGCATAGTCGATATACGACTGCTCCATTGTTTTCTTCAGATCGATCTCCTGCACTTTATCAAATATGGTTTCGTCCATGTTTCCCTCTCATTTCTTACTATGCATACTTGTGGTGACGGCAGCTCTATCAACAATTACTGCACCATAATAGAGTCATGCAATTCAGCAATTGTAATGTGTCAATTGCAATATACCATCAGACATCAAGATTCTTAACATACTTTGCGTTTTTCTCGATAAAGAGCCTTCTTGGTTCAACGCGGTCTCCCATCAGTGTGTTAAACGTAACGTCAATGTCAGACGCATACGACTCATCAAAGTTCACCTTTAACAGAACGCGGTGTGCCGGATCCATTGTGGTATCCCACAGCTGCTCGGCATCCATCTCTCCAAGTCCCTTGTATCGCTGTATCTTATTATTCTGGTCTCTTCCTACCTCATCAAGGATTGCAGAAAGCTCCTCATCGGTATATGCGTACCAGACCTTCTTGTTTTTCTCCAGCTTGTATAACGGCGGCTGCGCACGATATACGTAGCCCTGCTTGATTAACTCCGGCATGAAGCGGTAGATGAAGGTAAGGAGCAATGTCGCGATATGCGCACCATCGACATCGGCATCCGTCATGATGATGATCTTGTGGTAACGAAGCTTCGTGATATCAAAATCCTCATGAATGCCCGTTCCGAATGCGGTGATCATCGCCTTAATCTCGGCATTCTCATACACGCGGTCAAGTCTTGCCTTCTCAACATTTAAAATCTTTCCGCGAAGCGGCAGAATCGCCTGTGTCGCACGGTCACGTGCCGTCTTTGCAGAGCCGCCTGCGGAATCTCCCTCTACGATGTAAATCTCACAGTTTTCCGGATTCTTATCGGTACAGTCTGCTAATTTGCCCGGAAGTGTCATGGAGTCAAGCGCCGTCTTTCTTCTCGTCAGATCACGCGCCTTTCTTGCTGCTGCACGTGCGCGCTGTGCGAGGATTGCCTTGTCACAGATCATCTTCGCTACACTTGGATTCTGCTCCAGAAAATAGGTCAGCTGCTCACTTACGATCGCAGAAACGGCTCCTCTGGCTTCATTGTTTCCAAGCTTTTGCTTTGTCTGACCCTCAAACTGCGGATCCTCAATCTTGATGCTGATAACAGCGGTCATACCTTCACGGATATCCTCACCAGACAGAGAGTCCTCATTGTCCTTTAAAAGCTTATTCGCTCTGGCATACCTGTTAAACAGATCGGTCAGTGCCGCCTTAAAGCCTGCCAGATGGGTTCCACCCTCCGGAGTATTGATGTTGTTGACAAAGCTGTAAATATTTTCGTTGTAGTAATCGTTGTGCTGGATTGCCACCTCGACTGCAACGTTATTCTTCACGCCCTCACAGTAAATAATCTGCGGATACAGCGGCTCCTTTGCGCTGTTTAAATACTCAACAAACTCCTTAATGCCGCCCTCGTAGTGGAATGTCTCGATAATATTCGGCTCCTCGCGCTCATCTGTCAGCACAATTTTTAAGCCTCTGGTTAAGAATGCCATCTCGCGCAGACGCTCCTTCAGGGTATCGTAGCTGTAGATTAATGTATCAAAAATTTCGCCATCCGGCTTAAATGTAACCTTTGTTCCGTGCTTATCCTGCTCACAGGTATCCACTACGGCAAGCTTATTTACCACATGACCACGCTCATAGCGCTGCATGTAAACCTCGCCCTCATGATAAATCTCAACCTCAAGCCAGATAGACAGTGCGTTTACAACAGATGCGCCTACACCGTGCAGTCCTCCGGAAACCTTGTATCCGCCGCCGCCAAATTTACCGCCCGCATGCAGGATAGTAAATACAACCTCTACTGCCGGAATGCCGGCCTTCGGGTGGATTCCAACCGGAATGCCTCGTCCATTATCGATAACTGTAATTGAATTATCTTTATGAATGATCACATCAATCTTGGTGCAGACACCTGCCAGAGCTTCATCCACGGCATTATCTACTATCTCATATACCAGATGGTGAAGTCCTCTCTCAGATGTGCTTCCGATATACATGCCCGGACGTTTTCTGACCGCTTCCAGCCCCTCCAATATCTGAATCTGACCTGCTCCGTATTCGTCGCTCATTATGTCCTCCTCACTGATTTAAAAAATCCTTCCATTCTCCAGAGAATTCACCCTGGTTACCATGCCTCGTTCCACATGATAAATCTGATCCATATGAAAACGGTGCTTTACAAACTCCTCCAGACCGGTACAGGTAATAAAGGTCTGAATATCATGAATGCTCTCCAGCAGATAATTCTGCCTGCCGCTGTCGAGCTCGCTAAGTACATCATCCAGCAAAAGCACCGGCGTATCTTTCGTCTTTTGCTTTACAATCTCAATCTCCGCCAGCTTCAATGCAAGCGCAGTACTGCGTTGCTGCCCCTGCGAACCAAAGGTGCGGATATCCGTCTCCTGACCGGTGACAGCATTTGTCACACGGAAACGGATGTCATCACGGTGCGGTCCGGTAAGTGTTGTCTTTTGCCGAATTTCCCGCTCCCTATTCAGAAAAAGCGCCTCCTCAAAACGGTCTGCTGATACATTTGGCTCATAGGCTGCCGATAATGTCTCACGCCCACCGGTGAGAGAATGGTAGATCTGTGCGATCACTGGTGCAATCTCACCAATAAACTCGGCTCGAAGCAAAACAATCTGCTTTCCGTACTGAATAAGCTGCGCATCCCAGACATCGAGCATTGCCTGTGCATCCTTTGACAAATCCATCTCCTTAAGCAATGCATTTCGCTGAACGAGACATTTGTTGTAGTGCGTCAAAAGATGCAGATACACCTTGTCTAGCTGGCAAAGCTCCATGTCCAGAAAGCGTCTGCGCTCTCCAGGGCCGTTTTTAATCACCTGAAGATCCTCTGGTGAAAAGAAAACGACATTTAAAAGGCCGATCAGTTCACTGGAACGGCGGATCGGCACGCCATTAATTGCAATCCCCTTCGTCTTTGATTTTTTTAGATGCATGTCCACCCGGTACGGAATTTCCTTTTTCTCAGCCTCTAAACGAAGGTGCGCCTCCTCTTGTCCAAAACGGATCATATCGCGGTCACGGGTTCCTCTGTAGGATTTGTTTGTCATACAAAGATAGATTCCCTCAAGGATATTTGTCTTTCCCTGCGCATTATCCCCATAGAAGATGTTGATGCCGCGATGAAAGGTCAGTTCCTGCAAACCGTAATTGCGAAAATCCGACAGCGCAAGCGACTTTACAATCATACGATTATTCCTTTACGATCTCAATGGTCTCGCCGTTGAAGCTGACCACGTCCTTGTCATAGAGTTTTTTGCCGCGCTGAAGCTCCACCTGACCATTTACCTTAACTTTGCCGTCAAGAATCATGATCTTTGCCTCTACACCGCTTCCAACAAGCTTAGCGGCCTTAAGTGCCTGACCCAGCTTAATGAAATCTTCTCGTAATACCAATTTTGCCATTGTACTAGTTCATCCTTTCATACTCAATTGTATTTTACTGTATTTTTCTATTTTCCGATTTCCAATCTGATTTCGCTTGGCTTATCTCACCTGCTTATCTTTCTGATTTATTTATCGATTTTAATAAACATTAAAGTTTACCGGCAAAATCAGATAAACATAATTGCCTTCATCGTTGCGGATAAAGCACGGTGCCTTCGGGTTGATCATGTAAATGCTGATCGTCTCGTCGTCGATAACTCTGAGCGCATCAATTAAGAACTTCGGATTAAATCCAATCATGATATCCTTACCGCGCTTGTCAATCTCAAGCTCCTCCTTCATGGAACCATATGCGGAATTGAGCTTAACCTCCATACTGTGATCCGTTATCCCGATAATAATCGGCTTTTTATCGCTCTCCTTAATCAACATCGTGGTACGGTCGATACAGGAAAGCATCTCTTTTTTGTTGACGGTAAGCTTTGTATCATAGTCGCTGTTTAGCATCTGGTCAATCCTAAAGTACTCGCCCTCAATCAGACGGGATACAACGATCGTATCATCAAACTCAAACATGACATGATTTTCTGTGAAGTACAGACGAACCTCGTCATCGGTTCCGCCGCCAATGATCTTGCTGACCTCGCTGAGGGTTTTTCCCGGAACAACCACCTTAATCGGATCGTAGGAATCTTTTAACTGAACCTTGCGGATGGAGATACGGTGTCCGTCGAGAGAGACAATGCGCAGGTTGTTTCCGTTGATTTCCAAAAGCTCACCAGACATCATTTTGTTATTTTCATTATCCGAAATGGAAAAGATCGTCTGACGGATAATTTCTTTCAAAGTAAACTGGGACAGTGTTACACAATTCAAGCGTTCCACCTCCGGAAGGAATGTAAACTCATCTGCATTCTTTCCAGGAATTGTAAATTTAATCTTCTCACACTGAATTTTAACAGAGTCACTGTCATCGATTTTTATTGACACGTCGTTATTCGGAAGACGACGAACAATCTCAGAAAAGATCTTCGCATCAATTGCAATGCGTCCGTTCTCCTCAATGGTACCGTGAATCTCTGTTTCAATCCCCAGTTCCATATCGTTTGCTGTCATCAGGATGCGTCCTTCCTTTGTCTGGATCAGGATGCACTCTAAGATCGGCATAGTCGTCTTATTGGAAACGGCTTTTGAGACGATTGAAACGCCTTTTTGTAACTCTTCTCGTGGACAGATAATATGCATGGTAGCACTCTCCTTTTTGCTGATAGAATGATTATTATTATATATAGTAGTAGTAGTAGGGGCTGGGGATAATGTGGATAACTCTCAAAAATCCAGCATTTATGCGGCTTACAGAAGAAAATCTTTGGGGATAACCTGGGGATAAGTATGTGGATAAGTAGCCCAGTTATCCACAAGCCTCCTCAAAGCCCTTTTGGTAAATCACCCCAGCGTGGGGTTAATTTTCTTCTGCAAAACGTCGATTGTGTCCTGCAAAAACTTGCTCGTCTTGAGATCCTCTGTGATCTTATCAATCCCGTGTCTGACGGTCGTGTGATCACGGTTTCCAAGCTCCTTTCCGATCTGCTGAAGAGACAGATCCGTCATTTTGCGGCACAGATACATCGCAATCTGGCGCGGATAGGCGATATCCTTGTTTCGCTTTTGGGAAAGAAGTTCATCTGCCTCAAAGCCAAAGTGCGATGCAATCACCTCCACAATAAGAGGAACCGTTATGGTTACTTCCTTGTGGTTGTTGATAATGTCGTGAAGGATATCCTGAGCCATGCTGAGCGTGATTTCCTTATTGGAAAGACGCTTAAAGGCGGTAATGCGGTTTAACGCGCCCTCAAGCTCACGAATGTTGGTATTGATGTTTTCGGCAATATAGTTGATAATATCGTCGGAAATCTTTGTGTTCTCGCTCTCCTCTTTCTTATGAAGGATTGCAACGCGAGTCTCATAATCCGGAGCGGAGACGTCAACCGGGAGTCCCACGGAGAAGCGGGAACGAAGACGCTCTTCAAGGTTTGTGAAGTCCTTTGGCGGTTTATCAGAAGTGATGATAACCTGCTTACCTGTTTCGTATAAATAGTTGAAGGTATGGAAAAACTCCTCCTGGGTGCTTTCTTTTCCGATTAAAAACTGAATATCGTCAATCATCAAGACATCAATGCTGCGGTATTTTTCTTTAAATTCTGCGTTTTTCTTGCCCTTGAGAGAGTCGATCAAATCATTGGTAAAGGTCTCACTCGTCACGTACAAAACGCGCACATTTGGATCAGAGCGCAAAATATAGTGGGCAATCGACTGCATCAGATGGGTCTTTCCAAGACCAGCTCCACCGTAGATAAACAGCGGATTGTAGAGGGTTCCCGGAGACTCTGCAACTGCAAGAGATGCTGCGTGGGCAAATCGGTTGTTGGAGCCGACAACAAACGTATCAAACGTGTAGCGCGGATTCAGATTTGCATTCATCACAGCAGCGTAATAAGAGTTTAGCTCAGGAGTCATGATGTTGGAGGCGTCCTGCGTAGGTGTCTGGTGCTTCTCTAAGTCCTCAGGGGTAACAAAGATCACATTGCAGTGCAGACCAATCTTCTCCTCAATGACAATCTCAAGAATCTGCTTGTACTTCTTCCTGATATAGTCTAATATGTTGGGGATACCTTTTGTATCTGCCAGAATATAGACCTGGTCATTATCTACGTTGTGGATTTCCATTGGGACAATCCAGGTATCATAGGATACCTTTGAAATATCATAATTCTCCTTAAGGGTGTCTTTTATGGCATCCCAGTTTTCCTTTAATTTGTCAATCATTTGTTACTCCTGACGTCGGTATATGGTAATTTTCGAGAAAAGAGCCTGTTAGCCCATATAATGATATTATACTAAAAATAATGAAGAATTTCAAGAGAGAAGAGGAGAGCAGGGTGTAGAAAATATCCCCCGTATCAGTGGGAAATTGTGGATAATATTGTGGATAAGCTGGGGATAACATGTGGATAAGTGGTAAAAAGCTGGGGATTATGTGTGGAAAACTTATTGAGGGGTAGGGGGAAGCTGATTGTGGATAATGTGGATAGCTGAGATTTATAGAACAATTATCTGGGGTTATCCACATAGTTATCCACAGGGATAGAAAACTTATCCACATTATCCACAAAAAAAAGTTTGTCGCAAAATCAACGGTTTGAGAAGCATTTTTTGAAATATCCACATAGTTATCCCAAGACGACGGTGAGTTATCCACAGCTTGGGGATAACCTTTATCCACAGGTCTCTGGGATAAAAAAGTGGTGGATAACTCTGGGGATAAGTTGGGGATAACTTTTTTGTGCTACAATTCACACGTCATGCTAGATTCGGATAAATCTTATGCTTGCATAAAGATTTGACGAATCAGCAGGACGAGGTGAATGCCCGTCAATGAGCAAAACAAAGCTGCAACGCAGCAACGCACGGAACGTGCGGTTTTGCGAATGGGCATGTGAATTGTAATAATAAATAAAAAAACACGAAAAAAACCTTGACGAAACGTCGGTTTCTTAATATAATGCGTATGATGTCCAATTTTTGCAACGGCGCCAAAAGCGCCGCAAAACCGCACCTTCGGGTGCAGCCTAAGAAACAACAGAAAAGATTTGAAAACAACACAGAAAAACAAGGAGGTGTTTTGTTATGAAGATGACATTTCAGCCAAAGAAGAGATCCCATGCAAAGGTTCATGGTTTCCGTGCAAGAATGAGCACAAAGGGAGGAAGAAAGGTTCTGGCAGCAAGAAGAGCAAAGGGAAGAAAGGTTCTCTCTGCTTAATTGAGCAGTATCAACTCTCTTAAAAAAAACAGAGACTTTCAGAGAGTCTACAGCAAACGGCAGTCTCAGGCGAATCGGTCGTTGGTTATGTATAAGATGCCAAACGACCGCGCTGATACCCGTATTGGCATATCGGTCAGTAAAAAGGTAGGAAACAGTGTCGTTCGACATCGGGTTACAAGAGTAATCCGCGAATGCTGCCGCTTACACGAAAAAGAATTAATACAAGGATTGGACATAGTGATTGTTGCCAGACCGTTGGCGAAGGAACAAGGATTAATGGAAATTGAGGATGCTTTTTTCCATATAGGAAGAAAGCAGAGTATTTTTTTAGAATCGAAGTAGGGTCGGGACTATGAAGAAGATTATGATTCGTATGATAAGGTTTTATCAGAAATATCTGTCACCTCTTAAAGTCCGGACCCACTGTATATATACCCCAACCTGCTCGCAGTATGCGATAGAGGCGTTGGAAAAGTATGGAGCTTTTAAAGGCTCCTTACTTGCTATATGGAGGATATTGCGCTGCAATCCATTTTCAAAAGGGGGGTACGACCCTGTTCCGTAGGTAGCTTAAGGAGGAAAACAAGTGGATTTTTTATCATTAACACAGAGTAATTGGTTCATCGTAGGACCGGTTGCAAAAGTGCTTGGTGTTATCATGAATGGAATTTATGAATTCCTTGACATGTTTGGCATTGCAAGTATTGGATTGGCAATCATTCTGTTTACGATTATCATCAAGGCTCTGATGCTTCCGCTTTCTATCAAACAGCAGAAGTTTTCAAAGTTAAACAGTATTATGATGCCGGAGATCCAGCAGATCCAGAAAAAGTATGCAAACCTGGATAAGTCAAGCCCAAAGTATAATGAGATGCTGCTCAAGCAGAACGAAGAGACAAAGGAAGTCTACGCAAAATATGGCACCAGTCCGACAGGCGGATGCGTACAGATGTTAATCCAGATGCCGATTCTGTTTGCACTGTATCAGGTTATTTACAAGATTCCGGGCTACATCACAAAGGTAAGAGCATTCTACGAGCCGATTGTGGAGGCGTTAGAGAGCATTCCTACTTATATGGATAACTCCGATTTTGTAACATTAGCACAGCAAAATGGTGTCACTGCTGCAAACTTGAGCGATCACAATAAGCTTATCGATATGCTTTACAATTTTGATAAGTCTGAGTGGACCAAGTTTACAGAGATCTTCCCGAACCTGAATGAGTATGTATCAAAGGCTCTTCCAAGCATCGAGAAGGCAAATTATTTTCTGGGAATGGATTTGGCAACCGCACCTGCACAGCAGCTGTGGCCGGGTGTATTAATCCCGATTCTGGCAGGTCTTACCCAGTGGCTCAGCTCCAAGATGATGCAGACCGATAATGGAAGCAAGAATGCCGATGACACAATGGGAAGCACAATGAAGACGATGAACATTGTGATGCCTCTTATGTCCGTATTCTTCTGTTTCACATTCTCTGCCGGTATCGGTGTATACTGGATTGCTTCTTCTGTTGTTATGATCCTGATTCAGCTGATTGTAAACAAGTACATGGAGCGTATTGATATCAATCAGATGGTTGAAAAGAACATTGAAAAGGCAAATGTAAAGCGTGTTAAGAGGGGTCAGAAGCCACTTAAGGCAAAGGCCGTTATGAACGTGCGCACCATCGAAGAAGAAAAGGAACTTGAAGAAAAGAAAGATGCTGAGCTGAAAGAGCGTGTAACGAAGCAGATTGAAAAATCAACTGAATACTACTCTTCTACCCAGAAGAAAAAGGGCAAGCTGGCGTCCAAAGCCGGAATGGTTCAGCAGTACAATGAAAAGAGTGAAAAGAAGAACAAAAAGTAATCAGTCTCTTCATGATTACTTGATTGGGGAAGCTTGCAGATTCAGAAAGGTAAGGTTTGTATGACAGAGTTTGCTATGTTCACTGGAAAGAATGTAGATGAAGCTGTGAATAATGCACTGCTTCAGCTTCAGATCACCAGTGAAAAACTGGAGTATGAGGTTGTTGAAAAAGGTTCGAATGGTCTGCTTGGTTTTATCGGCTCAAAACCGGCTGTGATCCGTGCACGTAAAAAGTCTGATTTTATTGATGAGGGTGAAGAATTCTTGCAGAAGATCTTCCGTGAGATGAACATGGAAGTCGATATCGCAATTGCTTACAACAAAGAGGAGCAGGTTGTGGATATCGTTCTGACAGGAGAAGACATGGGCATCCTGATCGGAAAAAGAGGACAGACATTGGATTCCTTACAGCATCTGGTGAGCCTTGTAATCAACAAACACAGCGAAGAATATATCCGTGTCAAGCTGGATACTGAGAATTACCGTGAAAGAAGAAAAGAAACGCTCGAACAGCTGGCAAAGAACATTGCCTATAAAGTAAAGAGAACAAGACGTCCGGCATCGCTTGAGCCGATGAATCCTTACGAGAGAAGGATCATCCACTCCGCACTTCAGGATGACAAGTTTGTGTATACCAAGAGCGAGGGCGAGGATCCATTCCGCCATGTAGTGGTACTTCCAAAGAAGGAAGCAATTCCGCAGAGAAAATATTACAAAAGCTATGACAAAGGATACAAAACAAATTATGACAGAAGCGTAACTGCGCCGAGAAAGGCAAAGGAAACGACTTCTGAGGAATAATAGAGAAAGTGCCATTCAAAGTTCATGCGGACTGTTGAGTGGCATTTTCTGTATCATTCTGGGAAACTTTAGTTTTACGAAACGCCCACTCGGTGAAGTGACTTTGTCATGCACATTCACCTCTGGGCGTTGGCAAATTAAAAATGGCATCCTGTAAAAGATGAAATGAGGTAGAACATGAAAGAAAATAATACAATCGCGGCGGTCGCAACAGCTCTGAGTCCTGCAGGAATCAGCATCATCCGAATCAGCGGCCCGCAGGCATTTGAGGTCATTGACCGCATATATCGTACAAAAAAAGAGGCAGAGGAAGTCAAGAACGGCACGTTAGATGCAGGCAAGCGTTCGTCTGCAAAGAAGCTCTCAAAGGTGCCGACACATACCATCCATTACGGCTATATTTGTGATGAAAATGAAGTGATTGATGAGGTGATGGTGTCCGTTATGAGAGGACCGCGCTCGTTTACGGCGGAGGATACTGTGGAAATCAATTGCCATGGCGGCATCCTTGTCACGAGGCGTGTGCTTGACTGCGTATTAAAAAATGGCGCATCTCCGGCACAGCCAGGAGAATTTACAAAAAGAGCATTCTTAAACGGACGAATTGATCTGTCTCAGGCGGAGGCTGTTATGGAGTTAATTTCCGCAAAAAACCGTTTTGCGATGGATGCGTCGCTTGAACAGCTCTCCGGAAAAATTAAGAATCGCATACAAAGCCTCAGAAGCACTCTTTTAGACGAAATCGCTTATATCGAAGCTGCATTAGACGATCCGGAGCATATTTCGTTAGATGGCTATACAGAGGGACTTACAGGGCGTATTGAGAAGATTCGCGCTGACGTGCAAAGGATGGCTGATTCGTTCGACAATGGAAAGGTACTCACGGAGGGCATTCGCACTGTAATTGTCGGAAAGCCGAATGCCGGAAAGTCATCTCTGCTAAATGCGCTTTCGGGCAGACAGCGTGCGATTGTAACTGAGATTGCCGGTACGACGCGCGATACGCTTGAGGAGCAGATCATGTTAGGTGATTTAAGTTTAATTCTTGTTGATACGGCTGGCATTCGTGATACATCGGATATCGTGGAAAGAATAGGTGTCGAGAAGGCACGTGAAGCAGCAGAAAAGGCAGACCTTTTGATTTATGTGGCGGATTCCTCACGTGCGCTCGATGAGGACGATATGCAGATTATGGAGTTGCTAAAAGACAAAAAAAGTATTATTCTGTTAAATAAGTCCGATCTGTCACCAGTCATTTGGCCGCAGGATATCAAAGCGGTGGGGATAGATGCACCGGTTTTGTGGATATCTGCCGCAAACGAGGACGGACTTGATACACTTGAGCAGACAATACGAGGCATGTTTGAGCAGGGAATGTTAGCTGGAAATGATGAGGTTATCATCACGAATGCAAGACAGAAGACATGTCTTTTGAATGCATGCAGCAGCTTGGCGCTGGCAGCGGAGGGCATTGAAAATGAGATGCCGGAGGATATGCTTACGATCGACATGATGGATGCTTACACCAGTCTGGGAGAAGTCATCGGCGAGGAGGTCGAGGAGGATCTGGTAAACCGTATCTTTGCGAAGTTCTGCATGGGAAAATAAAACGTACATTGGAGGCAATATATGGCTGTTTTAGAAGAATATTATGATGCGGTGGTGATCGGAGCCGGTCATGCGGGCTGTGAGGCAGCGCTTGCATGTGCCAGACTGGGACTCGAGACGATCGTGTTTACTGTGAGTGTGGAGAGCATCGCGATGATGCCGTGCAATCCAAACATCGGAGGAAGCTCGAAGGGACATCTTGTAAGAGAGGTTGATGCGCTTGGCGGTGAGATGGGGAAAAACATCGACAAGACCTTTATCCAGTCCAAGATGTTAAATACATCGAAGGGACCGTCAGTGCATTCGCTTCGCGCACAGGCAGACAAGCGCGCGTATTCGCAAAAAATGCGCGAGACGATGGAAAATACGGACAAGCTTACCATACGTCAGGCAGAGGTATGCAAGCTTCTTGTCGATGAAAATAATCATATTAATGGCATTGTCACTTATTCGGGGGCAATTTATCACTGCAAATGTGTCATACTTGCAACCGGAACCTATTTGAAGGCGCGCTGTATCTACGGCGATGTCAGCAACGAGACGGGACCAAACGGACTTCAGGCGGCAACTCACCTGACCGATTCCTTAAAAGAACTTGGCATCGAGATGTTTCGCTTTAAAACGGGAACACCGGCGAGAGTCGATAAGAGAAGCATTGATTTTTCCAAAATGCAGGAACAAAAGGGCGATGAACGTGTCGTTCCGTTCTCCTTTACGACTGACCCGGAGAGTGTGCAGAAGGAGCAGGTTTCCTGCTGGCTGACCTACACCAATGAGCAGACGCATGAAATCATCCGAAGCAACCTTGACCGTTCACCGCTCTACTCTGGTGTGATTCACGGAACCGGTCCGCGCTATTGCCCATCTATCGAGGATAAGGTGGTGCGTTTTGCAGATAAGGATCACCATCAGGTCTTTATTGAGCCGGAAGGATTGTATACAAACGAGATGTATTTGGGCGGTATGTCCAGTTCCATGCCGGAGGATGTTCAATATGAAATGTATCATACCGTAGCAGGTCTTGAACATGTAAAGATCGTGCGAAATGCATATGCAATCGAGTACGACTGTATCAACCCAAGACAGCTAAAGCCGACACTTGAATTAAAAAAAATCGGTGGATTATACAGTGCCGGACAGTTTAACGGAAGCTCTGGTTATGAGGAAGCGGCAGCACAAGGTATCATTGCGGGAATCAATGCGGCCATGCATGTGTTAGGACGTCAGGAGCTTGTTTTGGATCGTTCACAGGCATATATCGGTGTGTTGATTGACGATCTTGTAACAAAGGAAAATCATGAGCCATATCGTATGATGACCTCCCGTGCGGAGTATCGTCTGCTGCTTCGTCAGGACAATGCCGATCTTCGTTTGACACCAATCGGTCATGAAATTGGCTTGATTTCCGATGAACGGTATGAAAAGTTAAATGATAAAAAGCGAAAGATTGATGAGGAAATTGCAAGACTTCATAGTGCAACAATCGGTACAACGCCACAGGTGCAGGCATTCCTTGAGGCGCACGACAGCACTATTTTAAAGAGTGGAATGACGCTTGAGGAACTGTTAAAGCGTCCGGAAATCTGCTACAATGATTTGAAAGAAATCGACACAAAACGACCAGATCTGCCGGAAGCAGTTACACAGCAGGTTGAGATCAGCATCAAGTATGAGGGCTATATCAAGCGACAGCTGCAGCAGGTTGAGCAGTTTAAGAAGCTGGAAAAGAAGAAGCTGTCACTTGACTTTGATTACAGTCAGGTGCCGAATCTGCGAAAAGAGGCAATACAGAAATTAAATGAATATCAGCCGGCTTCGATTGGTCAGGCATCCAGAATATCGGGTGTTTCACCGGCTGATATATCGGTACTTCTTATTTATTTAAATAGATAAAATGTACCACTGGATATGAAACAATGAAACTAAAATAATAGAAAAACGAAACTGGAGGAGATAAATGGGAGAAATGATGCAGCAGGGAGAATGCATTGAGCAAATTATGAGTGCATTCGCTCAAATTGAGCATGAACTGACAAACAGACAGGCAGAGCAGTTTTATCAGTATTATGAGATGCTGGTTGAGACAAATAAGGTAATGAATCTTACTGCAATCACAGAATTTGATGAGGTTGTTCAAAAACATTTTGTGGATAGTGTGCTCAAATCGGAGATCTTCATTAAGGAAGGTACTAGGACGCTGATTGATGTCGGAACGGGTGCCGGTTTTCCGGGAGTACCGTTAAAGATCCTATATCCAGAGTTGAAAGTGACATTGCTGGATTCATTGAATAAGAGATTAAATTTTTTAAACCAGGTCATTGAGAAGCTTGGTCTGGAAGACATCACAACTGTTCACTATCGTGCAGAGGATGGTGCCAGAAAAGCAGAACTTCGAGAGCAGTTTGACTGCGTAGTATCCAGAGCAGTAGCGAATATGTCAACGCTCTGTGAATATTGTCTTCCATATGCAAAGGTGGGAGGCTGCTTTGTAGCATACAAGTCTGGCAATGCCGAGGAGGAAATCGACAGAGCAAAGAAGGCAGTACATTTATTGGGCGGTGCGAAGGAGAATGCAATCTACTTTGATTTGCCGGATTCGGATATTGGACGTAGTCTTGTTATTGTAAAGAAGAAAGAGTCTACATCTAAGAAATATCCGAGAAAAGCGGGACTGCCGAGCAAGGAGCCGCTGCAGTAAGGACGCTAATTTCACAATGTTCCACGTGGAACATTGCAAATCACACATCCTAAATTAGCAGTGAGACGAGTTGCTTTAACGAAGACGTTAGCGTCTTCGTTAAATTTCCGGGAAACATGTTCCACGTGGAACATTAAAAGAAGGAGAAAAAAATGGAGCAGATTTGGATTGACATGTACGAGGCTGCAAAGGCCGTTTTAAGGCCGAGGAGAATTTCGGATATGATGGAAGCAGCAGGAGTGGCAGCGGCAATTGAATCAGAATCGGGAAAGATTTATGTAGGTGTTTGTGTAGATGGAGGTTGCACACTGGGGATTTGTGCAGAGCGAAATGCCATTTACAACATGATTACCAATGGAGAAAATGCCATTAAACGGGTAATTGCAGTCAATTGGGATGGCAAGGCATTGGCACCATGTGGTACATGCAGAGAACTGATGACGGAGTTGATGCCGAAAGAATATCGCAATATTGAAGTTATGATGGACTATGACAAAAATGTTGTAAAAACACTTGGAGAACTGACGCCGGACTGGTGGATATAAATTACAAGAAATGTTCCACGTGGAACGTGAAACAAAGTTAAGATTATATGTTCCACGTGGAACATGAATAAGTAAAAGTAAAAATGTTTCACGGGAAAGAACGTTCCACGTGGAACATTTTTTTATGGCATTTTAAAGAAAGAAGTGCTATACTGTAGAAAGAACGCAAAGATAATCGTTACCGTTCACAGGACACCCATTTTGCCCCGTGGATCAGTAACAAAAACATGTTATTTAGCAGAAATGAGGATATTATGGGAAGAATTATAGCTGTTGCAAATCAGAAAGGTGGAGTTGGTAAGACTACCACGGCAATCAATCTGGCAGCCTCGTTAGCAGAATACCAGAAAAATGTACTTATCATTGATATGGATCCTCAGGGCAATACCACTAGCGGATTCGGTGTTGATAAGAATGAGCTGGAGCATTCTCTGTATGATTTAATTACCGATAATTGCACAATACAGGAATGCATTATGGAAAATGTATTATTTGATACCCTTTCGCTTATCGGATCAAACGTGAATTTGTCAGGAGCGGAGATCGAACTAATTGATGTGGAACGCAAGGAATTTATTCTGAAGGATGCACTGGATGAGATAAAAGATCAGTATGATTTTATTGTGATTGACTGTCCGCCGTCTTTAAGTATGCTGACCGTTAATGCGTTGAGTGCAGCAGATACTGTGCTTGTTCCAATTCAGTGTGAGTATTATGCACTCGAAGGTCTTACTCAGCTGCTACATACAATTAATTTGGTAAAGAGTCGTCTGAATCCAGATTTGGAAATGGAAGGCGTTGTATTTACGATGTACGATGCGAGAACGAACCTGTCTTTGCAGGTAGTGGAGAATGTAAAGGACAACTTGCAGGAGCGAGTTTATAAGACGATCATTCCGAGAAATGTACGTCTTGCGGAGGCTCCAAGCCACGGACTTCCGATTAATCTGTACGATGCGAGATCGACAGGTGCGGAGGCATATCATCAGTTGGCAGAAGAAGTAATCAACAGAGAATAAGCAGCAGAAATTGAACTATTTCGTATAATCTGAAGCAATTGACGCTGAAGACGTAAAAAATCTGTAACAATATTTGGGGAAAGGATGAACGAATGGCACTTAACAAAAAAGGTGGTCTTGGAAAGGGACTCGGAAAAGGGATTGATTCACTGATTAGCAATGCTTATGCAGTAGAAACAAAGAAAAAAGATTCAGCAGTAACAGAGAAAAAAGAAGCAGAGACAACAGTAAAGCTGCGTTTGGTGGAACCGGCATCCTCTCAGCCACGAAAAAAGTTTGATGAGGAGACATTAACTGAGCTTGCAGAATCCATCAAAAAATATGGTGTGATTCAGCCAATCGTAGTGAAGAAAGTAGAAGATCATTATCAGATCATTGCCGGAGAGCGCAGATGGAGAGCAGCAAAGCAGGCAGGCTTAAAGGATATCCCTGTTATCATAAAGGATTATGATGAACAGCAGATCGCAGAGATTGCACTGATTGAAAATCTTCAGAGAGAGGATTTAAATCCGATCGAGGAGGCGAAAGCGTATCAGTCCTTGATTGAGAAGTACCAGTTAAAGCAGGAGGAAATCGCGGAGAAGGTATTTAAAAGCCGAAGTGTGATTACAAATGCATTGAGACTATTGAAGCTGGATGATGAGGTTCAGCTTATGCTGATGGAAGGTCAGATTACAAATGGACATGCAAAGGCAATTTTAGGTTTGGATGATAAAGAACAGCAGCGAGCTGTCGCACAGAAAATTGTGGATGAGCAGTTAAGCGTGCGTGATACGGAAAAGTATATTAAGAATCTATTGGATAAGAAAAATGAGACAGCAGTTACAAAGTCTGTTTTGCAGAACCAGACACTTTATGAAACACTTGAGAGTCGAATGAAATCACGCATGGGAACAAAAGTACAGATCAAGAGGAAGTCTGAGGAAAAAGGCAGGATTGAGATTGACTATTATTCAAATGAGGATTTGGAGCGCATTATTGAACTGATGGGAATCACTGAGGATACAGTCGGTTAAATTGGTGAAAACTTAGAAAAAGTGAAGTTATCAAAAGAAAGGAAATAAATATGGAAATTCTGAATCAGGCGATGGAATTCGCACAGCAGTACAGCCTGTTCTTTTTGGCAGGTCTGTTTGTTGTGATTTTAATTCTTGTGATTTGCATGACAGTTATGAACAGCAGAATGAAGGAATTGCAAGCTGCATATGACGATTTTATGCGCGGCAATGATGGAAAGTCACTTGAAGGTATCTTAAAGACAGTAGTAGAGGATAACAAGCGTGTAAAGATCCAGTGCAAGCGTGATATTGATGAAATCATCAGTATGAAGAAGGGACTGAAGGCAACCTACAAGAAAATTGGCATTATGAAGTATGATACCTTCCGTGGAATGGCTGGAAAGCTTAGCTTTTCATTGGCACTTCTGGATGGCGATGACAGTGGGTTTGTCTTAAGCAGTATGCATACACAGGATGGTTGTTATAGTTATCTCAAAGAGATTATTCATGGTGAATCTCACGCGACACTCAGCAACGAAGAGCGTGATGCACTGGCTATGGCATTAAACTATAACATTGACGCAGTCAAGTTAGAAGAAAAACAGGCAGCAGCGGTGCAGCAGGAAATTCCGGTACAGCCAGATGAGGATGAGCAGCAAAATTAAATAGAGCATTATAGATAAAAGAAACGTTTTTCGGGACAGATGAGAATGCCCTGAAAAACGTTTCTTTTATCATTTTGCAAAAATGAAAAGGTAAAGCTTGAAAAGATAGTAATTATTCAGAAACGCATTCATTATGTAAAGCTGCTTTTCTGCTTGAAAGTGAGCTGAAAAGCAATTTTGCATGGCTATGAATAGTTACACATACTTAGAGGATAGAAAGCAGTTCATTTAACTGTCGGATCTCATAGGTTGGTGCCTGTGACATGGTATTTGCAGCAGCTTTTGGATTAAACCAGCAGGTGTCAATGCCATACCGGATGCCACCGCTGATATCGGAAGTCAGAGAGTCACCAATGACAAGTGCCTGAGAAACCGGAATTTGTAATTTTTTAAATACTGCATCGAAAAATCCTTTTTGAGGCTTTTGACAACCAAGTTCCTCTGAGATAAATAATTCAGAAATTATAGGGGTAAGCTCTGAACGGGAAAGACGGCTATGTTGGGTGGCACTTCTTCCGTTGGTGATAATGGAGATCAGGTAGCCTTTTTCATGCAGGATACGACACACGCGAAGCGCATCAGGAATTGGCGTGCAATCTTCACCCAGATAATCCTGATACAGCTTACTCATTCGTGTTGGATCGCCATTTCTATTGACAGCTGCAAGAAAATCATGGAATCGGGCGATGGACAAAGCAGTAGTAGTGATTTCGCCGCGCTCATAAGCTTTCCAGTATGAAAGGTTAATGCGCTGGTAAAGAGCAAGCGTTTCTTCAGAGAACGGAACATGAAAAGAGTTGCATATCTTGCGAAAAGCATAAGTTTCTCCGGCATCAAAGTCGAATAACGTGCCGTCGAGGTCAAATAGTAAATGAGTATAAGTCATGGTAATGTCCCTTCCTAATGTTGACACATCCTTGTGGTAATTCTCGTTTTAGGAACATTTTAGCATGGAGAAGGATAATTGACAACCCGTTAATGTTCCATGTTCCACGTGGAACATTCTACAACCTACTTTACAAAAGAGAATCGGTGGTATATAATAAATAGTGTCTGTTTTGCTGATAAAATAAGGCATTCATGTGAGTATGAGAGTAGATACAGAAAGGTTTGGAAAGCTATGTTAGATATCAAGTTTGTCCGTGAGAATCCGGACGTTGTCAGACAGAATATCCGTAATAAGTTTCAGGATGCAAAGCTGCCGCTGGTTGATGAGGTGATCGCTCTGGATCTCCGCAACCGTGAGATCAAAAAGGAAGTAGAGACCCTTCGTGCAAATCATAAGAAGGCATCCAAGCAGTATGGTGCACTTCGCGCACAGGGAAAGGTAGAAGAGGCTGAGAAGCTTCGTGCAGAGGATGCAGCTTCCGAGGAGCGCATGGAGGCATTGAGTGCAGAGGAGAAGCAGGTAGAGGCTGATCTGAAGCAGAAGATGATGATTATTCCGAATATCATTGATCCGTCTGTTCCAATTGGAAAGGATGACAGCGAGAATGTTGAGGTAGAACGTTTCGGAGAGCCAGTTGTTCCGGATTTTGAGGTTCCATATCACACCGATATCATGGAATCCTTCAACGGTATCGATCTTGACAGTGCAAGAAGAGTGGCTGGAAACGGATTTTACTATCTGATGGGCGACATTGCAAGATTACACTCCGCAGTGATTTCCTACGCAAGAGATTTCATGATCAACCGTGGCTTTACTTATTGCGTACCGCCTTTCATGATCAGAAGCGATGTTGTTACCGGTGTTATGAGTTTCGCAGAGATGGACGCTATGATGTATAAGATCGAGGGTGAGGATCTCTATCTGATCGGAACCAGCGAGCATTCCATGATTGGAAAGTTTATTGACACTGTTAACAAGGAAGAGAATCTTCCATACACGCTGACAAGCTACTCTCCGTGCTTCCGTAAGGAGAAGGGTGCTCACGGACTGGAGGAGAGAGGCGTATATCGTATCCATCAGTTCGAGAAGCAGGAGATGATCGTAATCTGTAAGCCTGAGGACAGCATGATGTGGTATGACAAGCTGTGGAAGAACACGGTAGACCTGTTCCGCAGCATGGACATTCCGGTTCGTACATTGGAGTGCTGCTCTGGCGACTTAGCTGACCTGAAGGTAAAGTCTGTCGATGTTGAGGCATGGTCTCCGCGTCAGAAGAAGTATTTCGAGGTAGGAAGCTGCTCCAATTTAGGAGATGCACAGGCGCGTCGTCTTGGTATCCGTGTTGTTGCACCGGATAAGACAAAGTATCTGGCTCATACTCTGAATAATACCGTAGTTGCTCCGCCGCGTATGCTGATCGCATTCTTAGAGAACAACTTACAGGCAGACGGAAGTGTTCGCATTCCGGAGGTTCTGCGTCCATACATGGGCGGAATGGAAAAGATGGTTCCGAAGAAATAAGATTACTTGGTTGAAAATGAGAATGGTATTAGGAAATAGCAGAATACCATGATACCAGGGTCAAAAGGTCAGAAAGCGGATACAAGCTTGCTTGCAAGAGGATTTTTGACCTCTTGCCCCAACATCATGTTAGAATGGTAAAGGAGGGAACAATATGCACGCATACTTACCAGCGATCGGATTCGGGCAAATTAAGAAAAAATCTCAGCTTCAGCAGCTGTTAAGCAGTGTGCAGAGTTTCCCTGATCAGGTTCGTACCATCCGGTTGGATGAAGAAAGCAGTCTGGTTGTTTATACAAAGGAGGTCGCACCGAATATCGGGATGATGATCTGTGGAGAAGAGGACATGCAGGGCAGCTTTCAGATGGAGTATTACGCACCTTATATTAACAGTGATGTCTGTTCCTCACAGGCGGAGTGTTCGATCGAGCGCAAGAGTGCAAGAGAAGCATATGATGGCGTTTGTGATGATGCGAGACTGGGATTGAACCTGATTTTTGCTGTCAACAATTTTATGGAGTATCGAAAGTATCAGGTGCTTCAGGGTTTCTACCCAACTGTGACAGGCGTATGTCTGTCTGCTTTGTGTATACAGGGAAAGATTCTTCTTCCAATTCTCAAGCGACCGGAGACGGCACGTCTTGCCAGGAAGAAAGAGCAAGGACGCCAGAAGCTGATTGAGGCGGCAAGAGAAGGAAGTCAGGAGGCAATCGACAGTCTGACGATTGACGATATGAATCTAAGCAATAAGGTGGGCAGGCTGTTAAATAGCTGTGATATCTACACGATGGTTGAATCGAGTATCATGCCGTGCGGCATGGAATGCGATCGGTATACAATTATCGGAGAAATCATGAGCGTGGTTTTGCTTGTCAATGAAATCAGCAAGGAACCTCTGTGCCAGATGGATGTGATGTGCAATAATATCAGTATCCGTGTACTGGTCAATCGCGCCGGATTGATGGGAGAGCCAATGGTGGGACGGCGCTTTAAAGGCGATATCTGGCTGCAGGGTATGGCAAACTTCATTTGACAGACAACAGAAAGTATGCTATGATAGGCAGTGTGTGGGGTGCCGTTTTGTGGTAAAAGAGAATGAATGGCATGCTGCATATGTGAATAAAGTTCTCTTAGTTAAATGGATATAACAGGGACCTCCTAAGTCTCAGTTGTGGGTTCGATTCCCGCAGGGAACAGTTAAGAAGTGGTTATGACGGAAGATCGTGCGTGTCATTGCCACTTTTGTTTTGTGTAAATGGAATAAAGATGATTATCAGGACACAAATATGAATGGAAATACAAAGCGAAATATAAATGATACCAGGGTCAAAAGGTCAGAAAGCCTTTTGACCCCAACATCATACAAATTGAAAGAATCAGGAGGAGGCAACATGAAAAAGGAATATATCGAACATTACAGTAGGTGCCTTGGAAAGACGATGCACATGTGTATTTATGGTCATGCCGGTGTGCCAGTGCTTGCGATCCCGACGCAGGATTCCAAATGCCATAATTATGAAGATTTTGGTGTAATCGGGCAGCTGAGCGATTATATTGAGCAGGGGCGCATTCAGTTTTTTACTGTAGACACGGTAGACGAAGAGAGCTGGTCTTGCCAGAATGGTATTTTGTCATGGCGTTCCGCAAGACAAGAGCAGTATCATCATTATCTGGTGGAGGAGGCCTATTCCGTCATCATGGAGAAAAGCCTGTCGGCCACGCTTCCAATCGTGACTGGTCTTAGCTTAGGGGCAAACCATGCGGCAATCACTTTCTTACGTCGTCCGGAATTGTTCAGCGGAATGCTTGCACTGTCTGGTGTGTACAACAGCGATTATTTCTTTCATGGTTGGTGCGATGGAAATCTATACCAAAATTCCCCAGAGCGTTTTCTTGAAAATATGCCGGCAGATCATCCGTACATTGCCCTGTACAACCAGAAGAATATGATTTTCTGTGTCGGTCAGGGAGCATGGGAGTATGAGGGCGTTCAGACCTTAAATAACCTGAAGCGCATCTTTGATGAGAAAGGAATCCATGCATGGTGCGATTTTTGGGGAAGTGATGTTTCGCATGACTGGTATTGGTGGTTTATTCAGCTGCGATATTTTCTGCCCAGACTAATCTAAAATGAAGAATGATTTTGAAAAATAAGACTCATGTGTGCTTTTCCATTGATAAGGCATACATGAGTCTTTGCATATGGGATGCTATACTTACGGAAATAGCCAAAGTGGACATTCGTAATTCGCTTCTACACCGAATAGTAGCTTCGCAGCTTGCCTGATTCGGTTAAATACGATGCTTTTTTTTGTGCAGACCTACTTTATGATAGTAGATAAAGAGAAGGGTGCTGCAAAGAATCCAACCGAGTGGATATCCTAAAGCAATGGATGTAATGGTGTTAAAACATTTTGAGATGATGAACAGGTAGATCTGACGGAATACGATGAAACTTCCCATCATGATCACCATTGGTGCAGTGGAATTTCCTGCACCGCGCAAGGCATTGGCATAGATCTGATTAAAGCAGATTGCAATATAAAATGGCATCATCAGACGTATAAAGCGGACTCCGAAGGCAAGTACCTCTGGATCTTGTGTGAAAAGGGATGCCAGTGTGGGGGCAAATAAGAGCACCGGGAACATTAAAATTACGGCAGTGCCGATCGCAGTGAAAAGCGCAATTGTGGTGCCTTTTTTTGCACGCTGCATATTGCCGGCACCAAGATTTTGACCGACAAAGGTGGTAACAGACAGACCGATACTTTGAATCGGAAGCAGACAGAATTTATCCAGTTTTCCGTAGGTAGTCCATCCAGCCATACAGGACGAACCAAAGTGGTTGATGTAGGACTGAACAAATACGTTGGAGAAAGAGGTAACTGCCATTTGAATTCCTGCTGGAAAACCAATGCAAAGGATTGAGATTGTGGTGCTTTTGTCAATTCTGAGATCTTTCCAGACAAGCTTGTAGACGTTGGTCTCTCTTGTTAGAATCGCCAAAACGAGGATTGCGGAAACCCACTGGGATATAATTGTGGCAAATGCAACACCCGATACACCCATGTGAAAAACAATGACAAAGAGCAGATCGAGAATGATATTTGTTATCGCACAGATAATTAAAATGTAAAGCGGGCGTGTAGAGTCACCAACGGCTCTAAGGATTCCGGATCCCATGTTGTAGAGCATCAGACCAGAGACACCGGCAAAGTAAATTTTCAGATAACGGGAGGATTCTGGCATGACATCCTCAGGAGTGTCCATCAGGCGAAGAAACATGGGAGATAAAAATAAACCTGCAATTGTGAAGAATACAGCGAGTACAAGTGTCAGAGCGATTGTGGTGTGTACAGTGCGGTGAAGTGCTTTGTTGTCGCGGCTGCCAAAGTTGTGTGAGATAACCACAGCTGCACCGGTGGATAATCCTGAGAAAAATCCAATAATGGTGTTGATAATGCAGTCAGTTGAGCCGACTGCAGCGAGCGCTGTTTTACTGACATAGTTGCCGACAACAATACTGTCAACTGTGTTGTAGAGCTGCTGAAACAGATTTCCAACGAGAAGCGGAAGTGCAAACAGAATCAGCTGCTTGGCAATGTTCCCTTCGGTCATCAGCCTTGCATTGGAGGAATGCTTTTTTTGTGAGGTAGAAAAAATCATGGCAACACCTTTCTGCGATTTAGAGAAATTTTTCATGCGTCCATTGTAACATATCTTTTACTTAAAGGCAACATTTGGGTAAAAGATAGTTTTTGGGACCGTCTGCATCCAACCACCAAAGTGCAGTGGGGTTTATGCTCCCATTATCAAACTTTCTAAATAAGAACGTCAGTTTCTTAGAAGTTTCTTAGAAATTCATTACCTTTAGGTGATATGCAGTTTACCGGGGAAGAGAAAAATACGGTGGAATGTCCATTCGGAAAAACATGATTTTATGAACAAAAGCACTTGACATAATGGGAGCATATGCTACATAATTAAGGTGTGTGTACTTCTGGAGAATATTTGAGTGATTTTTCAGAAGGAATGCATATGAACAGAATTTACTGGAGAAAGGAGGATGTATATGGACCTCGTGGTTCCCGTTTTTTCCAGTGCCGCCATGGTAGTGCTTATTTATCTGGCAGAAAAGTATACGGCGGCACAGAAGCTTCCATATAAGGTGAAACAGCTGATAATCGGAATCCTGTTCGGCGGTCTTGCAATTTTTTCTAGTGAGCATGGTATCATTTCTAAGGATATGATAATAAATGTGGCCGATTCGGCACCGCTGTGCGCCGGTCTTGTATTTGGTGCACATGCAGGTATCATTTCGGGTGTTATTGGCGGACTGTTCAGATTCCTTCAGGGAACTGGCAATTATACCAGACTCGCCAGTTCGGTGTCAATCGTTCTTATCGGATACATTGCGGCGATTCTGCGTGATTTAATGTTTGACGATAAGAAACCTACATGGATTTACGGAGTGGGGATTGCCTGCGTATGTGAAGATATTCATATGCTGCTCATCTTCTTGTTTAATCTGGATGACGCATCGACAGCGTTCTCATTCGTAAATAGATGTACGATTCCAGTGGCAGTGGGAAATGCTGTTGCAGTTGGAATGGCACTGGTTGTTGTAGCATTTTTCAGCAAAGAGAAGTTTGGAAAAAAAGAGAAAGGAAAAGAGAATATTGCGCAGACGTTTCAGCGTTGGCTGCTGGTTTGCATTGTTTGCGCGTATGCGCTTACGAGCATATTTACTTTCCGTTTGCAAAGCAACGTGACAGAGACACAGATTATGATGACTGTCAATCAGACGTTGTCAGATGTATCTCAGGACATTAAAGATACTATCAGTGATCATCTGCTGAATGTAACGGAGCAAGTGAAGAAAGAATATCTTGCTTCTTCCGACTGGAATTCAGAATCCCTTCTTGAACTGGCAAATACTTATGGAGTTACCGATATCAATGTATTTGACAAGGATGGGATTGTCACAGAGTCCAGCTATTCGGGATTCATCGGTTATGATATGTATAGTGGAAGCCAGTCAGAGGAGTTTATGTGTCTGTTTGACGGCAAAACAACGAAATATGTGCAGGAATACCAGTCGCTTGACTATGATTCAAGCATAACCCGTAAGTATGCAGGAGTTTTGCTTTCGGATGATACGGCACTTCAGGTAGGTTATTCTTATGAGCAATATAAGAGTAGTGTTGATGAGGCGGTATTTGATGCTACAAAAAATCGTCATATCGGAAATCACGGATTTATCATGATATGTGATGAAAACTGGCAGGTTGTCGCAGACGGCAATGAGCATGATGGTATGAATGTGGAGGATTTAGGCATCCATATCGATGAGGACACGATGCAGGAAAATACACAGTATAAATCTGAAATAGACGGAACATGGTGTCTTTACGCTTTTCTGTTTACAGAAGGTTACTGTATCATTGGTGCTATTCCAGAGGCAGAGGCACATTATATGAGGAATGTTTCGATATATGTAAGTGTGCTTGTGGAAATTATCATTTTTGCAGCGTTGTTTGTGCTAGTATATTTTCTTGTTAAAAAGGTCATTATCAACAATCTTCGCAAAGTCAATAACAGTCTTGCGCAGATCACAAACGGTAATCTGAATGTGATGGTCAACGTCCGCACGAATGCGGAGTTTTCATCATTGTCTGATGATATAAACTCTACAGTCTGTACGCTGAAGGCATATATTGCAGAAGCGGCAGCCAGAATCGATCAGGAACTGGAATACGCAAAGGAGATTCAGTATTCGGCATTGCCTTCTACATTTCCGCCATATCCGGAGCAAAATCACTTTGATATATATGCTCAGATGTTTACAGCGAAAGAAGTTGGAGGCGATTTCTATGATTTCTATATGCTGGATGACTATACGATTGCTTTTCTGATTGCAGATGTTTCCGGTAAGGGGATTCCGGCAGCACTCTTTATGATGACAGCAAAGACTACTATCAAGGATCTGGCAGAACGCGGACTTCCGGTAAATGAGATATTGCGTGAGGCCAATGAAAAACTGTGCAAGGGCAATAAGGCAGGAATGTTTGTTACTGCCTGTATGGGAATTCTGGATCTGCGTACAGGCAAACTTCAATTTTCTAATGCCGGACATAATCCGCCGTTGATGAAGCATAAGGATGGAACATTTGAATATCTTCGTGTGAAACCAGGATTCGTATTGGCAGGCATGGAGGGTGTTCATTATCGTTTGAATGAATATATTCTTCATCCAGGTGATCGTATTTTCTTTTACACAGATGGTGTGACTGAGGCAACTAGTGGAGAAAAAAAGCTCTATGGTGAGGAACGTCTAAAAGACTTTTTGAATACGCACAATCAAATGACTTCAAAGGAATTGCTGCATGCAGTGAAGTCAAATATTGACTTTTTTGTGGATAGAGCGCCACAGTTTGATGACATAACCATGTTGATGTTTGATTATTTTGGGGGTGCAGCAATGAAAGAGGAGAGAGTTTTTTCGGCAGATATCAACGCACTTTCGGAGGTGCAGGGATTTTTTGAGAAGTTGCTGGAACAATTGGCCTGCCCAATGAAAATTCAAATAGCAGTCAGTGTTGCTATTGAAGAGATCTTTGTGAATATTGCAAATTATGCATATCCAACAGGGAACGGAAAGGTTGCGGCAGGTTTTACGTTTGAACCGGAGAGCAGGATTGCTACATTTGAATTTCGTGATCGGGGCGTTCCTTTTGATCCGTTGAAGCAGAAGGAGCCGGACATCACACTTTCTGCCGAAAAACGTGCCATTGGAGGTCTTGGTATCTTGATTACACGAAAAACTATGGACAGAGTGACTTACCGATATGAAGGCGGTGAAAACATTCTGACTATGCAAAAAAATATATAATGATACCAGGGTCAAAAGGTCAGAAAGCCGATGCAAGTTTGCTTGCAAGAGGATTTTTGACCTCTTGACCCGCCAAAAAACATGAGCAAGATTACGAATGGTTTTGAAGATTGCGAGAGTGCAAAACACGTAGCAATCTGGTATCATATATAATTATTCAGAAACATGTTAAATGTTTTGACGCGTTGTATTCAAACAGCGCAGCGGTCCATTCGATTTCAGCAGAACGCATGAACTGCAACATACTATTAATTGTGGAGGTATAATATAATGCAAATAAACCAATATCAAGTAGCTGAAAAGCTGACCCTTACGATAGAGGGACGTATAGACACGACAACGGCTCCAAGTCTGGAGACAGTGATTAACAGTATGGACAGCAATGTGAAGGAGCTGGTGCTGGATATGAAGGGAGTTGAGTACATATCTTCTGCGGGGCTTCGTATCCTGTTGGCTGCTCAGAAGAAGATGAGCAAAGTTGGAAGTTTAAAACTTACTGGTGTTTGCGATGCAGTAATGGAAGTTTTTGAGATGACCGGCTTTGCCGATATTTTGGAGATTGAGTGATGGAATTGGTGAGTGAGGCAATTATTTTTGCCACAAAGGCGCATGATGGGATGCGTCGTAAGAATGCTAGTATCCCATATATTTTGCATCCGATGGAGGCAGCTGCGATTGTAGGTTCTATGACCAGCAATCAGGAGGTTATCGCCGCGGCTGCACTGCATGATGTAGTGGAAGATGCGGGAGTCTCTATGGAGGATGTCGAAAGTCATTTCGGGAAACGAGTTGCAGAGCTGGTTGCATCAGAGACGGAAAATAAGCGAAGAAATCTTCCAGCTGAAAATACATGGAAGATCCGTAAGCAAGAAGCATTGCGATTTCTGAAAGAGACGGATGATCTGGAGATAAAGATGCTTTATCTGGGAGATAAGCTTGCTAATGTGCGTTCTATCTATTATATTTGGAAGAAGGAAGGACACGCAATGTGGCAGATCTTCAATCAGAAAGATCCAGTTCAGCAGGCATGGTACTATCGCAGTATTGCGGACAGTGTTAAAGAACTTTCTGATACATTGGCATGGCAGGAGTTTAATGAATTGGTTAATACTATATTTAAGGAGGTATTGGTATGATCGAACAGGTAACATCTCATGTAAGCGATGGTGTGCTGGTTGTTTGCTTGAATGGGCGAGTGGATGCATCCAATGCAGCAGAAGTTGAAAAAGAAGTTATGGCAGCGCGCATTGCAGCGCAGGGAACAAAAACTTTGATTGATGCAGAAAAGCTGGAGTATATTTCTAGTGCCGGTTTGCGTATTCTTCTGCGTCTGCGCAAGGAAGAACCAGATCTGGCGGTAATCAACGTCTCCACAGAGGTTTATGAAATTCTGGACATGACTGGTTTTACAGAGATGATGACGGTAAAGAAGGCATATCGTCACCTTTCCGTAGAAGGCTGCGAGATGATCGGTAAGGGCGCAAATGGCGCTGTTTATCGCTATGACGCTGAAACTATCATTAAAGTATATTTTAATCGCGACGCGCTGCCTGAGATTCAGCGAGAGCGTGAGTTAGCTCGTAAGGCATTAGTTCTCGGAATCAACACGGCGATTCCATATGACATTGTGCGTGTTGGAGAAAACTATGGCACAGTGATGGAGTTGCTTGAGGCATCTTCACTTTCAAAACTTATCAAAAAGGATCCAGAACATCTGGAACAGCCGCTGAAATATTATGTGGATATGCTTAAGCAGATTCATGGTACAAAAGTAAAGCCTGGTGATATGCCTGATATGAGGCAGACTGCGTTGGCATGGGCGGCTTTTGATCGTGAGTACCTGCCGGAAGAATTGGGTAACAAGCTTTATAAGATGGTAGAGGCTGTTCCAGAGCAGCAGACTATGATGCATGGTGACTATCATACCAATAATGTCATGGTGCGCAACGGTGAAGCGCTGCTTATCGATATGGATACACTTTGCATGGGTCATCCGATTTTTGAACTTGGTTCTATGTTCAATGCGTTTGTTGGTTTTTCTGAAGTAGACCATGAGGTAACACCACGTTTTCTTGGCATATCACATGAAGTGGCTGTAACGTTTTGGCATAGAGCGCTGGCTATGTATCTGGGCACTGAGAATGAGGAAAGACTCAACGAAGTGGAAAACAAAGCGAGGGTTATTGGCTATATGCGTCTTCTGCGTCGTACAATTCGTCGCAGTGAGCCAAATCGTGAGCAGCTGATTGCGTTTTACAAAGAGCAGCTTGTAAGTTTGCTTACTACAATAGATGAGTTGACTTTTTGATGAAAAATAAAATACGCTGAAATCTTAACAGTTGCTCGTTTAAGGACAGCTCAGAAAAAATGACAAAGCGAAGGTTTTTGATACAATCAGCCGTTCGCTTTGTCATTTTTATTTTTTTCTGTTGGCTGTTTCGATCGCGATTGAAATCAGCGGTTTTGTTTGTTTCGTGTGTGCAAATTCGTTGCAGTCAGGCAATCAGTGCTTATTGCATTATCCTAAAATCTCCTTTAAGTCAGCTTCCGGTGTAGTAACCGGTGCGATTGCAAAGTGTTCAACAAGGTAATTTAATACATTTGGAGAAATGAAAGCTGGTAATGTCGGTCCGAGCTTGATGTTCTTGATGCCAAGATGAAGCAGTGTGAGAAGAATGCAGACAGCCTTCTGCTCGTACCAGGAGAGTACCATAGAAAGTGGAAGGTCGTTCACGCCACATCCAAATGCATCGGCAAGAGCAACAGCTACTTTGATGGCACTGTAGGCATCGTTGCACTGTCCCATGTCCATCAGACGAGGAAAGGCTCCGATGGTGCCAAGGTCAAGATCGTTAAAACGGTATTTGCCGCAGGCGAGAGTCAGTACGATGCTGTCAGACGGTGTTTGCTTTACAAATTCAGTGTAATAGTTGCGGCCTGCGCGAGCACCATCACATCCGGCAACGAGGAAGAAATGGCGGATTGCACCAGATTTTACAGCATCGACAATATCACCAGCAGAGGAAAGTACGGCATTGCGAGCAAAGCCAGTCATTACGCTGGAACCGCCGTTGATTCCGGTAAAGTGCTGATCCTCAGAAAAGCCGCCAAGCTCAAGTGCCTTTTCAATAACAGGAGTAAAGTCCTTGTGACCATCTGCAGATGATGCAATAAAAGGTGTATTTGGGAATACAACAGCACCAGTAGTGAAAACGCGGTCTGCATAGGAAGCCTTTGGAGGCATTAAGCAATTTGTTGTAAAGAGAATTGGTGCCGGAAGAGAAGCAAATTCCTTTTGCTGATTCTGCCATGCGGTACCGAAATTACCCTTTAAGTGAGAGTACTTTTTCAGTTCGGGATAAGCGTGAGCAGGAAGCATCTCACCGTGAGTATAGATGTTAATGCCCTTGTCTTTTGTCTGCTCAAGAAGCTGCTTGATATCCTCAAGATCGTGTCCGGTTACAACAATGAAAGGACCTTTCTCAACTGTCAGAGAGACGGATACCGGTACCGGATCGCCAAAGATTTCTGTGTTTGCACGATCGAGAAGTTCCATGCAGGTGAGGTTAAAGCGACCAACCTCCAGAACGATTGGAAGCAGTTCGTTCATGCCCCAATCCTTGGATAGAGAGTCAAGTGCAGTTAAGAAAAACTGGTTTAAAGCGGCATCGGTGTAGCCAAGTGTCATTGCATGGTATGCGTAAGCCGCCATACCACGCACACCAAACAGAATCAGAGACTTTAAGGAACGGATGTCTTCGTTTGCGTTCCAAATGTTATTCATATCATAATCAGAAGCGGCAGTACCGTTGCAGGCGTTAGCAGTCTTTGCAGTAGCGGCATGAATACGTGCAGTCAGATCTTTGATAGAAGCATCATCAAAATTTACATTTGTGATGGTAGTAAAAAGCCCTTCTAAGATCAGATGATTGATCTCGTCTGAATTATTATTTGAACAGGCAGCCGTGTTTGCAAGAGCAATTAAGGCTCCGGTCAGCTTGTCCTGAAGCGCTGCGGTCATTGCGGACTTGCCGCAGACACCGGATCTGGTGCAGCCGGTACATCCCGCGGTCTGCTCGCACTGGAAACAAAACATGCCGTTTGCTGCATTTTCATTTGTTTTATTTGCTGTGTTCTGGCTCATATTTGAATCCTCCCAAAATTTGTTGTGAATTTTTCTTTGCGTGTTGGATAAAGTATAGTATAATAATGAAAGATTGTCGGTTGAAAATTCAACGAAAAAGAAAACTCGCAAAAATATTGAGGAAAGCCTGATCGAATTATGAATCAGGAGCGTAATCAGGATAGGAATCAGTTATCCGGTGCAGAGTTATGCAGCGACAATATTGAGTGGAGGTGAATGGCGAATGGAAGACTTTCTTCCTATTATAAAAGCGCGGTCAGGACTGTTTCGTGGCATCGGGGAGAGTGAACTGGAAAAAATGTTTAGCTGTCTGGAGGCGAGGACGCAGACCTATCGAAAAGAGGAATATATTTTACGTGAGGGTGAGCAGACAAAGGCATTGGGGCTGGTACTGTCGGGAAGCGTTCTTGTGGTGCAGGAGGATGTCTGGGGCGGGCGAAATGTCCTTAGTGTGCTTGAACCCGGTCAATGCTTTGCGGAAGTGTTTGCCTGTGTGCCGGGAAGTGTGTTAAATGTGAGCGTGGAGGCGAAGGAGGACACAATAGTTCTGTTTTTAAATATCGGGCGAATCCTTTCGATCTGCCCGGACGGCTGCAGCTTTCATGCGCAGTTGATTCAAAATCTGTTAATTGATATGGCGCAGAAAAACAGAAAACTCAGCGAGAAAATCACGCATATGGCGAAACGTTCCACAAGGGAAAAGCTGCTGTCGTATCTGTCAGAGCAGGCTGTAAAAAATAAATCGGCTGAGTTTGTGATTCCCTATAACAGGCAGCAGTTGGCGGATTATCTTGGCGTGGATCGAAGTGGTCTGTCTGTGCAGATGTGTCGCCTGCGCGATGAAGGGATGCTGACTTTTCATAAAAATAAAATACGACTGATTTACAAGAATGGTACAGATATGATATGATGAAGCAAGCGTCGGAAAGTATATAGCAAAAAAGCGGCAGCGAAAGGAGAAAATAGCGAATATGAGATTTCCTGAATTTTTAAAGAAAAATGGTACAATCGGTTTTGTGGCACCGTCATTTGGCTGCAACACGGAGCCATATAAGACTTCATTTGAGCATGCGCTTGAAAAGTTTCAGGCGATGGGGTATCAGACAAAGCTTGGGTCAAATTGCTTTGAGGGATGTGGAATTGGAATCAGTAATACACCGGCAAAGTGCGCAGCGGAATTAAATGATATGTATTTGTCTGATGCGGCAGATGCGATAATCTCCTGCGGCGGTGGTGAGCTGATGTGTGAGATTTTAGATGATGTAGATTTTGAAGCGATTAAGACAGCAGAGCCAAAGTGGTATATGGGGTATTCAGATAATACAAACTTTACGTTCTTATTGACTACGATTTGCGATGTAGCGTCCATTTATGGACCGTGTGCCGGAACTTTTGGAATGGAGCCGTGGGATGAGTCAATTGAAGACAGCTTTTCGCTTTTTACGGGCAAGAAGCTGACGATGCAGAGCTATCCGCTTTGGGAAAAGGAAGGACTTCGTGATGAGGAACATCCGCTTGAACCGTACAACCTGACGGAAAAGAGTTTTGTGAGAAGCTTCCAGACACAGAAAGATTCAATGGGTGAGATACAAGCGGTTGAGACAGAGGATACCATCAAATTCAAAGGAAGGCTGATTGGTGGCTGCATGGACTGTCTTGTGAATCTGACCGGAACAAAGTTTGATCAGGTAAGTTCATTTAATGAGCGTTATAAGGAAGATGGCATTATCTGGTATCTGGAGGCATGTGATTTAAATGTATTTGCCATGCGCCGTGCAATTTGGGAAATGATCCATGCCGGATGGTTTGAACATGTGAAGGGATTTCTGATCGGAAGACCACTCCATTTTGGTGAGGAAATGATTGGCTTAGACCAGTATCATGCGGTGATTGATTTGTTAAAAGAGTATCAGGTTCCAATGCTGACAGATTTGGATATCGGTCATTTGGCACCGATGATGACACTGGTGAATGGAAGTCTTGCATCGGTGACAGCAGAAAAAGGAAAAGTAAAGATTGAGATGGAGCTGATTTGAGTCATTGACACCGAATGCAGCGTTATGATAAAATTAACAAAACAACCATAATAACAACAACGAAAAATAGTAAAAGGGTTGAAAAAGGAGGAATGGCTCGTGAAAAGAGAAGCTTTTAAATCGCGTCTGGGCTTTTTGTTAGTAAGTGCAGGCTGTGCGATTGGAATCGGAAACGTCTGGCGTTTTCCGTATGTCGTAGGACAAAATGGCGGCGGTATTTTTGTCTTATTTTATTTGATTTTTCTGGTGATAATGGGTCTGCCTGTATTGACAATGGAACTGGCAGTAGGTCGTGCAAGCAGAAAGAGTGCGGTACTTAGCTATAAGGCACTGGAAAAGACGGGAAGCAAATGGCACATCCATGGATGGGTAGCAATCTTTGGCTGCTGTATGCTGATGATGTATTACACGACAGTATCTGGCTGGATGCTGACATATTTCTTTAAGTTTGTGATAGGGGAATTTACCAATGGAATGACGACGGAAGACACCGCTCAGGCATTTACGAATTTATTGGGTGATCCAAAGCAGATGGCATTCTGGATGATATTGACTGTTGTGGTTGGATTTTTTGTCTGCAGCAGAGGCTTACAGAATGGATTAGAGAAGATCAGTAAGTTTATGATGATAGCACTTTTTGCGTTGATTGTAGTTCTGGCAGTACATAGTCTGACGCTACCGGGTGTGAAAGAGGGTGTGAAGTTCTATCTGGTGCCGAACACAGAGGCTGTATCAAATGTTGGATTAAAGAATGTGATTACGGCAGCCATGAACCAGTCATTCTTTACGCTTAGCCTTGGTTTGTCTGCTATGGAAATTTTTGGCAGCTATATGGGCAAGGAGCATGCGTTAGCAGGAGAAGGAGCACGTATCTGTGCGATGGATACATTTGTCGCGGTTATGGCTGGATTGATCATTTTTCCGGCATGCTTTAGCTACAATGTGGAAGTGAATGCCGGACCAAGTCTGATCTTTATCACACTGCCGAATGTTTTCATAAATATGCCTGGTGGTCGCATTTGGGGAGCGTTGTTCTTTTTGTTTATGACATTTGCAAGTTTTTCAACGGTTATAGCCGTATTTGAAAATATCATGTCCTTTGGTATGGATATGTTTGGATGGTCAAGAAACAAAGCGGCGCTGATCAATTGCATCATTATTTTGATTGCGAGTCTTCCGTGTGTACTCGGTTATAATGTATGGAGCAATCTGCATCTGATTGGTGGACGTGACGTGCTTGACACCGAGGACTTTATTGTAAGTAATTTGCTGCTTCCGATTGGTTCTTTAATCTATCTGTTGTTCTGTGTAACCAAATGGGGTTGGGGCTTTGACAAGTATATAGATGAGGCAAACACTGGAACAGGACTTAAGATTTCGAGAAAATTAAAACCGTATTTCCAGTTTATTCTGCCAATTTTAATTCTCATTATCTTGATTCAGGGACTGCTCTGATAAGAGAAGGCAGCGAAAAAATTGTATCACAAAGAAAGCGTATCTGTTTAGTGGTTGGACGGGTACGCTTTTATCTTTTTTTACCGAATAGCTGCTTGACTTTGTGTGCAGATGCACGGCTTTGTGTATGTGATTAAGTATGGATGCAGTTTGACTAATTGCATTCCATGAAGCATTAGCCGTCAAAAATTTGAGGCTCCGTTCCCTTGTATAAAGCCAGACGAAACCAGTTGACGGGATCAGAGATTGTCTCTTGCTGCTCTTGTTTGTTATAAGTATTAATTACACCAATAATGTCATCGAAGGTCAGGCTAAGAAGTGCTTTTTTCACATCTTCTTTGGAGACCGATTCCTGTCCAATAAAAATAAATGGATTAGGATTATTTAACATGTCATATAAGACAGAGAAAACGGTATCGAGGACTTCCAGATCATGCTGATTCTCCAGAAAGTTTAAGCCACCATAAGGGTTTTTGAAGCTGCGAATTAAATCATAGTTAAAGTGCTGATATAAGTAGCTCATTGAATAGCCGGCAGAAAGCTCCATAGAAGGGCTATTTGACCCTGAAACATCTATTTTTTTAGATAAAATTGGACGTTCCCCTAATGATGTTGCATCCGGGATGAACAGTTCAGATGCTGCATCTGAAGTCATGTCTGTAAAGGATTCTGATAATTCTCCTTCCGACACTTCTGGCGAAGATGTTACTAAAGACTCAGAAGAATCATCTGGTAAAGGTTCTGCTGAGTCAGCAGTCAGAGCGGCAGATGGAGATTCAACAGCTTCGTTTTGTGAGGACGGAGCTTGCACGGAATATCCGGCTAAACGCAGCATTTCAGCCATTTCTTCGAGTTTCTGCTTTGATATTTCTTCAGAAAGCTTGTTTGACGTTGACGATTTCCAGATGGAAGGGTCGTCAGTAATAATATAAGAATTACTCAATTGACCACCCTCAGCTGTATAGCGCGGTTGTCTGGAAATGATTTTTTTCTCTTCTAATGATTTAATTGCATATCGAACCGTACGCTCTGATAATCCGATTTTTTTCGATAATTTAGAAATAGATGGAAATGTAGTACCATCGTATCGCATTAGCATAATCAGGACCAATTTTTCTTTTGAATTCAGTCCTTCATAATCCAAAAAATCGTTGTGCATCATAGTGAATGGTCGGTAATTTTTTACTTGTATTTTATCGCTCATGTTTAAATGATTACATGATACTGGTTAACCGATCTTCCGCTTTTCACTTCATATTCTAACAGTCCTTTGCTCTTAAGCCCCTTTACTGCTGTAATAGCAGTTTTTTTTGTGATGCCAATCTTTTCTGCCAGCGCGCTATAACTAATTTCATTTACATCCATAATTGCTAATAAAACCAGCTTTTCGCTGCAGCTCAATCGGTTATCATATAAGACTTTGCGCTCAATCTGTGTATCCCCAGCCATGATACCCTCTCCTTTCTTGAAACTCGGTGTAATTTTTATATCTGATTAAGTATATCACATTGAAGGAAAAATTACAATCAGTTTATTTTGGTTTATTTAACCGAATCAGGCAAGCAGCGAAGCGGATTGCGAATGTCTGCTTTGACAGAGATACAGCTCCAATCCCTGCAAAACATGCAGTCCACCCATGCAAAATGTGCAGTACCTCCCTGCAAGAAATGCAGCCCCCACTGCAAATCATGCAGAGGGAATTGAGTTATCCCCAAGTTATCCCCAAAGTTATCCCCAAGATACAGGTACGCCCTGCAAATTATGCATCCCCTACTGCAAGTCGTGCAGTACCTCCCTGCAAGAAATGCAGCCCCCCACTGCAAATCATGCAGAGGGAATCGAGTTATCCCCAAGTTATCCCCAAAGTTATCCCCAAGATACGGGTATGCCCTGCAAGAAATGCAGCCCCCCCTGCAAAATGTGCAGTATCTCCCTGCAAAAAATGCAGCCCCAACTGCAAGTCGTGCAGAGGGAATTGAGTTATCCCCAAGTTATCCCCAAAGTTATCCCCAAGATACAGGTACGCCCTGCAAATTATGCATCCCCTACTGCAAGTCGTGCAGTACCTCCCTGCAAGAAATGCAGCCCCCCACTGCAAATCATGCAGAGGGAATCGAGTTATCCCCAAGTTATCCCCAAAGTTATCCCCAAGATACGGGTATGCCCTGCAAGAAATGCAGCCCCCCCTGCAAAATGTGCAGTATCTCCCTGCAAAAAATGCAGCCCCAACTGCAAGTCGTGCAGAGGGAATTGAGTTATCCCCAAGTTATCCCCAAAGTTATCCCCAAGATACAGGTACGCCCTGCAAAACATGCACCCCCTACTGCAAAATATGCAGTTCCCCCTGCAAAATGTGCAGTACCTCAATGCAAGAAATGCAGGGGCTGTTAAGTTATCCCCAATGCATTGTGTATAAAAATACTGTGGGGGTTCTGCTATAGAATTGGCATGAGATTCTGTGAACTTTGCCTAATTTTTTTGAGGCTCTTAGAATGCGCTTGAAAAATAAATTCAAATGCTTTATACTCACAAAGTGAAGAAAGGAGAGAACTATGGCAACGCTGAAAGATGTAGCGAAGGCTTCCGGATTGACAGTGGGAACTGTTTCTAGAGTTTTGAATAATAGGGGATATATAAGTGATAAGACAAGAGAGAAAGTGTATCAGGTAATGAAAGAATTGAATTACCAGCCAAATGAAATGGCACGTTCGCTTTCAAAACAGAAGAACAATACAATAGGAATTATTCTTCCTCAGATTGAACATCCTTATTTTGCAAAAGTCTTAGGACGTCTGGAGCGAGAGGCTACTAAGCGAGGATATCGTACAATGCTGTTTGTATCCAAAAACAGAGAGGAACGTGAGGAGGAATGTATAGAGATGTGCAAAAGTGCCAGAGTTGCAGGCGTAGTAGTGTGCAGCGGATGCTTTGGTACAGAAAAATTTGCAGGACTTGATTTTCCGTTAATCACGCTTGAGCGATCCATTGACCAGGCAACATCAGGTGTTGAGTGTGACAATTATCAGGGAGGTGTGCTTGCAACGCAGCTTTTGATTGATAAGGGATGCCGTAAATTGATGTATATCGGTGGTATGAGCGCCGGTGAGGATGTGGCCATGCCGGCAGATTTTCGTGAAGTTGGATTTCGCGATACCTGTGAAAAGCAGAAGGTAAAAAATCTGGTGATGGTGACGGATAAAGAACAGTTTGATACGATGGAATACTATAGCTTTGTGAGAGAACAGATTGAAAAACATCCGGATGTGGATGGTGTATTTGCAAGTTCTGATATTATTGGTGCGTATGTGCTTCAGGCTTGTCGCGATCTGAATATTCGCGTTCCGCAGGATGTAAAGATTGTAGGGTTTGATGATGTAAATATTGCGCAGTTCACGACTCCGGGACTGACAACAATTCACCAACCGGTAGAACAAATGGCAGAACAGGCAATTTCAGATATTTCATTAATTGACGCAGGGAAGATGGTTCCTTCCAGAACGGTATTTCCTGTAACGCTTGTAGAACGTGGGACAACTTAACAAATAAAATAATTACCAATAGACTTAAAAAAGATTGTTGCATAATGAGTAGGATATTCATGAGCAGCAATCTTTTTCTTGTATATATTGGACATTGGTAAACAGTTTTAAAAAAGAAAAAATCGCAAGCGGTTATTATAAGAAAAACCAAATTTATTCTAAAAATAATCATGACAGATACGTTTGTTTAAGCATATATTGAAATGAATACGCAGACAAACTGATATAGTGCACAAAATATACATAGTGAAATCATATAAAATCAACAAAATGCATTTTACACGAAAGAAAAATATGATAACCGCTTGACATATACAAAGTGCAGTGCTATGATGAAGCCACAAACAAAAAACGTCGCGAACGAGACAAGACGTAAAAACAGGAGGATATTCATTATGAAAAGAAAAGCAACAGTAGCACTTACACTCGCAGCAGCAATGGCAGCCACCGCAGTTCCGGCAATGGCAGATGATAAGGTGAGCATCACTATTTTCAACTCCAAGATGGAGGTTCAGAGCCAGTTTGAGGAGATGGCAGAAAAATATTCTGAGGAGACCGGCGTAGATGTTGAGGTTTACTACTCCAGCGATACCGTAGCAGCTCATCTGGCAACCAAGTATTCAGCAGGTGATCCGTACACTTTGGCAATGGTAGATGCAAGAGATGTCTATTCTCTGGCAGAAGAGCATGCGATCGATATGAGCGATCAGGATTGGGTAAAGAATACCAACTATGCGATCGGTGTAAATGGTGAGATCAACGGTTTCCCGGTATGTGTTGAGGCTCGAGGCCTGATCTACAATGCAGATGCAATTGAGGCAATTACAGGTGAGACTTTTAACCCGGAAGATTACAAGACACTTGATTCCTTTAAGGAACTGATTGAGCAGTTAAAGGAAGGCGGAATGGAGACTCCGACTGGAATTATGAAGGAGGATTGGTCCTTAGCAGCTCACTTCCTGGCAGAAGTAACAGAGGAGCAGCCGGATGTAGATGAGTTTATCACGAAGCTGCATGACGGTGAGGCGGATCTGATCAACAATGAGAAGTTCAATTCTTTGATGGATTTCTTTGATGTTATGATGGAGAACAATTACGCGAAGGATTCTGCAATTGCAGCAGAGCGTGAGGTAACAGAGATGATGTTAGCCGAGGGCGAGATTGCATTCATGTTCGGCGGCAACTGGGACTGGTCCGTAATCAATGCATATGACTATTCTGAGAACATGGGCATGATGCCTGTTCCGCAGAACACCGATGATGGCTCCAATGAGAAGCTTGTAGGTGGTGGTTCCAAGTATTTTATGATTGATTCTTCTGATGATACAACTGATGAGCAGCGTCAGGCAGCACTTGATTTCTTAGAGTGGCTGGCAGATTCTGAGGAGGGACAGTCCTTCATTACTGAGGATTGTGCACTTGTTCCGGCATTCTCCAACAATGAGAACGAGGTAGCAGATCCGCTTGGACAGTCTGTTAAGGAATATGCAGATAATGAGGCACTGATTGATAATTACAACTATATGCCAGACGATCACATTTCTCTGTGTGGAGCAATCTTCCAGAAGTATCTGGCAGGACAGATTGATCGCGAGGAGTTTGCTTCTGAGATCGAAGATTACTGGAAGTCCGCAGATGTTGTGGAGCACTAATCATACGAGTACATCTAATTTTTGATAGAGAATGTCTCCTCTAATCATAAAGGAAGGCATCACCCCAATAGAGGCTGTCTGTTGATGACAGGCGGCAGACAGTCTCGTCTTTTCTCTTATAAAAATAGTAAATACAGGGAAGGGGATCGTGATTATGGATAGAAACACGACAAGTTATAAGATAAAACAGTACGCAATGTTCGCAGGCATCTCCACAGTACTGTTTGCAGCGGTGGTAATTGTTCCGTTTATCTACGGTTTATATCTGACATTTACAAGCTGGGATGGCATTTCAAAGGAAAAACCGTTTGTTGGTCTGGCAAATTACATCGCAACCTTCCAGGATACTGCATACTGGCAGGCTCTTGGAAGAACTGTTATCTACTCAGTTATTTCAGTCGTTTTGGTAAATGTAGTGGCATTTTTCCTTGCATATCTTCTTACCAGCGGCATTAAGGGACAGAACTTTTTCCGTGCAGGTTTCTTTATCCCGAATCTGATTGGCGGTATCGTTCTTGGTTATGTATGGAAGTTTGTATTTAACAGAGCATTTGTTTCCATCGGAAAGGCACTTTCCATCGGAGCACTTTCAAATTCATGGCTGTCCACTCCAAGCGGAGCGATGGCATGTCTGATTATCGTTTCTGTATGGCAGTATGCCGGTTACATGATGTTGATTTATGTTGCCGGATTTATGAGCGTACCGAAGAGTCTGAAGGAGGCCGCACAGATTGACGGCTGTACCAAATTTCAGGCGACCGTCAACATTATCATCCCGCTTATGAGAGCATCATTTGTGCAGTGCTTATTCCTTACGATTACCAGATGCTTCATGGTATACGATGTAAACCTGTCTTTGACAAAGGGCGAACCATTCAATTCTTCTGTAATGGCGGCAATGCATGTATACAATCAGGCATTTACTTATAAGAATTATGGTTTAGGTCAGGCTGAGGCTCTTGTACTGTTTATTGTCTGCGCGATCGTAGGTGTAACACAGGTTTATATTGGTAAGAAAGGGGAGGTGGCAGCATAATGGAAGAAAATAAAAAAGCGGCACAGAAAAAGAAAATTAGCCATGCCATTATCATGGTTGTTTTAATCCTCCTGTTTTTGATGTTCATCTTCCCATTTATCCTGGTTATTATCAATGCATTTAAGACCAAGGGTGACATTATGTCAGACCCGATGGCACTGGTTGGAGCCCATGGCTTTATCGTGACGAACTTTTCCGATGCGATGAAGAAGATGAATTTTGGAACATCATTTACGAACTCGCTGCTGATTACAACGATTTCTACAATCGGAACGATTCTGCTGTCTGCAATGACTGCATTCGTGATCGTGCGAAACAATTGGAAGGCGTGTAAGTTGCTGTTTACGTTAATGATTGCATCCATGGTCATTCCATTTCAGGTTTTGATGATTCCGCTTGTATCTTTATATGGTGGCATCTTCGGTGTCTTAAACAGCCGCATTACTCTGATTTTGATGCACATTGGATTTTCGCTGTCCATGGCAACCTTCATGTTCCATGGCGCAATTCACACCAATATTCCGATGGAACTTGAGGAAGCAGCTTTTCTGGATGGCTGCAGCAGATGGCAGACCTACTGGAAAATCGTATTTCCATTGTTAAAGCCAACAATTGCAACAGTAGCAATTATTGATGCGATGGCATTCTGGAATGATTATCTTCTGCCAAGCCTTGTACTCGGACGTAAAGAATTATATACACTTCCGATTGCAACACAGGCATTCTATGGAACCTACTCAACGGATATGGGCCTGGTAATGGCCGCTCTGCTGCTTGCAATGCTGCCGATTCTGGTATTATATTTGTTCCTGCAGCGTTTCATTGTTGAGGGCGTTACCTCCGGAGCAGTTAAGGGTTAATATATCAAAGTAAAAAATAAGAGGTCCAATACAGAACGTTTTTGGATCTCTTATTTATTTTTATAAAATGATACCAGGGTCAAAAGGTCAGAAAGCCGATGCAAGCTTGCTTGCGAGAGTGCAAAGCATGTAGCAATCTGGTATCAAAGGGGTCAAAATGCCTTTTGACCCCAACATTATAAAATGAGTCGGTATACGGTTCAAAGAGTAGTTGGATGGAGAACAATATATCGCTAAATAAGTTGATGAAAACGAAAAGGAGAAAAAAGTGAGAGCAAACGACAGAAAAGAAGACGACATGAAAAAGAGAAATGCTCAAACCACATATACCAACAAGGAGGGCTGTATGGAGAAGATATATGCTGAACGTTTTGAAAAGAAAAAGGATGAGCTTCATGCACTTTACATCGAATTATATAGAAATGATGAAATGTTTGAGGAACTGTGTGATCACCTTTGGGAGTTTTACAAAGAGAGAAGCGATGCGCTGAAGGCACTTGATGATAAGCGCGAAGCAGATCCGAATTGGTATAAGAAAAATGATATGCTCGGCATGATGTTCTACATTGATAATTTTGCGGGCAATATGAAAGGCGTACAGGGAAAGCTCGATTATCTGGAGAAGAATAATATCAATTATATTCATCTGATGCCATTTTTGGATACGCCAAAAGGCCGTTCGGATGGTGGTTATGCGGTAGCTGATTTCAGAAAGGTGCAGGAAAATCTGGGTTCGATGGAAGATCTTGAAAGTCTGACAGGTGCATGCCACGAGAAAGGGATCAGCGTGTGTATGGATTTTGTCATGAATCACACCTCGGAGGATCATGAGTGGGCAAAGAAGGCACGTCAGGGAGACGGGGAGTATATGAGCCGTTATTTCTTCTTTGATAATAATGTCATTCCGTCTGAGTATGAGAAGACTGTTCCGCAGGTATTTCCGACAACGGCACCGGGAAATTTTACATGGCTGCCGGAGATTAATCACTATGTCATGACAACGTTTTATCCGTATCAGTGGGATTTGAATTATCAAAATCCGGTTGTTTTTAATGAGATGATGTACAATTTCCTCTATCTGGCAAACAAGGGAATTGATATTATTCGCATCGATGCAGTCCCATATATATGGAAGGAACTCCACACATCGTGCAGAAATCTGCCTCAGGTTCACACGATTGTGCGTATGATGCGTCTCATCGGTGAGATCGTGTGTCCGGGCATTTTGCTTTTAGGTGAAGTTGTAATGGAGCCGGAGAAGGTAGTTCCGTACTTTGGAACAGTAGAGAAGCCGGAATGTCATATGTTATACAATGTTACCACGATGGCAACGACATGGCATACAGTAGCGACAAGAGATGTCAGCCTGCTAAAGAAGCAGCTTGATATTGTAAATCGTCTCCCGAAGGATTATGTCTTCTTGAATTATCTGCGCTGTCATGATGATATTGGTTGGGGATTGGATTTTCCAACGTTACAGAAAGAGGGCATTCAGGAGCGTGCTCACAAACAGTATTTGAACGATTATTTCAGAGGCTATGAAGGTCATAGCAACAGCCGCGGCGTCCTCTACAATGAGGATCCGGTGACAGGTGATGCGAGATTCTGCGGAACAACAGCTTCCATGTGCGGCATCGAAAAGGCCAGCTATCAGCATGACGCAGAGGCACTCGAAAAGGCAATTCGTTTTGATGTGATGCTTCATGCGTATATGTTTATGCAGTCTGGAATACCGGTACTTTATAGTGGAGATGAGATTGGACAGTTAAATGATTATGCGTATCGGGATGATCCGGATAAGGCACCGGATTCACGCTATGTTCACCGCGGTGCAATGAACTGGGATGAGGCGGCAAAGTGTGACGATCTGACTACGATTCCGGGACGGATCTCGAAAAAGCTGAATCAATTGGAGAAGCTTCGCAAATCCGAAAAGGCATTTATGAGCAATGCCGATACATGGACAGTTGAGACGTGGGATAAGAGCATTCTTTGTATGGGCCGCTACTATGATGGGGATAAGATATACGGATTGTTTAATTTCAGTGAATTTGATAAGACGGCGTGGATCAATGAGCGCGATGGTCTGTATTGCGATTTGCTGACCGGAAGAACCATGGAAGCAGCCGGTGTAAATATTCCAGCATATGGCTACATGTGGCTGAAAAAGATTCGATAAGTTCTTTAGTGAATATCGCTGTAAAGCTCCTGCTTTAGTCAGGTGGCTTTGCGGCGATTATTTTTTTGGAAAATGTTTGATTGGTATTGCAATAGGCAAATAGAAGCTGCATAATATATGCATGGAATACAAATCGAACAACAATGTAACCTATTCCTGCAAATATAATGTATAGGAAGTATTTATGCAAGTATCTGATATGGCAAAACTATACATGATAATTATCTGCAAAGAAAATAAGATTGTGCCAGAAAATTAAAGTGACAAAGGAGAAAAAGCATGCCTGAGTTAAGTAAACGAGTGGGAACATTTACGGATTCTGTAATCAGAAGAATGACACGCATCAGTAATAAATATGGTGCGATCAATTTGTCGCAAGGCTTCCCTGATTTTGACCCGCCAAAAGAAATCATGGATGCGCTTGCAGAGGCTGCATACAAAGGGCCGCATCAGTATTCTGTGACATTTGGTGCCCAGAATTTCAGAGAAGCATTGGCAAAAAAACAGGAAAAAGCAATTCATAGACCGATTGATCCGAATAAGGAGATTGTAGTGACTTGTGGCGGCACAGAAGCAATGATGTGTGCAATGATGACAATTTGCAATCCTGGGGATAAGGTAATGGTTTTCTCGCCATTTTATGAGAACTATGGTGCCGATGCAATTCTATCAGGAGCGAACCCAATCTACATTCCGCTTGTCCCACCAGGATATGAGTTTGACATTCATTTGGTGGAGCAGGGATTTCGTGATGGAGCAAAGGCGATCATTGTCTGCAATCCGTCCAATCCGTGCGGAAAAGTTTTCCGCGAGGATGAGTTAATGGAAATTGGAGCGCTTGCAGTGAAATATGATGCTTTTGTCGTGACAGATGAAGTATATGAGCACATGGTATATGCACCGAATAAGCATATTTGTATGGCATCGTTGCCGGGAATGTACGATCATACAATAACCTGTAATTCGTTGTCAAAAACGTATTCGATTACAGGTTGGCGATTGGGTTATCTGATTGGACCGGAAAATGTGGTCGAGGCAGCAAAGAAGGTTCATGATTTCCTGACAGTAGGGGCAGCGGCGCCGCTTCAGGAAGCAGCAACAGTGGGATTGCAATTTTCAGAAGAATATTATGAGAAGCTATTGGAAAGTTATACGGAAAGGAGAAATTATTTTCTGGAAGGATTAGATCGAATCGGACTAAAACATAATATACCGCAGGGAACATATTTTGTATTGGTTGATATCTCCGATTTTTTGGAACTTCCACAATTTCAGGGATTTTCCGATTTGGAATTTTGTGAATGGATGATTAAAGAAATTGGTGTGGCGGCAGTTCCGGGCTCTAGTTTCTTTAAAGAAGAAGTGAATAACCTGATTCGTCTGCATTTTGCACGTGGAAAAGAGACTTTAGAGGAAGCACTGAATCGCCTCGAAAAACTGAAGGAATTATTGAAATAAAGGGCAGTATATGTTTTGAAAGAAGTAAACATTTAAGCGAATCAAGCAAGTAGCGAAGCGGATTGCGAATGTCCGCTTTGACAGAAAAGCCTGGAAAATCAATGATTCATGGCTTGACATTATAGGAAAGAGAGGAAATTATGATAGTTACAGCTGCAATCGAAAAAATGATTGATTTTTACAAAGGAAATATACATGATATTAACCATTTTATGAAGGTATGGGGCTTTGCCAGAAATATTGGTGAGGCACAAGGGTTGGATGAAGATACACAGAGGATTCTGGAGCTGGCAGCAGTCGTACATGATATTGCATGTCCGTTATGCCGCGAGAAATATGGCAACGCAAGCGGAAAACATCAGGAGGAGGAGAGTGCGCCGCTTGTAGATGCATTTTTTGCTGAAATGCCTGTTGAAAAAAGCGATGTTGAGCGAATCAAATGGCTGGTGACACACCATCACACCTATACAAATGTGGATGGTATTGATTACAGAATCCTGTTGGAAGCTGATTTTTTGGTAAATGCCGGCGAGAGCGGATACTCGAAAGAAATGATTAAAAATGCGCGCGAGACTGTTTTTTTCACGGAAGCAGGAACACGTCTGTTAGAGAGTATATATCTTAGAGCGTAATACCACAGGAACAAAGCAGGTCCGTCAAATTTGCAAGTGGATTGTGTGTGGTTGGTGGAACGGGCATTTTTGCGATATGTTTTTGTGCAATCGTTGGTCAAAGCAGACATTCGCAATCCGCTTCGCTGCGTAGCTCTACACCGAATAACTGCTTCGCAGCGAAGCAGGACTTGCTTGATTCGGTTAAAAAAAGCGTACCTGCCAATCGAATAATCGAGTGGCGGATACGCTTTTTGCAAACTCCGGCTGATGTATGTACAATGTGGGTTTAAACTGCGGAGGGTTTGCTGTGTGTAATAATTAAGAATGAAGTAGGAAAAAATTACTCAACATCCTGCAATGCTGCGAAGTTTTCTTCACCGGTGCGAACCTTAACAACGCGGTCTACGTTGTATACGAAGATCTTGCCATCGCCGATGTGACCGGTGTAAAGCGTCTTCTTGGCAGCTGCGATTACAGTGTCAACAGGAATGCTGCTGACAACAACCTCAAGCTTAACCTTTGGAAGGAGAGTAGCATCAAGCTCAACACCACGGTACTTCTCACCGGCACCCTTCTGGATTCCGCAGCCCATAACCTGAGTAACGGTCATTCCTGTTACACCGATGTCGTTCATAGCCTTTCTCAGCTTATCATAGCGTGAAAGCTTCGCAATGATGACAACCTTATAGATGCCGCTTGGTGAAACATCAGGAGCCTTAACAACCTTGACAGCAGCTGCCTTCTGTGCAGCGGAAGCGTGATCATAATCTTCAACACCCAGATTTGTGTTTGCATTCTGCTCCATAGTCATTGTGTTGTCGATATCCATGATAGAGAATCCCGCATAAGCAGACGGAAGACCATGCTCAGTTGCATCAAGACCGATGATTTCTTCTTCCTCGGAAACACGAAGACCGAATATCTTCTTTATAATAAGGAAAGCAATTGTAATTGTGATAGCGGTAAAGCCTGCTGTACAAAGCATACCAAGAAGCTGAAGACCAAGCTGTGTAAAGCCGCCGCCATAGAAAAGACCTTCACCTAAGATCTGGTTTGCGCCAAAAGTAACACCATCTCCGGCACCTCTTGCAAAAGCAGGAGCGCTCTTTGTTGCGAAAAGACCAACTGCAATTGTACCCCAGATACCATTCATCATATGTACGGCAACAGCACCAACAGGATCGTCTACGCGAAGCTTATAATCACAGAACCATACACCAAATACAACGAGTACACCGGAAACAGCTCCGACTACAATAGCACCGAATGCATCGAAGACATCACAGCCTGCGGTTACGGCAACAAGACCGGCAAGAGAAGCATTCAAACACATGGAAACATCCGGTTTTCCGTACTTGACCCATGTGAAGATCATGCAGACAACAGTTGCAATAGAAGGTGCGATAGTAGTAGTTACGAAAATAGAACCAAGCTCATCAACAGTAGTAGCTGCGGCACCGTTGAAACCGTACCAGCCTAACCACAGAATGAAAACACCGAGACAGCCGATCGGAAGGTTATGACCAGGAAATGCGTTGACCTTTGTGATCTTACCGCTGCTGTCCTTTACGAATTTTCCAATACGAGGGCCAACCATAGCGGCACCGATGAGAGCACAGATACCGCCGACCATGTGGATACAGTTAGAACCGGCGAAATCATGGAAACCAAGCTGTGCTAACCAACCGCCGCCCCATGTCCAGTGGGCTTCGATCGGGTAGATTACTGCGGAGATGATAGCAGAATATACACAGTAGGAAAGAAATCTTGTTCTCTCAGCCATGGAACCGGATACGATTGTAGCGGTAGTGGCACAGAATACAAGGTTGAATACGAAGTTAGACCAGTCGAAGTTCGCATAATCGGTGAAGATATCAAATCCCGGTTTACCAATGATGCCGACCAGATCCTCACCAAGAAACAGACCAAAACCAATCAGGATAAACATAACAGTACCGATACAGAAATCCATCAGATTCTTCATCAGGATATTTCCTGTATTCTTTGCTCTGGTAAAGCCGGCTTCAACCATCGCAAAACCAGCCTGCATCCAGAACACGAGAGCGGCTCCGATTAAGAACCAGACTCCAAAAACCTCACTAGAAACAGCATTTAAAACATCTTCCATAAGAAAGTACCCCCTCTTTTCGCAAAAAAAGCCACACACACCGGGATCCATCGGCGTGCACGGCTTTGTGCGAAGATATAAGAAGGCGCTGACTTTCCAAATGGAATCTGTCAGCGCCTTTGCTTGTTCATGATTATAGGAGCCGAAAGGTAATTTGTCAATCAAAAATTTTAGAAAAATTTAATATTGTGAAAATTGAATGGAAATAGCAATGTATTAGAAAAAACTTAATGAAAAAGTTACAAAGAAGAAACTTTGCTATAATGCTATATACACGAAGCTGGTTTCGCGGTATACTGTAATTATAAAAAGATCAAAACAGCGAACAGCATGGCGACAAAAAGGTATGCTTCGTGTGAAAGATAGAAAAAGTGAATAAAAGAAAAGGATTGAAGTGTGTGGAGATATGGACAAAAAAAGACAGCCAATCGGAGTATTTGATTCTGGTGCGGGCGGATTAAGCATATTAAAGGAACTGGTACGTCTGATGCCGGAGGAGGATTTTATTTATTATGGAGACTCACTCAATGCGCCTTACGGTGTGAAACCGTTAGAACAGGTACGCAAGCTTACGTATGCGTGTGCTGAGCATCTGTTGGATCTGGGTGTAAAGGAGATTGTGATCGCATGCAACACAGCAACGAGTGCCGCGTGCCGCATTATGCGCGGAATGTATCCGGAGCTTGCACTTGTCGGTGTGGAGCCGGCTGTAAAGCCGGCGGCTGAGCATCATCCTGGTGAGAAGGTAGCGGTGATGGCGACACCGCTTACGCTTCGCGAGGAGAAATTCAGGCGGCTTGTACAGCACTATGAAGATCAGGCACAGATCATCCCGGTTCCGTGTCCGGATCTGGTGGAATATGTGGAGAGCGGCATTTTGGAGGGTCCCGGCCTGGAAGGGTATTTAAAGGACGTATTAGATCCATGCTTAAAGGAGGGAGTGAAGGCCGTTGTTCTTGGCTGCACGCATTTTCCGCTTGTGAAGGCCACGATCGGTAAGGTAGTCGGTGAACAGGTGCGCATTTACGATGGTGGCGAAGGTACTGCCAGACAGGCAAAGCGTCTCCTTGCGGCGAAGGATCTTTGCAGTGACAAAGAAAAAGGGCACATCCGATTCGAAAGCAGTGCGCCCGGAAAGGAAGCTTACTATGAGGCCCTGTATCGCAAGGCTGCGCATATTGACAGCAGAACGAAACTGTAAATGTGCCGCCTGCGGCTCGACAAAAGCGACGAAAGAAGCAGTTTTACAGTAGGAGCCGCAGCAGTTTGATAATACTGGATGAGGAGGCATCCTCACGGTAGATTACTTCACGCGCCTTGGCAGGATAGTCTGTAATAATGACATCGACCTGGGCGTTTTTCATTCGCTCAATTTCGGCGCGTGTATTGACTGTCCATGCATAGACAGCTTTGCCTTCTGCATGAGCTTTTGTTACTGTGGTGTTATTGACAAACATCGAACGCACACAGAAAAAGTCAATCATGTCGTTCTTGTAATAGTTGCCGATTGCAGTCGTCAGGATATAGCCGAGTGTGATATCAGGGTTCAGTTCATTTACCTGACGCAGATAGGCATAGTCAGCCGATTGAATGGAGCATTGATATCCCATCTCGTATTGCTCGATCAGGCTGACAACCTTGGCTGCCAGGTCGGTGCTTGCAGAATTGCGTTTTAACTCAATTAGAAGATGTGCACGTCCTTTGACGAGGGACATGACCTCCTCAAGTGTCGGCACGTAGGTAAATTTATAATCCTTGGAAAAATAGTAGCTGACATCGTACTGTTTTAATTCATCATATGTTATGTCAGCAATGTTTATATTCTTTCCAGCGGTACGCTTCAATGAATTGTCGTGGCTGACTACTACCACGCCGTCCTTTGTTTCAAGCACATCAATCTCGACACCATCGGAGAGTGATGTAATTGCAAGATCAACTGCTTCAAGTGAATTTTCCGGTGCCTCGGAGGATAGTCCTCTGTGACTGTAAATCTGAATCGGGCTTAACGGACGCTCGGCAAGCAAAGCACCGTTATAAATACCATAGTATAAAAAACAGAATATACCGACGATTGCAGCAGCAATACCGCATATGCGAAACATGCGCCGAAAAGGTGTATCAGGAGCATAATCCAGACGAAATTCCAGGATGATGTCGTTTCCGGAAAAACGGTAAAACAGATGTGCCATCATTGCAACATTTAAAAAGACACCAATGCAGCTGGAAAACCAGATCGTTGCAATGGAGAGCGTGTTGTTAAAGCTGAGGATCATGGCAACCTTTAAATCGGCAGGGGCAAAGAAATTGACCACAACAACGATCACAATCTGGCACAAGAGACGAAGAACAAACCAGAAGATCCCAACAGCGAGATTTAAGAGAATAATATCGCTGAGCACAGGCATAATACGCTTTTTGACAAGCAGGACGCTTGCGTGCTTGGAATTTCGGATGGAAAAGCCGCCTAAGTACCAGTAACAGATGCAGAAAAATTCACGGATTGCAAAGATCCCGATCAGAATAAGTGCAGCAATGATTGGAATGGCATAGAGCAGCTTGGAAAACAACGCTGGAAAAACAGTGTTGTACGGCGTAATATGAAAACAAATTTCATGGAAGAAGAACAAATTAACAAGTATTTGGTAAGCAAAGAGCGGAAGAGCCAGAAACAGCTGGTTTAAGCGAAAACACTTGAAGCAGCGGGCGCAGCCGTGCAAAAAGATGTCTTTCATGCGAAGTTTCTGGCGTGCCATTGAAGCCTGAAAGCCGCCGAGCAGAATACAGGCATTCAGGTAGGTAAGCATGCAGGAAACCAGAAACAGGATTAAGATCATTACGATCGCAGGAAGTGTAATCAAAAAATGCCCAATGTTGGCAGAATTTAAGAAGCGGTAGCCGTCAAGCCGCAGGGCGATATTCAAAAGAAATTGAAAAAGTGAATATTCAATCAGGGTATAGAATACGGAGTAAAGAGTCTGGAGAGCGAGCATGCTTCTGGCGTTTAGGAAGACACCGCGCATCGCGATTTTCAGCCCGCCGATGAAGTTTTCTGTGCAATTTTTTAAGTGGTGAAGCATTCGTCCTGCGTGTGAGTGTCTGTGCTGTGTCATGCGTATCAGTCCTGTCTGTAAAAATCTTTGTAAACGTTTGCAAAAAAACAAATGTTGTGATGAACCGTCTTTTGCCCCCAACATCATAACATATTTTGTGATAAAATGCGACGCAAAATTATAAAAAATGAAAATACGACAAGGAAAAATATGACAATTCCTTTACAAATGGAGTGGCAGTTGCTATTATGAATGGTAGTGCATTGCACAAATTATGGAGAAATGGAGCGTAACTGTGAAGGTACGAAGCAGTTGCAATGGAGAAAATTTAGAATGCTGACAAGAGAAGATTACAATACATATGCGCAGATTCTGCGCGAGGAACTGACTCCGGCATTTGGCTGTACGGAGCCGATCGCACTTGCTTATTGTGCGGCAAAGGCAAGAGAGGTGCTTGGCGAGATGCCAACTGAGGTGGAGATCGAGGCGAGCGGCAATATTATTAAAAATGTAAAGAGTGTTATTGTTCCGAACACCGGCGGTATGAAAGGCATCCCGGCGGCAGCGGCAGCCGGAATTGTGGCAGGAGATCCGTCTGCCTGTCTTGAGGTAATCGCGAACGTGACAAAAGAGGAACAAAAAAAGATTGCCGAGTATCTTGAGAAAGTGCCATTTTCCGTAAGAGCCATGGAAGATGGAGATAAGCTTGATATTCGCGTAACCGTAACGGCATCCGAAAACAGCGCTGTTGTTCGTGTGTCCAAGCACCACACGAATATCGTCTACATCGCCCATAATGGCGAGTTGCTGTTAAATGAACAGGATGACTGCAAGTGTGCAGAAAGTCAGAAAACGACTAGCACAGAACAGCGCGCTGACAGAAGCCGTTTGAGCGTGGAGGGCATTGTCGAGTATGCAAAGACTGCTGATCTTGATACGGTTCGTGACATTTTAAACAGACAGATTGCGTATAATTATACGATTGCTCAGGCTGGTATCAGAGAAAATTGGGGCGCAAATGTTGGAAGTGTGCTTCTGGATACGTATGGTGAGGATGTGCGTACAAGAGCAAGAGCATATGCTGCGGCCGGATCGGATGCCCGCATGAGCGGATGTGAGCTGCCTGTTGTCATTAATTCCGGAAGCGGAAATCAGGGAATCACGGTATCAGTGCCGGTCATTGTCTATGCAAAAGAATATCATAAGACGGATGAGGAATTGCTTCGGGCGCTTCTTGTTTCCAATCTGATATCCATTCATATCAAGACAGGAATCGGGCCGTTATCGGCATTTTGCGGAGCTGTCAGTGCCGGATGTGCCGCAGGCTGTGGAATTGCATTTCTTCTGGGAGGCGGCATTGACGAAGTGGCACATACACTTGTCAATTCGATTGCAATCGCGTCCGGTATTATTTGCGACGGCGCGAAGCCGTCATGTGCAGCAAAGATTGCATCCTCTGTAGATGCAGCACTGTTAGGATATGAGATGTATCGCCACGGACAGCAGTTTTATGGTGAAGACGGAATTGTAAGCAAAGGTGTCGAGAATACGATCCACAATATCTGCCGTATTGGTGCCGATGGAATGAATGAGACAGATGAAGAGATCATCAAGATCATGACGCATTGTGACTAAGTGATGTCGGCTTGATTCTTGTTAATCATGGCAAAAAATCGTAAAATTGAGAATGTTTGATATCAAAGGGGTCAAAATGCCTTTTGCCCCCAACATCTTTAAAAAAACAAAAGAGCCAGATCAATACAGATCGGGCTCTTTTTTCATTATGTTGGATCATTCTTTGGAAACCTTATCGTCATTCTTTTTTAAATGAGCAGGCGGCTGTAATGTGCCTTCCTCGGAGAGCGGAATGCCGCGATGTTCCACACATGTGGAGAAAACGATCTGTGTGCGTGTGCGTCCAAACTTCTGAATGTAATTTACAAATTGATCAAGTTCTTGTGTCGTGTGAAAATAGGCTTCGATGAGCATAGAATACTCTCCGGTGACACAATTGCACTCAACTACGTTACTGCATGATTCGATATATGGATAGAAATCAGGCTTTTGATCGGGTTCCACTTCCAGATTGATGAAAGCTTTTACAAGATAACCAATAGCAGTTACATTTATGGCTGCCTGATAGCCGGCAAGCACACCAGACTTTTCAAGTCGCTCAATACGGGCGCATACAGCCGGAGAGGAAAGCGAAACGCGGCTTGCGATTTCCTTTACCGGCAAACGGGCATTATGCTGCAGGATGTCAACGATGCTGCGGTCAATATGATCCATATGAATAACCTCTCTTTATCTTAAGACATGGTGCAGCAGCTCATTTGCCGGTGCATCACAGTAATCATTTCCTTAACAGTAGACTATGATAGCAGATTCTCTTTCGCTTGTAAACAGAATAAATGAAATTTTTTAAAGAAAAAATGGCAATTTCTGGGGGACAACCCTTAAAAAATAAACCGAAAAGGCATTTTTTGTGAAAAAAGTCAAGTTTTTCTTTGGAAAAATACGAATTACGGATTGACAATCAAGCGTAATTGGTTTATTATAACGTCATGCTTAGGGCAGACAATAGAGACAAGAGGGTGGATGGGCACAAAATAGAAGTATCAGGGGTGTACCATCTTTTTTTCTATCTGTTCGTCAGAGGATGTATTATGCAATATTCTGACGGGATGTGTCAGTGGCAAAATACTGTGATGCTTTGCAGTGGCAATGTCAGGAAGATAGGAAAAGCCGTCATCATTTTGTCAGCGATATGAGCGCTCTCCGGCAGAAGGAAAGACAGCGTATGAGGGAACGACAACGAATCCGGAGAAAAAAACGACGAATTGTCAGTAGTCAAAAGGAGGATGACGCATGAGAAAAACAAGAAAAGCAGCAGCAGTTCTTACTGCAGTCGCTATGGCAGCCGTATCAGCAGTTCCGGCTATGGCAGATGAGATCAAGGATCTGTATCAGTACGAAACTCAGGCAAGAGAGATTGAGACCTGGAATATTCTGTATTCACAGAATGCAACCGACCTTAATGTATTAACAAACCTGTATGATGGTCTGTTAGAGGCCGATGAGTATGGTCAGTTAACACCGGCAATCGCAGAGAGCTGGGAGACAGAGGACGATGGTGTTACCTGGACTTTCCATTTAAGAAAGGGCGTTAAGTGGGTTGACCAGAACGGAAATGAGAAGGGTGAAGTTACTGCACAGGACTTCTTAACTGGACTTGAGTGGGTATTAAACTTCCACAAGAATGATGCTACCAACACTTCCATGCCAATGGAGATGATCGTAGGTGCTGAGGATTACTACAACATGACAAGTGAACTGGATTCTGAGGCTGGTCTGGCACTGAATGCAGAGAGCTCTGAGTTTGCGGATACAGTAGGCATCAAGGCAATTGACGATTATACACTTCAGTATACATGCGTAAGCGAGAAGCCATACTTCGATACAGTAGCTACTTACAACTGTCTGTATCCGATTTCCCAGGCGATGATCGATGAGATCGGTATCGACGGATTCAAGGCTGCTACACCGGAGAATATCTGGTACAACGGCTGCTATACCTGTACTGAGTACATCCAGCAGAATACAAAGACACTGACAAAGAACCCGCTGTATTGGGATACCGATGCAAAGCTGTTCGATACTGTTACCATTAAGATGGTAGAGTCTGTTGATACTGCATATCAGCTGTATACCACAGGTGAGTTAGACAGTGTTTCTCTGTCTGAGTCCAACCTGACAACAATCAGCAGCAACGAGTCCAACGAATATTACAATCAGTTAGTTGAGATGCGTCCGACGAAGTTCTCTTATCAGTTCCACTTCAACTATGATAAGCACAATGCAGACCAGACAAAGGATGACAACTGGAATACAGCTGTTGCAAACGAAGCATTCCGTAAGTGCTGGTACTATGGTCTTGATCTGGGCAGCTGGTACAAGAGAACCAACGCAATCAATCCATACAAGTGCTACAACAATTCCTACACAATGCAGGGTCTGATCTATACATCTGACGGTACTGAGTATACACAGCTCGTACAGGAGAAGTTAGGTCTTCCGACTACTTATGATGGCGAGAGCATGAGCCGTCTGGATTCCGATAAGTTTGAGGAGTACAAGGCACAGGCAATCGAGGAGCTGACAGCAGCAGGCGTTACCTTCCCGGTACATGCAGCTTACTATATCGCAAGCGGCAACCAGACTGCTCTTGACAGCGCAAACGTATTAAAGCAGGCATTCTCTGATTCCTTCGGCGATGATTTCATCGTTCTGGATATCGAGACTTACGTATCCAGTCTTGCACAGGAAGTTCGTAACCCAAGACTTCAGTCCTTTGTTATCAACGGATGGGGTGCTGACTACGGTGATCCTCAGAACTACTTAGGACAGGAAACAAATGACAGTGATAACGCATATTACATGGTAGCTTACAGCCACGGTGTAGACAACGAGAGTGAGGAACTGAATGCTCTGTATACCGAGTTTACTGAGTTAGTAAATAAGGCAGATGCCATCACTGACGATCTGGATGCAAGATATGAGGCTTATGCAGAGGCAGAGGCATTCATGCTTGAGCATGCACTGACTGTACCGGCATATTTCGATGTTGAGTGGGAGCTGACTCATATCAATGATTACTCCAAGATCAACGCTATGTTCGGTATGCAGAACAACAAATATAAGAACTGGGAGACTTCTACAGACGCCTATACTGCAGAAGACTACGCTGCTTTCAAGGAAGCTTGGGAAGCAGGTTCTGCTGAGTAATATATGGCAAAATACACCGTAAAGAGATTGTTACAGTCTCTTGTAACAATCCTCATAGTGGTGACTATCGTATTCCTGCTGCTTCGTATGCTGCCTACGGATTATTTCTTTACCGAGGATCAGCTGATGAAGCTGACCGATCAGCAAAAGCACGATCAGCTTCAGGCAGCAGGTTTATTAGATAGTACCTTTACACAGCTGATGCGCTATTATAGGCAGTTGCTGAGACTGGACTTCGGTACGTCACGGCGAATTCAGAGCGGTATCTCTGTGGTAAAGGTGATTGGCGGAAAGTTTGCAATGTCGATGCAGCTCGGTCTGATCGCTTTTGCAATTTCTCTGGTAATTGGCGTTATCGTAGGTGTTCTTCAGGCACGTTTTAAGGATGGCATTATCGACGGTATCGGAACCGTTTATACAATTATTGTAAATGCAGTTCCGCCGCTTGTTGCGTATTCTCTGGTGCTTGTATTTGGTTCCCATGTGCTGAAGCTGCCGTCTATGTATTCGACGAGAAATCCGGGACCGTCTTTGATTCTGCCTGTCGTTTGTCTGTCACTTTCCTCGATCGCAGGATATGCATTGTGGACAAGACGATATATGGTTGATGAGTTAAACAAGGATTATATTAAATTAGCGCGTGTAAAGGGTCTTTCCTCAAAGCGCATCATGGTTACACATGTGCTTCGAAATGCATTTGTTCCGTTGGCACAGTATATTCCGTATTCGATTCTGCTTACCGTCGGCGGCTCACTTCTGGTAGAGCGTTTCTTCTCAGTGCCTGGTATGGGTTCACTGCTTACGGATGCAATCAACCGTTATGATACAGAGGTTGTACAGACTCTTGTTATTCTGTATGCCGCACTTGGTATTATCGGTGTATTCTTAGGTGATGTTTTGATGATGATCATCGACCCGCGTATTACATTGGCTGGAAAGAGAGGTACGAGATAATGGCTGCTAATTCAAATGATGACGCTCGTTTTAAAGTTGTCGAGTACTCTCCCGAAAAAGCCGAGATGAGAGGATTTTCCAATTATTCCTATTGGAAATCTGTAATTCATAACTTCTTAAAGAAGAAGAGTGCAGTAGCACTTTTGATTGTGTTTGTTGCACTTGTTATTTTCTCATTTGTAGCACTTGTAATTGGAAAGTACGATTACAGAAATCTGGTAACAGACAGTTCTAAGGGATTTATCCTTCCAAACTCCGAGTTCTGGTTTGGTACGGATAACTTAGGACGTGACTATTGGTGTCAGGTATGGTATGCGACACAGACTTCTATCAAGTTAGCCTGTATCGTTGCAATCGGTGAGTGTGTACTCGGAGTTACCATCGGTCTTCTTTGGGGATATGTTCGTCAATTAGATCGTTTCTTCACCGAGTTATATAATGTCATTGATAACATTCCGCAGATCATTTACATGACGCTGATTGCACTTATGATCGGAAAGAGTTTTACGATCATGGCAGTGTCTCTGATCGCATTTGGTTGGTTGGGCATGGCAAGAAACATCCGTAACCTTGTTATGATGTATCGTGACCGTGAGTACAATCTGGCATCCAGATGTCTGGGAACTCCGACCTATCGTATTCTGATTAAGAACATTTTACCGTATCTGATCAGTGTTATTATCTTAAGACTGGCACTTTCCATTCCGAGAACCATCAGTATGGAAACTACTCTTTCCTACCTTGGACTTGGTCTGGATATCAATACGCCTACTCTTGGAATCCTTCTTCGTAATGCAAGAAGCTATTTCCTGAATTATCCATATCTGTTGGTATTCCCGGCAGTTATCGTATCTGTTGTCACGATCACATTCTATCTGGTCGGCAATGCATTTTCGGATGCAGCTGATCCTAGAAACCACGTTTAATTAAGGAGGAGAAAGATCATGGAAAAGAAACCGATATTATCCGCCAAAGACGTGGAGATTCAGTTCAGTCTGCGTGGAAATAAGCTCAATGCGATCCGTAAGTGTTCTCTTGATCTGTATGATGGAGAGACACTTGCCATCGTAGGTGAGTCCGGCTCCGGAAAGAGCGTATTTACAAAAACCTTTGTCGGAATGCTTGACGGAAACGGTACGATTACCGGCGGAAGCATCATGTATGATGGCAAGGATCTGGCAAAGTTTAAGAAGGAAAAGGAATGGATGACGATTCGCGGTAAGAGAATTGCGATGGTTATGCAGGATCCTATGACTTCCTTAAATCCATTAAAGAAGGTTGGAAAGCAGATCCAGGAGTGTATCGAGATTCATCAGGGTCTTAGAGGAGCCGTAGCAAAGAAGGCTACGCTTCAGATCTTAGAGAAGGTAGGAATCCCATTCCCGGAGATGCGTTATAATCAGTATCCGCATGAGTTTTCAGGCGGTATGAGACAGCGTGTTGTTATTGCTATTGCGGTTGCATGCCGGCCGCAGATTTTAATCTGCGATGAGCCTACCACCGCACTGGACGTAACGATTCAGGCACAGATTCTGGAACTGATCCGTAATCTGCAGGCTGAATATCACATGTCTGTTATTTACATTACTCATGACCTTGGTGTTGTAGCAAATGTAGCTGACCGTGTGGCAGTTATGTATGCAGGACAGATCGTTGAGGTCGGAAAAGTAGACGAGATTTTCTACGATGCAAGACATCCATATACATGGGCGCTGTTATCCGCTTTGCCGCAGCTGGGTGTAAAGGGCGAGGCACTTCCTACTATTGATGGTACACCGCCGAACCTGTTTAACACGATCAAGGGCGATGCATTTGCACCGAGAAACAGACAGGCACTTGCGATTGATTTTGAGGAGGAGCCTCCGTATTTTGATGTTTCTGAAACGCATAAGGCAAAGACATGGTATCTGGATCCGCGTGCACCGAAGATTGAACCGCCGAAGTCTGTGCAGCAGCTCAGACAGAAGATGAGAGCGCATAAGTAAAAGAGGTATGAGTATGGCTGAAAGAGAAAAGCTGATTGAGGTCAAAGATCTGCAGATTAGTTTCGGCAAAGGCCGAAAGAAATTTGTGGCAGTTGACCATGTAAATTTTGATATTTATAAGGGAGAAACATTCTCCCTGGTAGGTGAGTCCGGTTCCGGAAAGACTACCATCGGCCGCGCTATTACCCGTATCAATCCTACTTCGGCCGGAGAGATTTACTTTAAGGGCAAGAAGATCAATGGAAAGATCTCAAAGGAACTTGATCGTGAGGTTATCAAGAGCTGCCAGATGATCTTCCAGGATCCAATGGCATCCTTAAATGAGCGCGCGAAGGTCGATTATATTGTATCTGAGGGTCTGTTAAATTTCCATATGTATAAGGATGAGGCAGATCGTGAAGCAAAGGTACAGAAGGCACTTCGCGAGGTTGGTCTGCTGCCGGAGTTTGCGTCCCGTTTCCCACATGAGTTCTCCGGTGGACAGAGACAGCGTATCGGTATCGCGAGAGCATTGATCATGGAGCCGGAGTTTGTAGTGGCCGATGAGCCGATCTCCGCACTTGATGTTTCCATCCGTGCGCAGGTATTGAATCTGTTGAACCAGTTAAAGGCATCAAGAGGTCTGACTTATCTGTTTATTGCACATGATCTTTCTGTAGTACGTTTCATTTCGGATCGTATTGCCGTTATCTACAAGGGGCGTATCGTGGAGCTGGCAGAGGCTGAGGAACTGTTCCATCATCCGCTGCATCCGTACACGAAGGCGCTGCTTTCCGCAGTTCCGATTCCGGATCCGGAGCTTGAGAAGAAGAAAAAGCTTCTGGTTTATGACCCGACGCTTCACGATTATACAATTTCCAAGCCGCAGTGGGTAGAAATTACCGAGGGTCACTTTGTATATGGCAATGATCAGGAACTTGAGAAGTACCGTGCAGAGATTGAGGAGATCAACGCATCTGAGAAGGCATGATGTGAATTTCTGAAAGTAAATTCGTGAAAGTGAATGCATAATCAGAACGTAGACATAAGCTGTGCGGGACATGAAAGTAAGAGAGTAGAGCATGAGATGGTTTAAAGAACACTATCACCGCTATATGATTCGTCCTATTGTGACAAAAACGGTCACCAGAACCCTAATCGGTCTGGTGATCGTCTTGCTTTGGGACAAATATGTGAATGTGGAGCGAGTAGGCGTTTCGAGGCTGGCATTTGGTCTGGGTACAATTGGACTGATTTTGATGGCAGGTGCATGGTTTTCCTATCTGCATCTGGACGGGCTGACACCGGTGGATACGGCAAAGAAACATCTTGGCATTAAAAATAAGAAGAAAAAGACGAAGCGAAGCACCGGAGGCGACATCGCGGATTATCTTGATGAGGAGATCGTTCCATTTGCGGAGCTTGAGGAAGATGAGAAGGCAGCATGCCAGATGGCGGCATTCTTTCTTTCCGGAGCGGTGCTGGTGATTGCGGGGATTCTTGTACCGCTAATGTTGTAATACAAAAAAGCAGGGCATATGCCTTGCTTTTTTTCGCAAATAAGGGTATGATTGTTACACATAGCGATAAGTAAAATACAGATAAATAATTTGTAAGGAAGGGATGGATTTCTATGGCAAAGTCAGGAAAAGGAAAAGTAATTCTTGCGGGAGTGGCAGCAGCAAGTGTGGCAGGTATTTTGACTGTGAGAGGTATTTTTCACAAGGTATTCGCCAGACATGAGAAGGAGGATGATGCGATCAGCTTGCGCTATAAGGATATGAGCGGACTGGCACGAAAGAAAGTCACGATTGTATCTGGATCAACGCACCTGACGGGATACCTGTATGGAGAGGAGACTACAAAAGGTCTTGTTGTTGTGTGCCATGGAATCGCAAGCGGCGGTGAGGATAATCTGAGTATGGTGAAATACATGCTCGATGATGGTTATCAGGTATTCACGTTTGATTATACAGGTGTGTACGAGAGCGAAGGCACATCCTCAGTGGGCTTCTATCAGGCAGTGAAGGACTTGGATGCGATTATGGGTTATATCGAGGCAACATCTGCGCTAAAGGAACTTCCGGTATTCTTGTATGGACACAGTTGGGGAGGTTATACCGTAGCGGCTGAGCTTAATTTCAGGCACAATATCGCAGGTGTGGTTTCGATTTCAGGATTTGCCAGCCCGATGGCCATTACAAAAGAGGTTGCAAAACGCACGATGCCATTTCTGCTGGCAGAATTTTTGCTGCCATTTGCAGCACTTTACCAGCGTGTTGTTTTTGGAAAAAATTACAATTTGTCTGCAGTAGAGGGCATCAATAGCTGTGATGTACCAGTGCTTGTCATGCACGGAAAGGATGACGAGGTGATCGGCTACGACGGTTCCTCTATTATCGCACAGCGAAATCACATCACAAATCCAAATGTCGAGTATTATACTGAGGCGCGTCCGGGCAAGAGCAGTCATATGGGAATTTTCTTCACGAAGAGCGGAACTGACTACTACATGGAAAAGAAAGAGGAGTTAAAGATGCTTCACGATCTGTATTACAATCGTGTGCCGAAGAATGTACTTGCAAAGTGGTTCTCCCGTCTGGATAAGAAGCAGGCAAATGATATTGATCCACTGTTTGCAAAGACAGTGCTGGATTTCCTTGATAAGAATTGCAAATAAAAGAAGTAAAAACCATGGGATGTAAGCTAAAACAATTAGGTTACATCCCATGGCGCGTTTAATTATATAAGATCATATAAGTATAAATCAATATAATAGTTGATTTGTTCCAGTTCTTCTGGAGTTAACTGTTTCGTATTAATAAGTACAGGACATACCAGATTCTTTTTATCGCTAGTCAGGAAAAAAATCATGTCATCATCAATAATGACATTGGTAATTTTATTTGTATTAAGCTCTTTTTCTAATCCAGTTACCAAAGATCTGTAGATAACACAATCAGTTTTAAAAAAGTATTCCAGTTGACATCCAGTATTATTCTTTAATATTTTCCGAGGTTTTCTCAATGCAATGTACTTGCAATTTATAAGAAATACAGTAACAGTAATTGTAATAACAAGAAGACGTCCGGTTGAAAGAAGATTAGTAGGTGTTCTAGGCCTATTATACACTATATAACAATAGAAATTGTATCCCAAAAAAATGTAGCTAAAAAGGATCAAAGCACTAGTAAAAAATATATAAATTTTAACATGCTTAAATTTTTTTAAAATAAAATTCCATGTTAAATCCACATAACGTTTAATCAAATCGGGGGTTAGTGTAGTTGAAATAAAAAACTCTTCCATTCGCAATATCTCCTTGTTAAAAAACTCTTATTGATATTATATGAAAACTCTAATATATGTCAAGAAAAATCTCTACATAGCCAGGGTTGTTTCATGAATGATGTTGTATGCGATTTTTTCTGACCAACGCAAGATTGTTCTTGCTGCCTTTGAATGATGGCATTCCATTTGCTCATAAGAGCGATGGAATGCTTTTTTGCGTATGAGCACGTCTTTAAATTAACTAATCGATAAGTAAACAATAAAAATAGAACTAATGTTTGATTATATATTGACATAATAGAACAAATGTGCTATAACATTTCGAAACAGACGTTCTAATATATAGCAAAAAGGAGACACGGATGAAACGATATTATGATACAAAAGAAAGTGCAATACGAATACGTCAGTTACGAAAAAGTAGACATATTACACAATTAATGCTTGCGGAACAGGCAAACATATCTGTTGATACAGTTAAGAGATTGGAACGAGGATATGCAGGAAGCATAGAAGTGCTTTTAGCACTAGCAAATGTCTATGATATATCATTGGATTATTTAATAGGTGGTAAAGAAGTAAAATAATAAAGAGTAATGGAAATATAGAAAAAGTGGAACAAGTTCACCCCAAAAGTGGAATGCGTTCACTTCCAAAGGAACATATGTTTTGATAAGATAATAACTGTCAGAAAGAGGAGGCTGACAAAAAGTGTGACATCGTGACACAAAGACAAAAGAAATTTTAAAGCGATGAGAAAGGAATAGTGAAGTGAGTTGACAGCAGCGGAATTAAATTTGGCAGCAAGAACTGTTTTTGCAGAAGCAGCAACAGAAGGATTGGATGGTCAAATGGATGGACATTTGTGTATGAAGAGGCAGGAAATGATCAGAAAATTTTGGAAAGCTATCCTCGTCTGAAAAGTGGAAATCTTGTAGAAGTGCTTGGTACACAAGAAGGAAGTGATGGAAAGGAATGGAATCTGATTTCCATTAAGGGGGCATATGCTGGATATGTTCGTACAGATTACCTTAAGAGAAAGTAGGTGCGCAATGCTTACAACGCTAATTTTGTGTATGGTGTTGGATTATCTAACAGGAATGATAGTGGCGGGTATCTTTCATAAGAGTAAGAAGTCTGCACAGGGAGGTCTGGAAAGTAGAAGCGGATGGAAGGGATTATGTAGAAAGGGTGTTTCATTACTGATTGTGTTGGTGGCCTACCGTCTTGATTTGATTGCTGGAACTGATTTTATCTGTAATGCAGTAATGGCAGCTTATCTTATGAATGAATTATTGTCTATTATGGAAAATATCGGTCTTATGGGAATACCAATACCAAAGGTTTTATCTGGTGCAATTGATCTTCTTAAACAGAAAAGTGAAGTAGATGAAACAAGTGATAGAAATACAAAAGATACAAATAGGCAATCACAGGTATTCGAAGATGAAAATTGAATATAGTAAATGACAAAAAAGTATTTAAGAATTGGAGGAAATTTTATTATGACAGGAACAGAAGCTGCTTTAGCAGCAAAAAGATATGCGAATGCATATAAGTATATTTATGGTGCAAAAGGAGAATTATGTAGTAGTGCACATATTGAGGAATTAATTGCGCAGAGTCCAACATATTTTAGCGATGAGCAGAAAAAGACTGCTGCACGTGCAAAGGCGGGATCTTATTGTGCAGACTGTTCGGGTTTTGTATGTATTTGTTCGGGATATTCTCAGTATGGGTCTTATGCATTATTTGATATTGCTGAGAAAAAATATCCGTTAACAAAAGAAAATGGAAAAGTTTTTGCTAATGGAACATTTATTCCATTAGGAGCAATCGTATGGAAACCTGGACATGTTGGTATTTATGTTGGAAATCAGGTTGTAATTGAAGCACGAAGCGAATTGGTAGATGTGGAAACAAACTCAATTGGATCTAGAGATTTTACCTATTGTCTTCTTTTACCGGGAATTGAATATATCGCAAATCCGAATGATACCGCAGTAGTCAATGTTGATTTTCCGTATGAAAACGATTACAAGAAATGGACAGGAAAGATTGTTAATGCTCCTATTGTAGTTCCACAGGTTTCAACATCGAATAAGCAGGCAGCAGTTGGTTTTGGAATGTTAAATAATGGAACACAGGTGACTGTAGTAGGCGTAGATGGTGATTATTATAGAATCCAGTCTGTTCTTGGTAGCTATGGCTATGTATATTCTTATTATATTGGAACTTTAAATGCTGCTAATTATGAGAATCAGTATAATCAGTGGACTGGGAGTGCAAATAGCACAACAGGAGTTGTAAATATTCGAACTGGTCCGTCAACAACATACGAGCAGCATAGTGATGTACCATCAGTAGCGAATGGAGGAACCTTTGATGTACTTGGAGAGGTCCTTGGAAATTCAGATAATCGATTATGGTATTATGTAAGAATTTTAGGCCAGTATTATGGATATGTAAGAAGTGATCTGGTATCACGTCAAATTATGGTTAGCTACACACCGTGGATTGGAGAAGCAAAGAGTAGTACAGGAACGGTTAATATTCGACAGCTCCAACTGTAAATAGTTCATTGTCAGGAGTTTTAACAGCGCTGAGCAATGGAAATACAGTAACCGTAACAGGTGAAACAAGAGGAAGTGATGGAATGGTTTGGTATGCGGTTTCTGTCGGAGGAAGACATGCAGGATATTGTAGATCAGATCTGATTACTCCATATGTTAAAGATTATTATGTTGAATGGGAAGGTTTAATTAAGACATCAACTGGTTCAGCAAATTTACGAACGGCAGCATCTAGTAGTGCTGCGAAAGTAACTGGAAGTCCATATGCGAACGGAACCAATGTACACGTATTCGGGGAAGTAACAGGTGCAGATGGATATGTTTGGTATCATTTAAGCGTAGAAAATAAGTATGTCGGATATTGTCGTTGCGATTTGGTGGTAACAACCACAGATTACCCTAACTGGTGGGGAAAAGCGAATACAACAACAGGAACATTGAATATTCGATCAGGTGCAGGTACTGAATATAGTTTGATTTCAGGATGCCCTAATGTAAAAAATGGAACGCAGATGAAGGTAACAGGACAGGTTTGCGGAAGCGATGGCAATGTATGGTATAAAGTGACAGTAAATGGTACTTATAAAGGCTACGTAAACGGAAAACTTGTTATTCCTGTAAATACGGTCGCCTATTCATCATGGATTGGTTGTGCTCGAAGTACAACTGGAACTGTTAATGTAAGATCACAGGCATCTACTACATCAGCAGTAATCAGCGGCTATCCACAGTTAAAAAATGGAGATTGTTTTGATGTTGTTAATCAGGTAGCAGGAACCGATGGTTATTTGTGGTTTTATGTGCGAATTATGAATCTTTATTATGGATATATTCGTTCTGATTTGGTTTCGCATGGTGTAATCAAAGAAAATACTGGTGGATATGCAAGTTGGACAGGTATTGCTAAAAGTACAACTGGAACTGTTAATATTCGATCAGGTGCCGGAACTGGAACAGCAATTGTAAAGGCATTAAAAAATGGAGATGGAGTGGAAGTCATTGGTACAGCTAAGGGAACAGATGGATATGTCTGGTACCAAGTAAAGTGTGGTAATGTCAACGGATATGTTCGCTCAGATTTGGTGATTCACATGAGTAATGTAATTGACCCACCAGAATCGTCAACCGATCCTGTGGTTAAAGCAACAATATTTCCGTATAAAAGAAATGGTGTAGTTATTTGTGCTACCGCATTAAAAGAGACCACTAATGCAACTTCGGAAGACAGAAGGCAGATGCCCATTGGAACTTATGTAGCGATTACGCAGCTAATTGTCTTAGCAGATGGAAGTAAATGGCTCAATTGCACATATGATACCATTACTGGATATATTGAGGAACAGAATGTTAATGTTTTTCCTAGTGAAGAATGGTGTGGCGGTGCTAGCTATCGAGATTTATCAAAACATTCTTTCGAGCATAAAGATTATGGAGTATTTGAATGCCGTGAATGCGGATATCATGTTGATGAAACGATATATTATTACTACATGATATCAAAAGTATTTGAAAATATCTATGATAAGTTTCATTTTCCTGAAGAACTTAAGAAACAATTAAATTTCAGTTCTTCATTAGGGGAGATTTCAGTTACATATCCACTGACTCCATACATAGATATAACAGTATCTGAGAGTGCAAGCTTTGATACAAATTCAGATGGTGCTTTTACATTTACTTTTTGAGGATAACAAGCTTAAAATGGATAATGTTAAAATTGCATGGGGAGACTTTTACGCAACATTGTCAGATTGGGGTATTAGTGACACATTGGATATTGATCAATTAGCACTTGCGGTTGGATATGGTAATATAGAAACCAAATATACAGTAAGTCCTACCCAAATTGAAATTGAATTTTCAATTTCATTTCCAATTGGTGATAAATGTACTGGAAATATTGACATTACGTATACCTTTAAAAATCAAGGACAGTTGAACCAGAATCAGTTAGCACTTTATGGGGAATTGGTAAAGGTTCCAGAAATGTCAACATGGCCACGTGAGCAGCAAGATGGAGCGAATATTTTAGGGGGTATTGTTGCTACAGGAGCAATAATTACAATTGGTGCTGTGGCTTCATTTTTTATGCCAGAAGGAGCCCTTGCAATATTAATAGCGTTGGTATTAACGGCGTAGTGCTTGTCAATTTGTAAATACGATTGAGTATATGTAAAAACCATGGGATGTAAGCTAAAACAATTAGGTTACATCCCATGGCGCGTTTAATTATATAAGATCATATAAGTATAAATCAATATAATAGTTGACTTGTTCCAGTTCTTCTGGAGTTAACTGTTTCGTATCAATAAGTACAAGACATACCAGATTCTTTTTATCGCCAGTCAGGAAAAAAATCATGTCATTTTCAATAACGACATTGGAAATTTTATCTGTAGCAAATTCTTTTTCCAATCCAGTTATCAGAGATCTGTAGATAATACAATCAGCTTTAAAAAAGTATTCTAGTTGACATCCGGTATTTTTTTTAAAGATTTTCAATGTTTTTCTGAGTACGATATACTTATAGTTTATAAGAATTACGATAAGCATAATCAGAGCAACAATGAGAATGCTAGGCATTACAATGTCTATAAATCTTAAAGTGAAGTGATATTTTACATAGATATAGAAACTATATGCCAAAGATATAGCGCCAAAGAGAATCCAGAAAATAGCGATAACTTTTAAAATTTTGATCCGCTTAAATTTTTTTGAAACAATTTCCCAGATTGAATCTATATAACGTTTAATCAAATCGGGGGTTAGTGTAGTTGAAATAAAAAACTCTTCCATTCGCAATATCTCCTTGTTAAAAAACTCTTATTGATATGATGTTGGGGGTCAAAAGGCATTTTGACCCCTTTGATACCAGATTGCTGCGTGCTTTGCACTCTCGCAATCTTCAAAAACATTCGTAATCTTGATCATGTTTTTGG
>CAVJTU010000005.1:0-69982 GCA_963652495.1 uncultured Oscillospiraceae bacterium
TAAGACGTCGCCCTCTCACGGCGAAAACAGGAGTTCGATTCTCCTACAAGCTGCTATGTGTCCTGCGAAAGCAGGACTTTTTCTTTTTGTTCTGATTTTTTTCTGAAAGCTAGATTATGAAGGAGTATTAAGGGTTGTCCGGAAATTTCAAAAATAATTTGCAACATTTAAGAGATGTATTGCATGATATAGGTGAAAGGAAATAGATAATTAATGCATTGAGGATCGTTACAAGGCGGAGGTGACAGGAGATGGAACACGAAGAAAGAGAGGTGTGTCAAATCTATAAGGATTATGGCGATGATTTGTACCGACTATGCTATTTCTATACTGGAAATGTACATGATGCAATGGACGCTGTGCAAAATACACTGGTACATTTAATGGAATATGCAGGGGTATTTGAGTCGGAAAGTCATAAAAAATCGTGGTTACTTAAGGTTGGAGTGAATGAATGCAGGCAGCTTCATCGTCAGTGGTGGAGACGCAAGGTGACAGCGGACGAATCGCTTATTGATATGGAAAAGGCAGGTGTGCAGACGAGCGAGGTGTGGGAGAGTGTGATGGCATTGCCAAACAAATACCGCACTGCCATTTATCTATATTATTATGTTGGCTATTCGACAGAGGAGATTGCGAAAATTATGGGAAAGCAGTCGTCTACGGTGCGGTCACTTTTGCTTCGAACACGAAAAAAACTAAAAGAAGAGCTGGTGGAGCCGCAGGCAGAGAGCAGTTCACGAATTTGATATTTTCGTACAGAAAGGAAGGCGCAGTATGAAACAGGATGACTATCGAAAGATGTGCGATGAGGTAAAGCTTTCAGCGGAGCAGAAAGATAAAATATGGACAGCTGCGAGAGCAAAAGTGCAGGCGAAAAAAGAAAATAGACAAAAGATAGGCAGATTTGCGGGAGTTGCAATGGCAGCGATTATTGTATTTTTTATGGTGGCAGCCATGCCAGGTATTATAAGAAATAAGAATACAAATCAGCCAGCGGCACAGGTGGAAAAGGGTACAGAGGAAGATCGTACAGAGGAAGATCGTTCGCAGACAGTGCAAATAAATCAAGAAATGGAATATTATTTGTTACTTGGAACAGATGGTCGTACCGATAAAAAAGCCGGTACGTATGCAGATGCAATTGTTTTGGCAGGAATGGATGCAAGCAAAGGAAAAATTCAACTTATTTCAATTCCACGTCGTCTAAAATTGGGTGAAAAAGAAGCAGGTGACTATGACTGGTGGTATCAAAGTACGAATGATCTTTGGAGTGCAATTGAACGAAATTTTGGAATTACAATTGAGGGTCAGGTGACAGCATCGTTTTCGATCTTTGCACAGCTTGTGAATATGTATGGAGGTCTGGAATTAGAGGTAACCGAGGCTGACTTAGATCCAACGTATTCCCAATTAAATGGTTATCTGACAGAGGTAGTGGAATCAACTGGCATCGAAACAAAAGGGCAGATTACAGAACTGGGTGTTCAACTTCTTGATGGATCGCAGACTGTGGCGTGGTGCAGAGTGCGTGATACAGAAAATGGTGTAAGAGGATCGCGTTTTCTTACGGCATTGAAACAATTATATTCACGAATGGCTGAGCAAGACAATGATTATGAAAAGATAACAGTTGCGAGTATTATAATTTTATCCATGGTGAATGCAGATATCACATTATCAAATGAACCATTTGAGGTTGCAAGGATAATGGAACAGGCATTTTCTTGTACTGAGTTTTCGTATATTGATTTCGCACAGAGTAAGTATGTAGAAGCAGTTAAAGAAGAGAATAATGTAGAACCTGTGTATTCTCTTTCAGAAGAATTTTATTGCATTCCGAGTCTGAGTGTGTTAAATTAATCCTAATAGTATGTGAGGCAGTCGATTCGATCAATTGTATCAATTCGATTGTCTCACATGAAAAAGGGAGGAACACACAAAAGATGAGAAAACTGCACAAAAAAGCATTGCCAGACAAGACATTGTCAGGAATATCTGAAATGTCGAAAAATCCACTTCGGCAGATAAAAAAGTGGATGGCAGCCACCGCCGCAGCGACCATGATGCTGCCGGGTGCGATGGCTGTACCGGCTGTTGAAACCACACAGAGCGATCTGCCACAGGAAGAATTGACCGTTCATTTCATTGATGTCGGTCAGGGACTTGCAATCATGGCTCAGGCTGGAGATGACGTGCTGGTATACGATGGCGGAAATTCCGATGCCGCATCTTATTTTGTTTCGTATTTACAGCAGGAAGGCGTTGAGGATATTGACTATATGATCGCGTCCCACTACGATGCCGATCATTTAAATGGTCTTGTCGGCGCACTTTGTGCATTTGATACCGAGACAATTATCGCACCGGATTACGAGCATGACTCTAAAATTTATACTTCATTTTACGATACACTATCGTCTCAAGAAAAAGAAGTAACATACCCGAAGGTCGGTGAAGAGTACCCCTTTGGCGAGGGCAGCTTTACCATTCTTGGACCGACACAGATTCAGGATGATTCCAATAACAATTCCGTGGTGATTCGTCTTGACTACGGCGAGACTTCATTTTTGCTTACAGGCGATGCCGAAGCCAAGGAAGAAAAGGACATCATTGCGGCAAACGAAGATCTGGACTGTGATGTATTGTCAGTTGGTCATCATGGTTCCGCAAGTTCTACCAGCTGGGATTTTCTGGAAGCTGTTCTTCCGGAATATGCAGTCATTTCCTGTGGTGTGAACAATTCCTACGGCCATCCAGACCCAGATACCATTGAAAAATTAGAGTCTGTTGAGGCACAAATTTTCAGAACCGATCTTCAGGGAAACATCATTGCCGTATCCGATGGTGAGACCATCACATGGAATAATGCGCCGAGCAACGGTGAAGTGCTGTACGCAGCAGATTTTGTATCGGTAAGGGAAGAGCCAAACGATACAAGCAATACCGTCGGGGAACTTGGACCGGGCAATCAGATTCAGGTATTAAACCGCGATGACGATGGTTGGGCAACAATCATATTTAATGGTGCGACGACCTACATTCCGACATCCTACTTAAGTGACACGGATCCGCAGGCACAAACACAGGCAGTAAAACAGGCTCAGGAGACGCAAGCACAGCCGCAGACGCAAGCACAGCCGCAGACGCAGGCACCGTCCACGCAGCCGCAGACTGAAGCACCGACACAACCACCACAGACCGAGGCCCCAACTCAGCCGGTAGGCAATATGGTATGGCTGTCTGCAACTGGTTCAAAATATCACAGCAGAAACAACTGTGGAAATATGAATCCGGCGAATGCGTATCAGGTGACAGAATCGGATGCAATCAATCAGGGATACGGGAAATGCAAAAAGTGCTGGTAAAGTCAAAGCAGACATTCGTAATCCGCTTCGATATTTGCTTGATTCGGTTAAAAAACAGCAATTAATTATAAAGTCTTAACTATAAAAAGCGATCTTAGACTCGAACTAGCAAATCTAAGATCGTTTTTCTTTTGAATAATTTTTAAAAAATTAAGATTTTGAATTATCCTTTTGAAGTTCTGCTTCCATTTTTGTAATGTGCTGTTTTAGCAGATATAGTGTATCTTCCTTTGAGTAGACAAGACCGCTTTCGGGCAGGGAATGAAAGAAGTCAAGAAACAGGCTTCGTATGGATTCTTCTGTAATATGAATGTTGCAGCAGTAGGAGCCAAAGACAAATTTCAATGTTGTATAAATATGAAATCCGGTCTGAGGATTGGTATAGATAGACAGATAATTTGGCAGATGAAGCTGCGTTGGGCGGGCAATCAATCCAAGCACCGTTCCGTTTTCAATTTCGATATACAGTTTTTTTAGAAAATTGCAGACATCCTCTTTATCCAGATGCGGAATAAATTCCGCCGGCGAGTCATCACAGATACCGGTCTCAATCAAATCCCGTAAGCCTTCTTCAGTAAAAATGGTATAATAATTGTTTTTTACCTGACGAAGGAATGAGTAGTGGTGGTCAATGAGCGGCAGATACGGATCAAGCGGCATTTGGGAGCGATTCAAGTATTTTTTGATTATGTCGTGCGTGATGTAGCGTCCGATACATGGCTGCGGCATAATGATATGCAGAGAATCCGGTACGGCAGCGGAAATATACTCATTTAATACTTCTGTTACATCTGCGCTGCATTGGGTTAACGGTTCACACTGGAGCAGTAAATTTTTGAAAAAGCTGCGGTAATAGGAAAGCAAATCTTCTGATTCCAGAATCTGTGCAGTAGACAAATCCTCTGAAAATAGAATCAGATAATGTGGCGAAATAATGTAGTATCCCATTGGAGAGAGCGATGCTGCTTTTGGCGTCTCGTGAAAATAATAAGGTTTGTATTGACCGCAGGAGGCGAGACATAATGGGATGACAGAATGTAGCAATTCCAGATTTTTTGCAGCAGAGTTTGTGCCTGATTCAAAGCAAAGCAGTTCATTTACTGCAAATTTGTGACCGTCCAGCCAAAATTCCATAAAGTTGATCGTCAGTTTCAGCCTTGTTGGGAGAAACAGGTAAAATTCAGCATTTTCGGTATGCGAAATTTCATAGATCAAAACGGAACGGATGGCACTTCTGACAGCAAACTCACCCCGGATCAGATGATCCGAAATAGTTAGTGTGGAAACCTCCGGCGGCGGTGCCATGGAAAAATCAACTGATGCCAGATTATTTAACAGGCAGCAGACAGCTTGACGATTGTTGTAGTTTTCCTCGCCCTGAAGCAGGATATCATAGAATTGAAAAAAATCCTTTCGGGCATCTACAGAAAGGTTGAAATGGCGTGCCAGAGACTGAATGGTTTTGTAGGAAAGGATTATGTATACTAGGCAATAAGAAAGAGCAAGATAAAAAATATGGGGGAAGGTGGTCACAAATGAGAGAACAATTGATGCTGTCAATGCGTCAGACAGTGGAACGAATTGACTGCAATGAAATTTACTTTATGGAAAGCCGTGGGCATAATGTCTATATTTATACAAAAAGTGGAGAAGTTCGTGTCTGTCGCAAATTGGCTGACATAGCACCTCAGCTTCCGAAATATTTTTATCAATGCCATAAAAGTTATGTAATAAATTTACAGAAAGTGAATCGTTTTGAACGAACACAGCTTCGATTGACGGATGGAAGAATTGTGCCGATCAGCCGTATCCATCAAAGCGAGATAAAAAAGATCTACGGCTGGTATCTGGAAGGATGTCGCAGCTTCAGATAGTATTCCAAATACCAGTGCAGTTCTCATAAATCCTTTTTTAATAATTTAGTATTCCAAATACCAGTGCAGTTCTCATAAATTCTTTTTTAATAATTCAGCGATATCCTTGTATCGTCCAATAACTGCTTTATAATTTTCTCTCTTGTGCGGAAATGTACAATTTGTGCAGTCTTTGATGCCACTTGGGAGGTAACGAAACTGCCCTCCGCATTTTTTGCCGAGCGCATATAGCGGACAGTAACAGAAAAGACAGTTGAAATTGTCCGGATCTGCTTCTTTGTGACAGGGAAAATATTCACATTCGCGATTGCTGAAAAATTGGTAGTGAGTTGTTTTGGGTCGTTCCATAAAAAAATCCTTTCAGACCATGCAAAAAAGCATGGTCAATTTTATTTTAACCAAATCAAGCAAGTCCCCTGCTTCAATTGCGTGAAGCAATAAGCAGTGGGTTGGGAATTGCTTGTATCAGGAGTGGTACAAGCCACTCCTGATAAGCTGCGAAGCAGCTATTCGGTTATGAGCAAGTAGCGAAGCGGATTGCGAATGTCCGCATTATTTCGTATTTCTTCTATTGTACTCCTATTTTCATCGCATAGCAAGTAAACAATTGCGGGAAATGCTTGAACAATCTTTCGGGTCATGGTAAGATGAAACAGGAACAAAAGGATAAGTAAGAGTGAAAAAGAAGAAAGAAGGATCTGATATGGAAATAAAAAATACGAATGCATTTGAAACATTCCCGGACGGCACTGTGATCGACGGATGGTTTTACGATACAAAGGCACCTTCACTAGAGAGTCTCGGAAAGCAGTATATATTAACTGCGTATGGTATCCTTGATGATGGCAAACTTCATACAAAGGAAATTCAGGCATTGATCGATCAGGCAGCGGCAGAGGGCGGCGGTGTGATCGTAGTTCCGGCGGGAACGTACCTGACCGGTGCACTGTTTTTTAAGCAGGGAGTTCATCTGTATATCGCGCAGGGCGGCATGTTAAAAGGAAGCGATGATTGTGCGGATTATCCGATTTGTGAGACAAGAATTGAGGGTGAGAGTTGTCTGTATTTCTCAGCACTGATTAATGCAGACAGTTTAGATGGATTTGTTATGTGTGGATCCGGAACCATCGATGGAAATGGTCTGCGTTCCTGGAAGGCATTCTGGCTTCGCCGCAGCTGGAATCCCAAGTGTACCAATAAGGATGAGCAGCGTCCGCGTCTTATCTATCTGTCAAATTGCAAAAATGTGTGGATTGCTGGTTTAAATTTGCAAAATTCACATTTCTGGACAACACATCTGTATCACTGTGACCATGTCAAATATGTAGATTGCCGCATTTTCTCCCCGGCGGCACCGGTGAAGGCACCGAGTACGGATGCGATTGACATTGATGTGTGTACCGATATTCTTGTGAAAAATTGCTATCTTGAAGTAAATGACGATTCTGTTGTATTAAAGGGCGGAAAAGGCCCATGGGCGGATACTGCACCGGAGAATGGCGCAAATGAGCGTATTTTAGTCGAAGATTGTATATATGGCTTCTGCCACGGCTGTTTGACCTGCGGCTCAGAGTCTGTACACAATAAGAATATCCTGCTTCGCCGCATTAAAGTAGGCAGCGGAAGCAATCTGCTTTGGTTAAAGATGCGCCCGGATACACCGCAGCATTACGAATATATCACGCTCGAAGAGATCGAGGGCAACATTACAAACTTTATTAATATCAATCCATGGACACAGTTTTATGATCTGAAGGATCGAAAAGACATTCCGCTGTCCTATGCGGATCATGTGACAATGAAAAATTGCAAGTGTGAGTGCGAGACTTATTTTAATGTGGAGCCAAACAAAGCACAGTATGAGCTGTCTGATTTTACTTTTGAAAATCTGGATATTCACGCAGTTAATGATGGCTTTCAGGCAGATGCGGTAGAAAATATGAAGATTGTCAATGTGAAGGTAGTTACCGAGGCTTAAGATAAAAATGCGAATCAGTGAGCCAATGACGAAAGCGCAGCTATCAATAAAGAGAGATTAAGAACAACGAAGAAAGGCAGAAAAGATATGGTAACAGAAAAGGAAATTGCCAGAATCAATGAACTGGCAAAGAAGCAGAAAGAAGGAACGTTAACAGAGGCTGAGAAGGAAGAACAGCAGGCACTTCGTCAGGAATACCTCAGAGCGATCCGTGAGAATATGAGAAGTTCTCTTGATCAGATGAAGATTCAGAATCCGGATGGTACCATCACAAATGTGAAGGATCGCCGTAAGGATTGGCTGAATAAAATTAAAGAGTAACGAAAGATATTCCATTAAAAAGAAAGGATAATTCCTTTTGGGAAGCAGCAAAACATGATATACTGACAGAGAGGATAATTTATAGAAGGGCAAGGTGATATTATGAATTACAGAAAATTCGGCAACACAGGTGAAAGCATTTCGGCACTGGGTTTTGGCTGCATGCGTTTTCCGGAGTTTGAAAAGGATGGAAAGATGCATGTCGATCAGGACAAGGTAGATGAGATGGTGGCAGAAGCATACCGTCAGGGTGTCAACTATTTTGATACTGCACCAAAGTATTGCAATTGTAACAGTGAAGAGGCAGTCGGAAAGGCTGTAAAGAGCTTTCGTGACAAGATTTTGATCTCGACAAAGATTCCGCTAGATGTCTGTAAAAAGCCGGGCGATTACCGCCGTGCACTTGAGCATAGCCTGGATAAGCTCGGAACCGATCACATTGATTTTTATCATTTCTGGGGAATCAACCGCAAGGAGTTTGATGAGAAAATCATGGCGCAGGATCTGTTAGCAGATGCAGCAAAGGCAAAGGAAGAGGGATTGATTCGCCACATTTCTTTCTCTTTCCATGATGATCCATCTGCAATTAAGTACATCATTGATCGTTCCGAGGAGCGCGGTATCCCGATGGAGAGTATGCTTGTCCAGTACAATCTGCTCGATCGAAGCAATGAAGAGATGCTTCACTATGCATCGTCTAAAGGACTTGGAACAGTAGCAATGGGACCGGTAGGCGGCGGAAGACTGGCAGCACCGACTGAGTTATATGCAAAGCTGACAGGAAAGAAGTCCATTGCGACATATGAATTGGCATTTAAGTTTGTTCTGGGAAATCCGGATTTGAACTGCGCACTGTCCGGTATGCAGACACTTGATATGGTAAAACAGAATGCGTCACTTGCGTCTGACAGTACCGGATTTTCAAAGGAAGAGTGGCAGCAGCTTGGCGAGGCGATGGAGCAGTTAAAGAAGTTCAGCGAACTGTATTGCACCGGATGCAAATATTGTCAGCCATGTCCGGCGGGAATTGAGATTCCAAAGATCTTCAACATGTTTACCTATTATAATGTGTACGGACTGAAGGAACATGCAAAGAAGATGTATGAGCGTTATACAAATGACGGCGGCAAGCTGATTGCAGACTGCAAGAACTGTGGTTTCTGCGAACGTCATTGTCCACAGCATTTGAAGATCCGTGCTGAGTTAGAGCGTGTAGAAAAATTATTTCGCTAACGCTTGCTGAAAAAAGTTTCCATAGAAGATAAGAAAGATCAGGCAGCATTTTCAACTGTCTGATCTTTTTTAAATAAATCAAATGATGTTGGGGTCAAAAGGTGTTTTCTCTTTCTTTGGCAGTTTCGCATTGACAAATATACGAATCAAAAGCAAGGCAGCAAAATCCACAGCGGCGGTCGTGATCAATGCGATACCAGAGAAAGTCCAGGTAGTATTAACGGATGGAAATGGATTTCCAATGATTAGCAAAGCAAATAGAATTGTCAGTGCAGCATTTACAGCACCCATCCACCAGCGCTTTTCCTTCTGACGGAGAAGATCAATGCTCCACTGGGCTTTATAGAAGCCGGATACTAACAAAAGAACGCCATAAAGAAAAGAGAGCAGCATAAAAGTCTCCCAAAACCAGTGAGAGAAACAGGTACAAAACAGACCGACGGAAACACTTGCAAGACCCTTCATCAGGTACAGGCGAGACATCGCTTCAGCAAATGGCTTTCGCCAGTAAAAGACGATCTGAACGATACCAACGATCAGGCAGATCACACCAAATGCGATGATAATGCCAGCTGTAAAGCCGGTAGGGTTGATGAGCAGCAAAATTCCTAACGCAAGCTCACAAAGGCCGATCAGCAGATTGACGGAATTTTTTTTCAGGAATGTCATGAAAACCTCTTTTCTCTGTGCCTTTCGCAGACCGGGCTGGCACAGCAGCTCATTTTTGTTATGAAACATAGATACAGATGTCTAGATTATAGTGGATAAAATGGAAAAAAACAACTATTTTCCATAAAATGGGTTGCATTTTAAAAACGTGCAGCGTATAATTAACTTCTAGTGTAGTAAGTTGCACGTGTGAATGCAAAAACAATGCATTTTGTGTTGCTGTTCATGCGAACAGGAATCATCTTGTATCGCAGCATTCATACATCATATATAGAAAATATTGGAAATATGCCAAAATGGGAGGAGTATGCATATGGCAGCAAGAGCAAATAAGGAAACTGCAGCAGTTGCAGAGACAAAGGGAACTGTAAAGAAGGCTACTGTAAAGAAGACCAGAGAAGTTTATCTGCAGTGGTATGGCAAGGAAGTTACCGTTAGCAGCATCACCGCACGCATTGAGGAGATGTGGAAGAAGGAGATGAAGAGAAAAATCTCCGAATTGGTTGACTTAAAGGTATATGTAAAGCCAGAGGAAGGAAAGGCTCATTACGTAATCAACGGCGAGATTACTGGAAGCATTGATCTGTAATTGGTTGCTCCATTGTAATCTGTGCATTGCAATTTCGTATCAGTATAAAAATGTAGAAGGCAGGTCTTTGTGTGTACACAGAGGCCTGTTTGTTTTAGGAAAAAATAAAAAAATTCCTACAAAAATGCGATGATGTGTGTTATACTATAAGAGAACAAGATCCGTAGAGTGAGGTGGACGCATGATCAGTGAGGAAAAGATCCGCATGATGACACAGGCGGCAATGATGAGCAAGAGAGAAGAATGCCGTGCGATTGAGATTTGCGGGTATCGGAAAAGAGATTATGTGTCTTTTCAGATGATTAAGATCTGGATCAGTTATACCGCAGCTTATCTGCTGTTGACGTTTACAGGACTTGTCTGTATGGGAAGCGATATGAAGACGGTTTCAATTTCTGAACGTACACTGCTCACGATTGTGTGTATCTGGATTATTGCGTATCTGGGAGTTCTGATGGCGGTGCTTGTGACAGCGAGACATTGCTATAGCAGGCGTTACCGTACAGCAGCTGTTTTGGTGCGCGAGTATCGAAAGCAATTGATGGCACTTGAGGATTATTATACAGAAAGGAGCCAGGCGAATGACAGCTCTGCTGGAGCTTCGGCAAAAAATAAGTGAAGTTTACGGCTGGTATGAGGCGTACGTGCGTGTGTGTACAAAGTGTCTGCTGGCATTTTTAGTATTTTATATGGTTCATCGGCAGCTTGTGAGCAGCATGCAGCCTCGTGCATGGATAGAGGTTGCGGTCTTTACGATGGTGGCAGTGGTTGTTCCTATTGGGGTGCTTTCTCCTTTGCTGGCCGTTTTTGTGATTATTCATATGGTAATGATCTCTGTTGAGGCAGGTGCGGTTGCAGCAGTATTTTTTGTGTTTTTGATACTGACATATTTTATATTTAAACCCAAACAGTCGGTGCTGATTGCAATTATGTGTCTGGCAGGAATGCTGAACCTGACTGGTGCGGCGGCGATTCCGATTGGTCTTTTATGCAGTCCGGCAGCGGTTATTCCGGCAGCGGCAGGCACATTTGTGTATGGTATGATTCTAACGCTTCGTCAGAACAGTTCTGTATTGGAGACAGCGGCGGTGCGGCTGACTTCAATGGAAAAGGCAGCTTATTTTGTGAAGATAGTATGGAGCAATGAGCGGCTGCTGTTACTGGTAGCGGCTCTGATCATTACGGTCATTGTTGTGTACCTGATCCGAAAGCTCCCGTATTCGTATGCATGGGCGATCGCTATCGCAGCGGGAACTGCGTGTTATGTGCTGATTGTGCTGGTAGGCAATGTAGTATTCGGTGTAACGGTCAATCTGCTGTATTTAAGCAGTTCTGTTTTTATGGGTATTTTAGTTGCCTGTGTGCTCCATGTGTTCCGATTCCTTTTGGACGGAGCGCATACCGAGTTTTTGGAGTATGAAGATGAGAATTATGTGTATTATGTAAAGGCGATTCCGAAATATTCCGTTGCCCGCACCGAAAAAAAAGTAACTATGATAACAAGGCCAGGGGAAGCAGACCCGGATGGAGATTTCTCGGAGGATGCGCGCAGCCTGGATGATTACTTCCACGAATAAACAGGAGAAAGGACGGAAAATGGAAGCCATCAAAGAATTTTATGAAAATTATATACGCTGGTCGGCGGCTTCCATGACATGGAGTGATGTTCTGGAGATCGCAATTTTTGCGTATCTGATTTACCATATTATCTTATGGATCAAACAAAGCAAAGCATGGATTCTGTTAAAGGGTGCGGCGGCGATTTTTGCTATGTATATTCTGGCAGTCGTGCTGCAGTTGAACGATATTGTGATGGTATTTAATCGGATTGCCCCATATGTGGCGACGGCACTTCTGGTGATCTTTCAGCCGGAGATTCGACGGGCACTCGAACAGTTGGGTACAAATCACTTATTTGAATTGATCTCTATTTCGGGAACGAAGGACAAGGTTTTTGAAAATGAGGATGATACGATTGATGCGATTGTACGGGCGTCGTTTAGTATGGGACGTGCGAAAACCGGTGCATTGATCGTTATCGAACGGAAATTTGTGCTGAACGAGTATATTGCGACTGGAATTTTATTGGATGCGCTTGTCAGTGCACCGCTTTTGGTGCAGATCTTTGAACATAATCTTCCGCTTCACGATGGTGCAGTTGTGATTCGTGGAAATCGCATCGCGGCGGCCACCTGTTACCTGCCATTGTCGGAGAACAAGACGATCAGCAAGGAACTTGGAACAAGACACCGCGCCGGGTTAGGCATCAGTGAAGTGACGGATGCGCTGACAGTGATCGTATCGGAGGAGACCGGTCAGGTTTCTCTGACAAAGGATGGCCGGCTGTATCAAGACCTCGACAGTGACCGGCTTCGGGAATTGCTTGGCGGAGAGAAAAAAGAAGAACAATCAGCAACGTTGTGGGACAAGTTGAAGAAAGGAAGGAAGCGGCATGAAAAATAAAAGTCAGAAATACTTTCTTACGAATATCCCGCTTCGACTCCTCGGTATTGTCCTGGCAATCCTTCTGTGGTTAGTATTAAGCAATACGCAGGATCCGGTTATCACTAGCAGTGTAACCGTCCCGATCACATATGATGAGAGCGGACTGGCAGATAAAAATATGGTGGCGATTACAAAGCCCGCTTCGATTACAATTCCGGTGAAGCTGCATCGCAGTCGTCTGCGTTATCTTTCTTCTGATGACTTCACTGTGACTGCGGATCTGACAGAGGTAATTGGTGACATCAAAGAAGCACCTGATACGAGCAAGGTCAGTATTGAGATCACTAAAACATCATCTGCCAACTATATTCAGAGCTGGGAGTATCCGCAATCACAAGGGTATATCAGAGTGGTGCTCGATACCTTAAAATCTGCCACTTATTTGGTTCAGTTTAATATTACAAAGGAACTGCCGGAGGGGTATCAGGTTGGAACACTGTCAAGCGATCCGTCGCGTGTTACTGTAAGCGGACCGACAAGTGCATTTTCTAATTTGGCATCGGTGAAAGCAAATGTGGATTTGAGTACAATTACCGACAGCAGCAGCGTCACTGCATCGCTTGCGCTGTACGATGGCAACAATCGTGTTCTTACAGGAAGCGGCCTTACGATCAGTCAGGAAAGTGTGGAAGTGACTGTCGGGTTAAACCAGACAAAAGAGATCAGCATCAGCATTGCGGGAAGCAGTGGGACACCGGCAGATGGATATGTGGTTAGCAAAGTGGATTACACGCCGAAGCTTTTGACAATATCCGGTTCAAAAACAGCTCTTGCTAATATTTCAACGATCAGTATTCCAAGTGAGGAACTGGATATCACGGGAGCTAGTGAGAATCAGACGTTTGAAATCGCGATTGATCCGTATCTTCCGGAGGGTATCACAGTATCGGAAGGACAAAGCGGTACGATTTTTGTAACGATTGAGTTGGAACAGCTTCAGACCAAAAGCTTTCAGGTCGATGTTGAGCAGTTTCAGTTAATCAACACAAAGGATGAGTACGAATATGAGATAATTGATCCTACACTGACGGTAACGCTGCAGGCTTTGCAAGCTGATCTGGACATTTTAGATCCGGAGACACTTCAGGGAACAATTGATGTTGGAGGACTTGGCGCAGGTGAGTATATTAATGTGCCGGTTACGCTTGCACTGGACAGTGCATACACATTGACGGAGGAACTGATCGCATCCGTGCGCATCATTGATAAAGCAGCAACCGTGGAATCATCGGAGAGTATGGATGAAGAATCAGACAGTACGAGTATCGAGAAGTCGACGGATGAAACGACGCAGGAAAGTACTGGTGAACAGGAGCATTCTTCGATGCAGGAGGAGAACTCGTAAAAGTACTGCGCAACAAGCGTGCAAGTATGTACAGAGGGACAGTATTATCTGTTCTATGTTACAATGAAAGGAAGAGGAAGAAGTATGGTAAGTCAGAAGATCACAGTAAAAAACATGACAGGATTTCATTTGAGACCAGCAGGGATCTTATGCAAGATCGCAATGAACTACAAATCAAAGGTTCAGTTTCAGTTTAACAGCGTTACTGCAAACGCAAAAAGCGTGCTCAGCGTACTTGGTGCAGGTGTGAAAAACGGGGATGAGATTGAAGTTGTCTGCGATGGTGTTGATGAGGAAGAGGCATTAAAGGCCGTGATAGCGGGAATTGAAAATGGTCTTGGCGAATAACATGGGGGGCAGAGGCAGTAAGGTGCTTCTGCCTTATGCCGTGTATGGCACTTTTGTCATAATATCGGCAGTATGTGAAAAAAACGGCAGCTTTGTGGCAGCAGGATGTGTGCTTATTGCGGCAGCTGTGGCGATGAGCAGTTATTTTTATTACCTGGATCAAAGCCTTGTATCGTTTCGATTTTTAGTATCCTTTTTTTGGACGGCTGGGGAGGGGCTGGCTGTTATGCAGCTAAGTCGTTTGCAATCCTCATGGCTTCTTCAGACATGGCTTTCCTTCAGCGGCTTTTATTTATTCTTTTTGGCAGGCTATGAGATCATGGAGTACAGGCACCAAAAATATATACCTGATTACAGCAATGAAATATCCTCAAAATATGAACAACAGGCTGTTCTCAATCCGGGGCAGGAAGCAAGCTTTCAGAAAAGACTCTTTACCTGTATTCGTATTGTTGCGCTGGTCACATTTGCAACTTTCATTGCGGAGGCATGTATCCTTGGCTATATTCCTCTTTTTTCGAGTGAGACACATGCGTATGACCATTTTCATATCACTGGTGTGCATTATTTTACTGTCAGCTGCATGTTTACGCACTCATTGACACTGATCTATCTGTTAAAGTACCGCCAGAAGGGAACACCGCTTGGAAGAAGCAAAACGATTCAGCTGATTGTATACAATATATTGTCAGCATCCATCCCAATCTTAAGTGTCTCAAAGTTTCAGTTCATTCTGACACTGGCACTTCCGATGCTTATCTTTCTTCTGATGCGTCCAAATGTCAGCAAAAAGAAACTTTTTGCTGCCTTCGTTGCGATTGCAGTGGTTGTCATTGCAGCAGCAGTCTTTATGACCGTCAGACGAAACTACAAACCAGGATACTTAAACAGCATTTTTCAGATGAAAAATGAGAATATGCCGATCTTTGTGCAATATGTGTATATGTATATTGCAAACAACTATTCCAATTTTAATTGCCTGACGCAGGCGCTTGCACAGGGAACGCTTGCACATTCCTACGGTTTAAAACAGTTGTTTCCGGTGTTTGCACTCACAGGCATGAAATTTATCTTCCCGTCACTCGTTGCATTTGAGATGCCGGTTACGATCACGGAACTCAATACACTAACGTTAATTTATGATGCGTACTATGATTTTGGATTGGTTGGTGTTCTTTTGTTTGGTTTTATTCTCGGAGCAGTCTGTGCGGTTCTTGTCCGGAAAGTAAAACAGAGCAGCAATCCAATTCTATATCTGTTTTATGCACAGATTGCACTGTATCTGGTGCTGTCGTTCTTCTCAGCATGGTTCACTGTGCCGACAACGTGGTTTTGGTTTGCATTGACGGGAGTGCTGTACTGGTATATGAATCGAGCTGTCGTGTAACTATTTACAAAAAAGCTATATTGTGGTATGCTAAACAAGATTGCCGATAAAAAGTCGTATATCGGCGGAAATGTGGGTAGATATGCAAGAAATGAAAACAGTAGATGTAATCATCCCGGTCAATTACCCGGATGAGAAATTTCAAAAGATTTTAGACCGGCTGGAAAAACAAACCCATCCGGTAGAGCGTATTATTGTGATCAATACTGACGAGGCGGGATTTCCAAAGGATCTTCGCCGTCCGTCCAACATGGAGGTGTATCATATTGCACCGGAAGAATTTGATCATGGCGCAACAAGAGATCTGGCAGCGAGAAAATCGACGGCTGATCTGATGCTGTTTATGACGCAGGATGCCGTACCGGCAGATATGCATCTGGTGGAATACCTGGTGAAGTCATTTGATGATCCGCTTGTTGCTGCGGCATATGCCAGACAGCTTGCAAGAAAGACGGATTCGACGATTGAACGTTTAACGAGAAATTTTAATTATCCGGCGCAAGGTGGGATAAAGAGGCAGGCGGATCTTCCGACGCTTGGTATTAAGACGTATTTTTGTTCAAATTCCTGTGCGATGTATCGCACTAGCATTTATAAGGAGTTAGGCGGATTTTTGCCGGAAGCGATTTTCAATGAGGATATGGTCTTTGCGTCTACGGCCATCAATGCAGGTTATTGCATAGCTTATGTGGCAGAGGCGAGAGTGATTCATTCTCACAACTATACAGGTCTTCAGCAGTTCCATCGTAACTTTGATAACGGAGTTTCACATGCGGACAACGAAGAAATCTTTCGGGATGTGGAAACAGTTGGAGAGGGCAAGCGTCTGGTGCATGACACGGTACGCTATTTGATTCGCCATCATGAATATGGTCAGGTGCTCCGTCTGGTATATCTGTCTGGCTGCAAGGCGATTGGTTTTAAGTTGGGAGAAAAATATTATAAATTGCCCAAAAAACTGGTGCTGTGGTGCACGATGAATAAAAAATACTGGCAGGAATAAAACGTTTGTCGATGCAAAACAGTGTAGAACAACCTAAAGATGAAAACAGGAGGAAAGAGAAATGGGAAAGATTAAAGTTACAGGCTGCGATATTGAGGGATTGTATGTAATCGAACCTACTGTGTTTAAGGATGAGAGAGGATATTTTGTAGAGACGTATAATTATAATGATTTTGCCGAGGCGGGTCTGGATATGAAATTTGTTCAGGACAATCAGTCCATGTCCGTAAAGGGTGTACTGCGTGGTCTTCATTTTCAGAAACAGTATCCGCAGGGCAAGCTTGTTCGTGCTATTCGGGGCGGTGTATTTGACGTTGCAGTTGATCTTCGTGCAAATTCAAAAACATACGGAAAGTGGTTTGGTGTTGAACTGACTGCCGAGAACAAGAAGATGTTCTACATCCCGGAAGGTTTCGCACATGGCTTTGTTGTACTGACCGATGAGGCTGAATTTGCTTATAAGTGTACCGATTTCTATCATCCGGGTGATGAGGGCGGTGTACTTTGGAGTGATCCAGAGATTGGAATTGACTGGCCGATTCCAGAGGGAGCTGAGCCGATTCTTTCAGAAAAAGACAAAAAGTGGTTAGGATTAAAGGATACCTTCCATTTTGAATAAAAAGGTGATAGCAGGATAAAGAACGAATATGAATAAGAAAAAATATGATTTACAAAAAGTCAGTATTGTGACAATTGTGGCTGTATTCCTTTTGTTCTGGCTGGTAGATATGATTGCCTGGCCGCAGATTGGATCGAGCCGATCAAACATCATCGTGGCAGCTGTATTTGAAGCGGCAGTTTTACTTGCACTTGCACTCTACGGTGTACGCATGGTCAGTCGGGAAAAGAAAGGATTGGAAACAGCAGGAGGTTCTTTTGTTCAGACAATCGCTAAATATGAATTTCTGATGGAACAGCTGATCTCAAGAGATTTTAAAATCAAGTACAAGCGTTCCGTACTCGGTGTGTTCTGGAGCTTTTTAAATCCGTTGTTGATGATGCTTGTTCAGTATACAGTATTTAATACTTTGCTTGGTGCGCGCGGTGCAGGTGTGGATCATTATGCGATCTATCTGCTGTGTGGTATTGTCATGTTCAACGGTTTTACAGACTGCTGCAATCAGGCTATGCGTGCGATCACCAGCAATGCATCACTGATTACAAAGGTATATGTGCCAAAGTACATTTACCCGGTTACAAAGGTGCTTTCTGCAAGCATTAATATGGTGTTGTCGATGGTTCCGCTTCTGTTGGTTACTGTTTGCTATGGTCTGTTTAATGGTCTGTATCTGCACTGGTCTGTTCTGCTGCTTCCGTTGGCGCTGATCTTTGTGATCTCCTTTGCAGTCGGCATGGGATTCTTACTCTCAAGTCTTATGGTATTTTTTCATGATATTGAGTTTTTATGGGGCGTTATCTCCACGATGTGGATGTATGCGACACCAATCATTTATAGTACCAGTATGCTGGAGAACAGTGGCGCGGAGTGGCTGGCGAAACTGATGCAGTTTAATCCGATGTATCATTATGTAACATTTTTGCGTACGATCATTATCGACGGATGTTCCCCGGCGATCAGCGAATATTTCATTTGTGCGCTTTGCTCACTTGTCATGATTCTGATCGGCGGAACTGTGTTTAAGAAGACACAGGATCAGTTTGTATTGTATATCTAAGCATACGAAAAACGCATTCAACGGTATTGAAAATGTTGCAGGTTATGGAAAGGCATAGTTAAAAAATGGCAGATGAGAACAACACGATAATCCGCGTCGAAAATGTGTCTATGCGTTTTCGCATGGCAAATGACCGGGTTACAAGTATCAAAGAGATGGTGACAAAGATGCTGAAGCGCCAGGTAGAGTACAAAGACTTCTGGGCGCTTAAGGACGTGTCATTTGATGTAAAACGAGGTGAGGTTATCGGCCTGATTGGCCGTAACGGAGCTGGAAAAAGTACAATTTTAAAGATTATATCCGGTATTTTAAAGCCGACCATGGGCAGTGTGTACCGTGGCGGCGGTATCGTGCCAATGCTGGAGTTAGGCTCCGGTTTTGACTATGATTTGACCGGAAGAGAGAATATTTATTTAAATGGCGCGGTTCTTGGATATTCAAAAGAATTTCTGGAATCACGCTACAATGATATACTGGAGTTTTCGGAGTTGGGTGAGTTTATCAATACCCCCATCCGAAATTATTCCTCTGGTATGCTGATGCGTCTGGCTTTCTCTATAGCGACGGTAGTGAATCCTGAGATTCTGATTGTTGATGAGATTCTTTCTGTTGGAGATGAAAATTTTCAGAGAAAGAGCCATGCGCGCATGATGGAATTGATGGCGGGAGGAACTACAGTGTTGTATGTATCCCATAATCTTGAACAGATCCGACAGATGTGCAACCGTGTTGTATGGTTGGAAGATCATACGGTCAAGATGGTTGGAGATGTCAAGGAAGTATGTGACGCATACAAGCTGTAAAACAGATGTCAAAGCTTGGGGCGGAAAGGATTCGTATGAAAAGTTCGTTTGACTCAGTGGTATATCTTAATGGGAAGGTGGCTTGTGCCGGATGGGCGGCACCTGAAACGGCAGGAGATGAGCTCTGCCTGGTGGTAAAAAAAGAGGATGGAACCATTCTTGAGGCATCAGTAACAAGAAACAGACGCGCCGATGTAGGTGAGGTCATTTATGGTGATGCTTCGTTTGAACAGTATGGAATTGCATTTTCGTTTGAGCCGGGTGAGATGACCAACTGCTATGCCGTATTTATGAGCAAGGAGCATCCGGAGGACAGATTGGAAGTCTTAGTGGACTGTCCGGGCTTGCTTGCCGCATATCGTTACCAGCATGGTATCAAGGGACGCATCCGCAGGCTTCAGCACGCGAAAAGTATCAGGGAATTTTGCCTTGAGGAAAAATATTTAGACTGCGAGCCGGATGAGAAGCGTTATGCGATTTGGTACGAAGAAAATTGTCCGGGTGTGGTTGAGCGCATGAAGGAAAAGATCACTCACTTTGCACTTCATCCTAAATTTTCAATCATCGTTCCACTGTACCATACGCCGACAAACTTTCTTGTGGATATGGTGAACAGTGTGAAGAAGCAGACCTATGAGAACTGGGAACTGTGTCTGGCAAATGGAAGCCCGGAGGATGAGAAACTTGATGCGCAGGTAAAGAGTCTGATGAATGGAGAGCCACGTATCAAGTATGTGAAGCTAAAGGAAAACTTAGGCATTGCCGGTAATACAAATGAAGCGTTGGCACTGGCAACAGGTAGCTACACGGCACTGTTGGATCATGATGATTTTCTGGCACCGAATGCCCTCTTTGAGTTTGTCAAGGCAATCAATGAGCATGGAGATGCCGACTGTCTATACAGCGATGAGGACAAGGTTGATCAGGATGGAAAGTTCCATTATTTCCCTCATTTTAAGTCGGATTACAACCCAGACCTTCTTCATACAAATAATTATATTTGTCACTTCTTTGCAGTGAAGACTTCGATCATCAAGAGGGTTGGTGGCTTCCGTCCGAATTTTGATGGTGCGCAGGATTTTGACTTGGTGCTGCGCTGCGTCGATGAGAGCAAAATAATTGTCCATGTGCCAAAGATTCTCTACAGTTGGCGCTGTCACAAGGATTCCACATCGGCGAATACCGACAGTAAGGGCTATGCATTTGAGGCAGGAAAGCGTGCATTGCAGGAGTATTATGACCGTCATGGCATTGAGGCAGTAGTGGAAAGCACATCGCTTCCGGGCTATTACAAGACGATATATCAGTATCGGGAGCGTCCGCTTGTGACAATTATCATTCCGAACAAGGATCACATTGAAGATCTCGATCGCTGTGTGAAATCTCTTCTTGAAAAACAGGTTTATACAAATTTTGAGATTTTGATTGTGGAAAATAATAGTGAAGAGGTGGAAACGTTTGGCTACTATGAGACAATCAAAAAGCTTGATCCGCGTATCCGCGTGGAAGTCTGGAAGGCAAATGATGATGGACGCCACTCAAAGAAAACAGGCTTTAATTATGCAGCCATTCAAAACTTTGCAGCAGCGAGAGCAAATGGTGAGTTCCTGCTCCTGTTAAATAACGATACAGAAGTGATTGATCCTGATTTTTTGATCAGTATGGTCGGTTATGGAAGACGAAAAGAAGTCGGTGCTGTGGGAGCCAAGCTTCTGTATGAGAACGATACGGTTCAGCATGCGGGCGTAATCGTCGGCGTAGAGGGCGTGGCATTCCATCAATTTCTGGAGTATCCACAGCACGATCCGGGTTATATGGGACGAGCTTCCTTCTCACAGGATGTCTCAGCCGTGACCGGTGCATGTCTGTTAATCCAAAAAGCAGTCTACGAGGAAGTGGGCGGCATGGATGAACATCTGGCTGTTTCTTACAACGATGTGGATTTGTGTCTGAAGCTTCGCGAGAAAGGATATCTTGTCGTGTATGATGCATTCGCGCATCTGCATCACTATGAGTCGCGCTCAAGAGGTTATGAGGATTCACCTGAGAAGCAGGCAAGGCTTGCAAGAGAAGCCGAATATATGAAAAATAAGTGGAAGCATGTGATGGGGTCTGACCCATATTACAATAAAAATCTTTCACTGAAAAACGGTTATTACAAGCTGCCATAAGGCAGAATGGTACGAAAAGCGAAAGGAAAAGCAATGGAATATTGTTTTGATTCGATATTTGTAAAGAACGGAAAAATATTTGCAATCGGCTGGGCCGTAGCATCTGTCGAGGAAAATGAAGTGGAGATCACGGTGACGGATGAGAAAAAGGCACCTGTGGAGGCAGCGGTCACGTGGGCTGCCAGACCAGATGTCGGTCTGGCTAAGTATAACGATCCAAAGGCCGGACAGGTAGGAATTTTCTTAGAAATTCCGTCACACGGACAGCACCCGGTTACAGTTCATTTTAAGGAAAAGGATGTCACAGGCAGTATTATTGCCGAGCAAAGTCTTTTGTTAAACCCGGCACTGATTGCGACAAGACGCTTCTTAAAGGAGAGCAAGGCGCAGTATGTGAGAACAAAGAAAAATCTGGTCTGGCTGAAGAAGAAGCTTACGAAGAACGAGTATGCGGATTACGATACATGGCTTCGCATCATGCGTGTCAGCAGACAGGAACTTTTTGAACAGAAAAAGACGAAGTTTTCGTATGCACCGAAGTTTTCCATCGTTGTGCCGCTGTACCACACGCCGGGCAAGTTTTTAAAGGAACTGGTGCGCTCCGTGTTGTACCAAAGTTATGCAAACTGGGAACTTTGTCTGGTAAATGCATCACCGGAGGATGAAAAGCTTACATGTTTGTTAGAGAACTGGCGAGTGCGCGATAAGCGAATACGTGTTATCACGCTGGAGGGCAATCTGGGAATCGCCGGAAATACGAATGCAGGCATTCAGGCAGCCACAGGTGAGTTTGTTTCGTTTTTGGATCATGACGATTTTCTGGAGCCGGATGCATTGTTTTGTTATGTGCAGGCATTAAATAACGACAACTCACTTGATGTCTTTTATAGCGATGAGGACAAGACGGATGAATATGGTGCACATTATTTTTATCCGCACTTTAAGTCTGATTTTAATATTGATCTGCTTCATGCAAATAATTACATGTGCCATTTCCTTGCGGTGCGAAAGAAGCTTGTGGATGCACTTGGCGGTCTGCGTGAGGAATTTGACGGCGCACAGGATTATGATTTCGTTCTGCGCTTGATTGAGCGGACAAGAAAAATTTATCACTGTCCGCGCATTCTGTATCACTGGAGATGTTCCGACCAGTCCACAGCAGCCAGCCAGAGCAATAAGACTTATGCGATCAAGGCCGGCAAATCTGCATTAAATGCTCACTATAAGCGTCTTGGCTGGAATGCCCGTGCGCAGGAGGGAGCAGTGGATGGCTGGTATCAGACGAAATTTACACTTACGAGTGAGCCGCTTGTCTCTATTTTAATTCCCAATAAGGATCACGCAGATGATCTGGATATTTGCCTGCGTTCCTTTTTTGATCGTGCAGAGTATAGCAATTATGAATTTATCATCATTGAGAATAACAGTGTACAGCCAGAGACGTTTGCATATTATGAAAGAATCGAGAAAGAGCATGATAACGTAACGGTTGTATACTGGGAGGAAGGATTTAACTACTCTGCAATCAACAACTTTGGTTTCAAGTTTGCAAAGGGCGAGTATATCATGCTGTTAAACAACGATATCGAGCTGATCACGCCGGATATTTTCCAGAGTATGCTGGGATACTGTATGCGTCCGGAGGTTGGCATTGTCGGAGCGAAGCTTCTCTACAATGACCATACCGTTCAGCATGCCGGTGTTCTGGTTGGTGCCGGAGGACTGGCAGACCATGTCTTTAAGGGATTCCACGAGGATGATCCGGGTTACATGGGAAGAGCAATCTCTTCGCAGGATGTATCGGCAGTAACGGCGGCATGTCTGCTGGTGAAGCGTTCCGTTTATGAGGAAGTAGGCGGACTTGAAGAGGAATTTCAGGTTGCCTTTAATGATGTGGATTTTTGTCTGAAGGTTCGCAAGGCCGGTTATCTGGTTGTGTACGATGCAGACGTGAAGCTGTTCCATTACGAATCGAAGTCCAGAGGCATAGAGGATACGACTGAACGTTTTATCCGTTTCGGAAATGAAATGGTGCTTTTAAATTCAAAGTGGGACATTTTGTCTACTTTTATTGATCCGTACTACAATCCGAATTTGTCTTATTTGGAGTATTACAAGGAAAACCATACGGCAAAGGAAATCCGCAAGGCCAAACTGATTGCGTTGGGTGAGTATTCTGCAAATAAAAAGTAAGTACAAAGATACGTACAGAAGGGCATGGGTAGTAAAATGGAAAAAAAGGTGACGATCGTTATTCCAAATTATAATGGAAAACGTTTTCTGGATGACTGTCTTTCTTCGCTGGAGCGTCAGACCAGTAAGGATTTTGAGACACTTGTTATCGACAATGCATCACAGGATGACAGCGTTCCTTACATGAGAGAGCATTATCCGTGGGTGAAGATTGCAGTGATGAAGCATAATCTTGGATTTTCCGGCGGTGTCAACGCAGGTATCCGCATGTGTACAACGCCATATGTGCTGTTATTAAACAATGATACGCGTTCCTTCCCCAAGATGGTGGAGGAGCTGATCAAAACGATGGAATCCTCAGAGGACATCTTCTCTGTCAGTTGTAAGATGATTCAGTTTCATGATCATGAGAAGATGGACGATGCCGGTGATTTATATACCTGTCTTGGTTGGGCATTTCAGCGAGGTGTCGGGCAGCCGGTTGGTGAATATCGGCAGCCTGCGGAGGTATTTTCCGCCTGTGCAGGTGCAGCGATGTACCGCAGAGAACTGTTTTCTAAGGTTGGATTGTTTGATGAGCTTCATTTCGCATATTTAGAGGATCTGGATCTTGGTTATCGTGCAAAGATTAGAGGATATCGCAACGTTTACTGTCCGACCGCAAAGGTATATCATGTGGGAAGCGGAACAAGCGGCTCTAAGTATAACAGCTTTAAGGTAAAGCTGTCTGCGCGCAATTCAGTATATGTCAACTATAAGAATATGCCTCTGCCGCAGCTGATTTTAAATGCACTGCCGTTGGCCGCAGGTTATTTTGTGAAATGGTGCTTCTTTAAGAAAATTGGCTTTGGAAAGGATTATGTTGACGGCTTAAAAGAGGGCATTGCAACCAGAAAAAAGTGTAAAAAAGTATTTTTCAGAGGAAGAGACATTCCAAACTATTGGCAGATTCAGAAGGAATTGTGGGCGAATACGTTTACTTATATCTGGGAACTGGCAAAGAGAAAGCTATTATAATCGAATAGTTACGTTTTTCTTACAATTTCAAAATACAGGGAATTTGGGGTTGTACTTTTGGCAATTTTCAAGTATGATATGTACTGCTTAAAAACAGTTCCTGAAAGGGCTTTTATGAATACAGGAAAACAACAAACTTATACGGCAATCAGCATTGTGATTGATGCAATTGTGTTGGCCGTATCTTATGTGATCAGTTATCTGATCCAGTTCGCGCTCCAGAATAATTTTGCACCGTTTGACAGCCGCAATTACTGGTCGCCGCTTGTGATCATCATTATATGCTACATTGTGCTGTATGCGTGTTTCCATCTATATGGATCTTTTCGTATGACAGGAAGACGAAAGGAAGCCGTGCAGATTGCAAAGGTAAATATTATCGGAGCATTGGTTTTATTTGCGGCATTTTTTGTTATCTCCAATACAGACGGTTACAGTTGGATTGTAGGCTTCTCACGAATGATGATTTTTTGGATGACTATTTTTAATACGATTTTTATGGTCATTTGGAGAAATATCTTTCGTGTCATTTTGATGAAATTGGGCAACAGCCGTTTTAATCGGAAACCAGTGCTGATTGTTGGCTTTAGCCAGGCGGCAGAGGCTTATATTGAGCGTGTTCTGACACATAAGCAGTGGGGGTATGAGATCCTTGGTATTTTGGATGATCATCTGAAGGTCGATGAGTCTGTGCGTGGTATTCCTGTGCTTGGACCAATCGGGTATCTGGAAGAGTATCTTTCCAAGAATATAGCAGAAAGCATTATTATTACGCTGAAGCTGAAGGAATATGACCGCTTGGAGGAGATTGTTCATATCTGTGAGAAGTCCGGTGTTCATACTGAATTTGTGCCGGATTACAATGATATCATTTCAACGAAGCCGTATACGGTTGACTTTCTTGGACTTCCGCTCATCCACATCCGTCATGTGCCGCTTATGGAAGCAGGAAATGCATTTATCAAGCGAGTGATGGATATTATTGGATCGATTGTCTGTATTGTGCTGTTCTCACCAGTCATGTTGGCAGCTGCTATTGCGGTTAAGGCAACTTCACCGGGGCCGCTGATTTTTAAGCAGGAGCGTGTTGGTCTTCATAACCGGACGTTCAAAATGTATAAGTTTCGCTCCATGACGATGCAGAAGGCTTCGGAGGAAGTGAGCAAATGGACCACAAAGAACGATGTCCGTGTGACACCGGTTGGTCGTTTTATCCGAAAGACAAGTATCGATGAGCTTCCGCAGCTCTTTAATGTCTTGAAGGGGGATATGAGTCTGATCGGTCCAAGACCGGAGCGACCGTTTTTTGTAGAGAAATTTAAGGAAGAAATTCCCCGTTATATGATCAAGCACCAGGTACGTCCTGGCATGACCGGATGGGCGCAGGTAAATGGTCTGCGCGGGGATACTTCAATCAGAAAGCGTATTGATCTGGATCTCTTCTATATAGAGAACTGGAGTGTCAGCTTTGACATCCGAATTTTGTTTTTGACTATATTCAAGGGATTTGTAAATAAAAACGCATATTAAATAGGAAAGGCATGATAAGAAAATGGCTGAAAAACGTTCCTCGATGAAAAAGAAACAAGAGCAGCAGCGCAAGAAGGCTGCAAAGGCGAGAAGAGTCAGACGAACACTCTTAGTAATTACCGAGTTTTTGCTTGTTTGCGCGCTTTCTATCTGTTGTTATGCCGTCAGCATTCTCAATACAATGCAGCGCTCGACAATCAATCAGGATGAAATTTACATTGCAACGTTTGCCAATAATGAGAATAACGGTCAGAATGAGGAGACACAGGCAGCCGCCCCAGATGATTCAAAGAGTGAAGAGAAAGAGCAGACAAAGGAAAACGAAGCAGAGGTTTCGGGTGAGCAGATCACAGAGTCAAGCTCGGCAGTCAAGCCCAATGGTGCAATCAACGTAAGCGAGGTTACACAGGCTACGACGGCAGATGATATTTTAAGTCATCAGGAAACCGTAAATGGTTATTGGAACATCCTGCTTGTCGGTGTAGATGCCAGAGATCAGGCAAATCTTGGCGGTGGAGAAGGAAATCAGTCAGATGTCATGATGATCTGCAGCATTAATGTAAAGACAAAGGAAGTAAAACTGGTATCAGTCTACCGTGATACGCTGTTAAAGATGTATTCAAGAGATGCGTTTGATCTTGCCAATGCAGAGTACGCAAAGAGCAGTGATACCAATATGATCAGTATGATCAATATGAATCTGGATCTTCAGATTCAGGATATGGTTGTTGTCAACTGGGCAGCATTGATTCGTGTCATTGATGCGATTGGTGGTATTTATCTGGATGTCACTCAGGAAGAGATCGATAAAGGATATATTACCGGTTACATTACTGAGATAGAAGAGGCAACCGGTATCTGGCAGCCGCAGATCACTCAGGGAGGTTATCAGCTGTGTAATGGAGTATATGCCGTTGCATATTGCCGCAACCGCTATTCAACCGGTATGGACATGGGGCGTACTAGCCGTCAAAGAGAAGTCATTGAGAAGATGCTCGAACAGGCAAAGCAGGCTTCGCCATCTGCACTGTTGACAGCAGTGCGTTATGCGTGTCCAAATATCAACACGACGTTGACAAACGAAGAATTGTTTGCATTGGCAGCTGATGTAAACAGCTATACCATCGTTGATACAGATGGTTTCCCATACACATACGATCTGACACTTGGAACCACTGGCGTATTTGGAGTGAAAGATTCACTGGTTTGCACGGATCTGGTAGGCGATGTAAAGAAGCTTCACACTTATCTGTTTGGTGATGACGGATATGAGCCGTCTCAGACGGTAAAGGACATCAGCTATACAATTCAGAGTGCATTTGGTCTTATCCAGTAACAGAGTCAGGATCCTGCATATCACAGCAAAAGTGGTGTGCAGGATTTTTTTTTTGTTTTTCACAAATGATTGAAAAAATGTACACAGTTTAAACACAGATGATTGATAGTATATAGACGTAATAAAGAAAGAGAGCCACAGCGAAAGCAAACAGATCAAAGCGAATGATTCCGATCCGGGTGCTTTCCATAAAGGCTGAAAATATAGGAGGTCTATTATGATGTACCCAGAAAGCAATTTTAATTATGATAATGACAATAAAGGCAACAGAAAGCAGAGAAGACAGAATAAGCAAAGAAGAAGCCTTCACAAGGCAGCAGCCATTTTAGCAGGCGTTGCAGTGATCGGAGGAAGCTTCTGGGGAGGTTCTGTACTGACACAGAATACAACAAATACTACTGTTGAGGCTGCCTCTGTAATGAATCTGTCAAAGGATGAGACTACACCGGATATTGTAGCATCTTCCCTTAGCGATTATTCTGAGTTAGCAGCAAAATGTCTGCCGCAGGTTGTTTCTGTAACAAATGTCATTGAGGTGACAAGCACTTCAAGCAGTGGCAACGATATGTTTAACTTTTTCTATGGCAGTCGTGGACAGAGCCAGGGACAGACTTCCACACAGGAGACCGAAGCATATGGTTCCGGTGTTATCATTGGAAAGACGGATGACGAGCTGTTGATCGTAACCAACAACCATGTTGCTGTTTATGATAAGTCTGGCAATACCATGTACTATAGTTACACTGCTTCTACCACAGGAAGAAAGGTTACTTTTGTTGATGGAACTGAAGTAGATGCAAACTTAAAGGGTGCCGATGCAGATGCCGACATCGCAGTTCTGGCGATAAAGCTGTCTGATATCCCGGAGGATACTTTAAATGCCATCTCAGTTGCTACAATCGCTAATTCGGATGATGTAAAGGTAGGTCAGGGCGTTATGGCAATCGGAAATGCACTTGGTCTTGGTCAGACTACCACGTTTGGTCATGTCAGTGCATTAAATAAGGATGTCACCACATCAGATGATAATGTGACCAGAAGCATGATGCAGATTGATGCAGCCATCAACGAAGGCAACAGCGGCGGCGGACTGTTCGATGCAAATGGCAATCTGATCGGAATCAACTCCGCAAAGAGTTCCGGCGAAGGCGTTGAGGGTATGGGTTATGCAATCCCGATTTCTTCCGTAGAGGATCTGATCAATAACATGATGAACCAGAAGACAAAGGTTCAGGTTGACGAGGATCAGAGAGGTTATCTTGGTATCCAGGGTGTTGATGTACCGAGTGAGTATGTTGAGAAGTTTGGTATGCCGGAAGGCGCTATGGTAACAAAAATTACTGCTGGCAGCCCGGCAGAGACAGCAGGTCTTCAGGTGAGTGATATCATTACCGCAGTTGACGGACAAAAGGTATCCAGCTATGATGCACTGAGAACGGCACTTTCTTATTATGCATCTGGCGAGAGCGTAACCATTACCGTTCAGAGACCGAGTGGCAACCAGTATACCGAGACTGAGCTTACTGTGACATTGACGGATCGCGCTTCCATTACAGACACCACTGAGGCTGATTCTAGTGATGAGACGGAGTCCGAAGAGGAAGCAGAGCAGCAGATTCAGATGCAGAAGGCACAGTAATTTTGCAATAGTTTAAGAAGGTTTGATTGGCTTTACCCGGAAGGTTGTGTTGTCCGGAAGGGTTAATACATATTGGAAAAGGCACATCAGCTTAGAAGGCTGGTGTGCCTTTTTTGTATGTGTCCCGGAAGTTCTATGAAGGTGGACTTCGGCAAGGTTATGATGCATCAGAAGTCCGAATACTACATAAAAATAGGTAAGGCCATAGAAAAAGAGTCTGGTATGCATTGGTTGCAGGAAAGTAAATTAAAAAAGAATAAATACGTAGTTATGTTGCTATTGACTGCTGTAATATTTTCCTTTTATGTATTGGCGAAGGGGGAAAATGAATCCATTGTCTGGCAAAAGGATGAAAAAAAGGTCGCAATCACATTTGATGATGGGCCAGATGCAAAAACAACTGCTTTACTGCTTGACGGACTGAAAGCGAGAGGCGTGCGCGCCTCCTTTTTTGTAATCGGTGAGAAGGCAGAGCAAAATCCTAAATTGATTCTTCGCATGAAGAAAGAAGGTCATTTGATAGGAAATCACACGTACAGTCATGTTCAGTTAAATGCGCTAAGCATCAATCAGGCATGTTCGCAGGTAAAGGCTGCAAATGATGTTATTGAGGGAATTACTGGGCAGGAGGTTATCTATTTAAGGCCGCCATATGGAGAGTGGAATCATAAAAAAGACTGCCCACAGGATATGATTGTCGTTTACTGGGATGTGGATCCGCTTGACTGGAAACGCACCGATACCGGGCAGATTGCAGCAGATATTTTGCGTCAGGTGAAGCCGGGGGATATTATTTTATTACACGATATTTATGAGACCAGTGTGCAGGCGGCCTTTCTTGTAATTGATGAATTGTATCGTCAGGGCTACGAGTTTGTTACCGTAGATGAATTGATGTTTGTGTGATGGGGGAATTATGCTAAGATATTATGGTTTGCAAGATAAAATCATAACGTAGATTAGCGGTGAGATGAGTTGCTTTTACGAGGCGGAACGTGTGGGAGCGGGCTTACGCAGTATCTAAGACAAAAAGGTGTGTAAAAGGTGCCGCGGGAACAAGTGACGCCGACAAAACAATCGTCGAACCGCCTTGTTGAACTATCGGGTTACACCAAAGGGATTGTCATTTCCATGAAAACGTGCTAAGATTGGAATGCCGGTTCCTAGACCCGGACAAAATGATTTGACAGGACAACGCATATGGATTTATTTGATTATATGAGAGAAACGCAGCAAAAGGAGTCTCCTCTTGCCTCGCGTATGCGCCCAAAGACGCTCGACGAAGTGGTTGGACAAAAGCACATCATTGGAAAAAACAAGATGCTGTACCGCGCAATCAAGGCTGATAAGCTTAGTTCTGTTATCTTTTACGGCCCTCCGGGAACCGGAAAGACAACGCTTGCGATGGTGATTGCCAACACGACCAGTTCGGAATTTACTCAGCTAAATGCAACAGTTGCCGGGAAAAAGGATATGGAAGATGTGGTAAAGCGTGCGAAGGATTTACAGGGCATGTATGGCCGCAGAACCATCCTTTTTATTGATGAGATTCACCGATTCAATAAAGGACAGCAGGATTATCTGCTTCCTTTTGTGGAAGACGGAACCATCATTTTGATCGGTGCGACGACTGAGAACCCATATTTTGAGGTTAATCCGGCTTTGATTTCCAGATCAATCATTTTTGAACTGCATAATCTGGAAAAAGAGGATATAAGAGAGCTGATTGAGCGCGCCGTGCGTGATCCGGTGCGCGGTATGGGAAGCTATCATGCGGTATTAGAGGCAGATGCCGCTGAGTTTTTGAGCGACGCAGCAAATGGCGATGCGCGTGCGGCATTAAATGGAATCGAGCTGGCGGTGCTGACGACGGATCGCAGTGAGGACGGCTTGATTCATATCACACTTGAGACAGCACAGGAGTGCATCCAAAAGCGTGCAGTGCGCTACGATAAGAGTGGTGACAATCATTATGATACGATCAGCGCATTTATCAAGAGTATGCGCGGTTCGGATCCGGATGCTGCTGTCTATTATCTGGCGCGGATGCTGTATGCAGGTGAGGATATCAAATTTATCGCAAGGCGTATCATGATCTGTGCGTCGGAGGATGTCGGGAATGCCGATCCGCAGGCACTTGTCGTGGCGGTGGCTGCATCACAGGCTGTTGAGCGTATCGGTATGCCGGAGGCGCAGATTATTTTGTCTCATGCTGCTACTTACGTAGCGTGTGCGCCAAAGAGCAATGCAGCATGTGTGGCAATCTCAGAAGCGATGGATTACGTGCAAAATCATAAGACACCGCCGATCCCGGATCATTTAAAGGATGCGCATTATAAAAGTGCAGGCAAGCTCGGTCATGGAGACGGATACAAGTATGCACACAATTATCCAAACCACTATGTCAAACAGCAATATTTGCCGGATACCGTGGAAAATGAGCATTTTTATCATCCATCGGAGAATGGATATGAAAAGACTATTGTGCAGCACTTGACAAGAATCCGTAAAGAGGCAGAGGAATAAGGCAGGAAAGTATCGGTAGAAAGACCGATTGTGACAGTGAGGACGGATAGACAAAAGTAGGATACAGGAGAAGAATATGGACGACAAACGAATTAGCACACTACGAGCAATCATGAAGAGCGAAGGAATTGATTATTATTATATTCCGACAGCAGATTTTCATGAGTCCGAATATGTTGTAGACTATTTTAAGGCAAGAAAATATATGACTGGATTTACCGGTTCGGCAGGTGTTGCCGTGATCGGTCCGGACGAGGCATGGCTGTGGACAGATGGACGTTATTTCATTCAGGCAGCTGCGCAGATTAAAGGCTCTGGCTTTGGGCTGATGAAGATGGGACAGGAAGGCGTTCCGACTGTGATGCAATATTTAGAGGAAAAGCTTCAGGAGGGAGAATGCATCGGTTTTGATGCGAGAGTGGTTAATACGACAGATGCAGGCGAGTTTGCCAAGATTGCAGCAAAGAAGCACGGAAGCTTAAAGACAGATAAGGATCTTGCAGATGAAGTGTGGACAGACCGTCCGGTGCTCATTCATCAGCCAGCCGATATTTTAAAGGAAGAGTTCAGTGGTGAATCTACTGCATCCAAGCTTGCCCGCGTGCGAAAGAAGATGGAAAAAGAGGATGCACAGTATCATATCGTAAGTACACTGGATGATATTGCGTGGATCTTAAATGTCAGAGGCGATGACATTCCGCATGTTCCGGTTGTGCTGTCTTTCCTTATAATCGGAAAAGAGAATGCAATGTGGTTTGTCGAGGAGAACGCACTTAGCGATGCAATTAAGGCAATGGCAGCAGAGTGCGGCGTCACCATTCGTCCATATGAGGAAGTTTATGCCTATGCAGCGACCATCCCAGAGCACAGCACTGTTCTTCTTGACAAGAGAAAGGTAAATTATCGCATCACAAATGCATTGTCGGAAACCATTCATATTGTAGATAAGGCAAATCCGTCGCAGCTGATGAAGGCCATCAAGAATGAGATCGAGTTAGAGAATACCAGAAAGGCTCATCTGCTTGACGGCATTGCTGTAACGAAGTTTATGTATTGGTTAAAGAAGAATGTCGGAACGATTCCAATGGATGAGGTAAGTGTATCGGATTATCTGCAAAGCCTTCGCGCACAGATGGAGGGCTATCGTGATATCAGCTTTGATACAATCGCAGGCTACAATGCAAATGCAGCGATGATGCATTATAAGGCAGAGCCAGAGACCGCAGCAAAGCTAGAGCCGCAGGGTATGCTTTTGGTTGATTCCGGCGGACATTATGACACTGGAACAACCGATATCACAAGAACCTTTGTGCTCGGACCGATTTCCGATATCCAGAAGAAGCACTTCACAATGGTAGTAAAAAGCAACATGAATCTGGCAAATGTGCGCTTCCTCTATGGCTGCAACGGTATTTGCCTTGATGTGATCTGCCGTGAGCCAATCTGGAAGGAGAATCTGGATTACCAGTGCGGAACCGGACATGGTGTGGGTTATCTGTTAAATGTCCACGAGGGGCCAAACAGCTTCCGCTGGCAGTATCGTCCGGGTTTTGACGCACCGTTTGAGGCCGGTATGGTAACAACCGATGAACCAGGTATCTATTTGCAGGATCAGTACGGAATCCGTACCGAGAATGAGTTAATTTGTGTTAAGGGCGAGAAGAACCAGTACGGTCAGTTTATGGGATTCGAGAACATTACTTACGTTCCGATCGATCTTGATGGCATTGACAAGCAGTATCTGAATGCAGAGGATGTAAAGCAGCTCAACGATTATCACAAGATGGTATATGAGAAGATTTCTCCGTACATGACACCAGAGGAGAATGAGTGGCTGAAGGAGTATACGAGAGCAATCTGAAAGTGTTACAGTTCACGCGTCATGCGTTGTAGATATAAAAAGGAACTTCAATGCTTTGGCAGGCAAAAGGAGTTCCTTTTTATCCATTTTTATTACCCTGACTTTATACACAAAAGATTTTTTGTATATGTCAAAAAAACACATTATTTGTTATAATAACAAATGTTGAAAGACAAAAAGGAGGAAGTGGACATGGCTTCATTAGTTGAAAACGCACAGCATAAAGTAGAAAGAAAAGCTTTTGAGATAATGATCAATGGTATTGTTGGTAAGTTGACCAAGACAGACGATGTCGCAAAAAGACAGGAAACATTTCTGAGTCTTATTGACAAGGCGGAGGCTTTCTGGGGAGATGGCACAGATAAGGCGACACTGGATAAGGTTCGAGAGTATATGAAGAATCCGGAAAACAGATGGATGAAGTTTTTGAACCGTGTTCTGGATGAGACAAATCCAAACTATGCGAAGAAATTCCTTTTGAATTTGGGATATGAAGCATTTTTCCGTGGAACAAAGACAATCCGAGCAAACCGAGAAAAGTATAATTGCAATATTCCGTGGCTGATCCTGTTTGACCCGACCGATGCATGCAACATGCACTGCGTAGGATGCTGGTCTGGTACATATGGTCACAAGAACAGCATGTCATACGAAGATATGGACAAGATCGTTACACAGGGTAAGGAACTTGGAACGTACCTTTACTTTATGACAGGTGGAGAACCTACCGTTCGCAAGGCGGATATTTTAAAACTTGCTGAAAAGCATAATGATTGTATGTTTGGTCTTTTCTCAAACTCCACTTTGATTGATGATGCATTCTGTCAGAAGATTGTAGAGCTTGGAAATATCACATTCCTTCTTTCCATTGAAGGAACACCTGAGACAAATGACGGTCGTCGCGGTGACGGACATTACGCAGCGGTTATAAAGGCAATGGATCTTTTGAAGAAATATGGTATCGTATTCGGCACTTCGATCTGCTATACTAGAGCGAATGTAGAGGCCGTTACCGATGAGAAGTTCTTACGTTTCATCGCGGACAAGGGCGCACGTTTCGGATTTTATTTCCATTATATGCCAATCGGACAAAATGCAGCGCCGGAACTGATGCCGACATTAAAGCAGCGTGAAGAGATCATAAAGAAGATTCGCTGGGTTCGTACCGGAGACAATGATATCGGATTTTTCCCTATGGATTTCCAGAATGACGGAGAATTTGTTGGCGGATGTATTGCTGGTGGACGTAATTACTTCCATATCAATGCACAGGGCGATGCAGAGCCTTGCGTATTTATCCACTTCTCGGACTCCAATATCCATGACAAGTCAATTCTTGAGATGCTGCAGAGCCCATTGTTCAAGGCATATCATGAGGGACAGCCATTTAACAGAAATCATCTGCGTCCATGTCCAATGCTTGAGAATCCAGATTTTTTAAGAGAAATGATCAACAAGACTGGTGCGAAGGGAACGAATGCGGAGGCAGAGGAGACCGTTGAGCATCTTTGTGCGAAGTGTGACCGCTATGCAGAAGAGTGGGGACCTGTTGCTGATCGTATCTGGTCGGAGCAGAAGCATAAAAAGCTTCCTTATGAGAATTATACAGAAGAAAAGAGAGAACATCCAGAGCTTGCAGCATTCGAGCATGCAGACGGATCAAATGGACTTCGAGATGAGGACATCCAGTAATTGGTTCTTGTCACCATTGGCTTTGAGAATGAGGCTTCTTCGGAAGTCTCATTTTTTGTTGTATCGTAGAGTGTTGACGCGGTAAAAAAAGTCTGATATACTTGTGTCCAACGGCGGTTAACCGTCTAACATAGCAAAATGGCTGCTTCTGCAGCAGAATGTGAGGAAAAGGATGGGAGTATTATACTATAGCACCAGAGGAGACAAACAGGCATATACAGCATCACAGGCAATTCTGCAGGGACTGGCAAAGGACGGCGGTTTATTCGTCCCGGACGCACTTCCAAAGCTTGATAAGACAATGGAAGAACTGTCTGCCATGGATTACAAAGAAGTGGCCTATGAAGTCATGAAGCAGTTTTTGACTGATTATACAGAAGATGAATTAAAGACCTGCATTCAGAATGCATATAATGATCGTTTTGACACACCGGCGATTGCACCGACTGTAAAGAAGGCAGGTGCCTATTATCTTGAGTTGTTCCACGGTCCGACAATTGCATTTAAGGATATGGCACTTTCGATCCTTCCTCACTTAATGGTAACAGCAGCAAAGAAGAATAACTGCGATAAGGAGATCGTCATCCTGACTGCGACTTCCGGTGATACCGGAAAGGCTGCCATGGCAGGCTTTGCGGATGTTCCGGGAACCAGAATTGTTGTCTTTTATCCAAAGGGCGGTGTCAGCGCCGTTCAGGAAAAGCAGATGGTAACACAGAAAGGCAAGAATGTGAAGGTAGTCGGCATTCACGGAAATTTCGACGATGCACAGAGCCGTGTAAAGGCACTTTTCAGTGATAAGGTACTTGAAAAAGAGCTTGCAGAGGGTGGATTCCAGTTCTCATCCGCAAACTCCATCAACATTGGCCGTCTCGTTCCGCAGGTTGCTTATTATGCATATGCATATGCAAATCTTCTGCGTGACGGCGAATTACAGCCGGGAGAGCTGTTAAATGTCGTTGTTCCGACTGGAAACTTCGGAAATATCCTTGCAGCTTACTATGCAAAGAACATGGGTGTGCCGATTGGAAAGCTGATCTGCGCATCAAACGACAACAAGGTTTTATTTGATTTCTTCAGAAGCGGCAGCTACGATCGAAACAGAGAGTTTATTTTAACGACTTCTCCATCTATGGATATTCTGATTTCAAGTAACTTAGAGAGACTGATTTACCGCATTGCAGGCGATGATGCGAGTGTAAACGCCGAACTGATGGCATCTTTGTCCAAGGATGGAAAATATACTATCACAGAAGAGATGGCAGCAAGACTGGGTGATTTCTATGGAAATTATGCAAATGAGGCTGAGACCGCAGCACAGATTAAGGCAGTATATGAGAGTGACGGTTATGTAATGGATACTCATACCGCAGTAGCCTCTGCTGTATATGAAAAGTATAAGGCTGAGACTGGCGATACCACAAAGACACTGATTGCTTCTACCGCAAGTCCATATAAGTTTGCAAGAAGCGTCATGTCTGCAATCGACAGCAAGTACGAGAACGGCGAGGACTTTGCACTTATTGACGAGCTTTGCCGCATTTCCGGCGTGAAGATTCCGGCAGCAGTAGAGGAGATTCGCAGCGCAGCCGTTCTTCACAACACCGTTGTCGATAAAGATGCAATGAAGCAGACGGTTCTCGAGTTTCTTGGACTGTGAGTGGCAGCTGCTCAGAATAAAGCAAAATGAGCGTTTTGCGAACAGCAGCAGATGGGGGATTGAATGTCCCCCATTTCATTATAATGATGTTTGATACCAGATTGCTACGTGCTTTGCACTCTCGCAATCTTCAAAAACATTCGGAATCTTGCTCATGTTTTTGGCGTGGTATCTTTTTATATATTACGACATATATTGTCTTGAATATAAGTATTCATGATTCATACAATGAATCTCGTATGCACCACCAGAAATACCAAGCAATTCTGGTGTAATGCTTTGCGCCATCTGTGCTGCATCTTCAAGCTTTTCAAAATATTCATTTAATATGCGCTGACCTGCCATCTGGCTTAGCGGAACAAGCTTCACAGCATTATTTACAATCGCTGAAATGACATTGTAGCCATACATAATAAGAAGCTGCTGCACTGGAAATTCCAATTCGGCTGCATAAATTCCAAGCGCAATCGGGTGACAGCCTGCCGCTTTCTTTTCTTTTACCATCTTGCTGTACCAGCAAAGTCCCGGCGTACAATCTCCAATCGCTTCTCTGGCTTTTATATAACGGCTGCACATTCGGATGCTTCCCTGGCGAATCTCTTTTGCGCTTTTCATCGCTGCAGCAACCTGATCCAGATATAAAATCATTTCATGGTCCGTATAGTACTTATACGCCAATGCTAACAGGCCAAGATCATTATATGGAAAGATTTGCAGAAAGCCTTCAAGATACGCACTTAATCCTTTTTCTGACCGTATGCGATCTCGCACTACATAATCTTCAAGTCCATTCGATAACGTGAATGCTCCAATCGGAAAAAATGCATCGACAGACTGCAATAATTTCAGGAAACTGCCATTTTCCATACACTACTCCTCCTGCGCAATTGTTTTCCTCAGCCTCATAAATTACCGTAAAACCACTCCCACCCAGACAAACCTGCTACAGACAAGGGGCAACTCAACAAACTTCATTACCATGCTCATGGTGATGGGTATGTTCATGCTCGTGATCACGATGACCTTCGTGTCCATGTACTTCCTCATGGTGATGTTCTTCATGGTCATGCGTATGCGAGTGTCCATGCGCATGGCATACGGTAAAGTGTGTAAACTTAGCCAGCTTCTTTTCCGGTGCAAATCCAAGCTTTGCAAGATAAGCAAATGTTGGCTCATCATATGGTACACTCACTTCATTTTCACCAATGGATAAAGACAAATGACGATTTCCAAGCTCAAAGCACAGACGACCCATTTCTCTCATGGTATGTACATGCACAACAGTAAGCTCACTTGGAAGAATTTCAACCACGATCACACGGCTGTCATCTGCATACAGCACATCACCATCCTCAATCGGATCCGAAATGCGAATTCCAATTTCTTCTTTGCCTGCAGTAGTCTTGCGAAGCAGCTTTTTCTCTGCCTCATACCATTCAATCCCGACGGTGTCGATTTGTCTTTCTCCAATCGGATATGTCTTTCTATTTCCAATGATTTTTTCTACGATCATAACAGTCTCCTAATGCGTAAGTAAATGGCCCCGAGGTGAATGTGCTTTACGAGACGGGACGTTGTAGCGGGCCCGTTGTCAAAATACACTTACGTTAAAAACATGTAGTGGGGACCCGCGGAGTTGGGCCCGTCGACAAAGTCACTTCACCGAGTGGACCTTCGTAACCTCCCGGGTCGCTTCAGAAAAGAAAGTACCTCTGCGCCATCGAAAGCTTTTCTGCCGCCTCACACGTAATCAGCTTGCCATCGACACGCACTTCATAATTTTCCGGGTTGACCTGAATATCCGCAATGACATCATTATTTTTCATGTCCTTCTTTCCGATATTGCGGCAATTATGAACAGCCAATACCTGTCTGTGCAGCGACAGCTTCTCTTTGATGCCATCGTCATAGGCTGCCTTTGACACAAATGTAATGCAGCTGTTTGTTCTGGCAAGCCCGTATGCGCCAAACATCTTCGTATAGACAACCGGCTGCGGTGTCGGAATGGATGCATTGGCATCGCCCATCTTAGATGCAATGATAAATCCGCCCTTTATAATCATATCCGGCTTTGCGCCAAACATTGCCGGATTCCACAGCACCAGATCTGCCACCTTGCCCACTTCAACCGAGCCAACATAATCAGAGACACCGTGCGTGATCGCCGGATTGATTGTATACTTTGCGATATATCGCTTCACGCGGAAATTATCATTTCGCTCACTATCCTCCGGGAGCGGGCCTCTTTGCTTTTTCATCTTATCTGCTGTCTGCCAGGTACGAATGATGACCTCGCCGACGCGTCCCATCGCCTGAGAGTCTGAGCTCATCATGGAAAAAATACCCATATCATGCAGCACATCCTCTGCTGCAATCGTTTCCGGACGGATTCTCGAATCCGCAAATGCAATATCCTCCGGCACCTTTTTGTCTAAGTGATGGCAAACCATCAGCATATCCAGATGCTCGTCAAGCGTATTCTTTGTAAATGGCATTGTCGGATTTGTGGAAGAGGGAAGCACATTTGGAAAAGCCGCCGCGCGGATGATATCCGGTGCATGGCCGCCGCCCGCTCCCTCGGTATGATACGTGTGAATCGTGCGCCCCTTAAAGGCAGCAACGGTATCCTCGACAAATCCAGCCTCATTTAACGTATCGGTATGGATTGCGGCCTGCACATCATACTTATCGCACATCGTTAAGCATGCGTCAATTGCCGCCGGTGTGGAGCCCCAATCTTCGTGAAGCTTCATACCGCAGGCACCTGCCTTTATCTGCTCGGCAACCGTATCCACATTTGCCGAATTGCCTTTTCCCAAAAATCCCAGATTGACAGGAAGCTCCTCTGCTGCGCAGATCATCTGCTCAATATTGAAGCGTCCCGGCGAGCACGTCGTCGCATTCGTGCCATCTGCAGGGCCTGTTCCTCCTCCAATCATCGTGGTGACACCGCTGTAGAGTGCCGTCTCGGCCTGTGTCGGGCTGATAAAATGAATATGCGTGTCAAGACCGCCCGCCGTAACGATCAGACCTTCTCCGGCAATCACCTCTGTGGAAGCTCCGATGATCAGATTTTCATCCACGCCATCCATAATCTGCGGATTTCCGGCTTTTCCGATTCCGCAAATTTTTCCATCCTTAATTCCGATATCTGCCTTTACAATACCCCAATAATCCACGATTACGGCACTCGTAATAACCGTATCCGGACAATCCTCATCTGCCACCGTACACGACTGACCCATGCCGTCGCGGATTGACTTTCCACCGCCGAACTTGCTCTCGTCGCCATAAATGGCATAATCCTTTTCCACTTCAATTAAAAGTGACGTGTCGGCAAGGCGAATGCGATCACCCACTGTTGCGCCATACATATCTGCATATTTTTCTCTGCTGATCTTACTCATCACACGTCACCCCCTTAAAGCCTTTTTCCTTTGCCGCCTTCAGCGCATGCGCCTTTACGGCTGGATCATCCATCTTTCCTTCGACCAATCCGTTCAAGCCATGACCCTCACGACTTCCGCCGATCTCAACAAGATTCACTCGCTTTGTCTCGCCAGGCTCAAAACGTACCGCCGTGCCTGCCGGGATATCAAGACGCATCCCATAAGCAAGATTTCGGTTAAATTCAAGCGCTTTATTCACCTCAAAGAAATGGAAATGGGAACCAACCTGAATCGGGCGGTCTGCCGTGTTGGACACCGCAATCTGTGCCGTATCCTTCCCGACATTTAATTCGATCTCACCCGCCTCGGTGATTACCTCGCCCGGAATGAGATTGCCATTTCCACAAATCGGATCATGTACCGTGACTAGCTTCGTGCCGTCCGGGAAGGTCGCCTCAAGCTGAATCTCATGAATCATCTCCGGCACACCGTCCATCACATCTTCACTCGTCAGCATCTGCGCACCCATGCTCATAAGCTCCGTTACACTGTGACCATCCCTCGCCAGCTCTAAAAGCTCTGCGCTGATATAGGCGATCGCTTCCGGATAATTTAATTTTAATCCGCGCTGCTTTCTTTCCTTGGCCAACTGCCCTGCCAAATGAAGCATGAGCTTATCGGTCTCTCTTGGTGTTAAACGCATATTTCTCTCCTCCATAAATTCAACGGTCCCTTCACCGACAAAGTCACTCGTCGAAGAATCTTTCGTAAAACTTGCAGGACACCGTCAATCCGTCATCATTTTCTGAACTTCCTTCGGATCCATCTCGCTTGTTCTTCCCTTCAGAACAATGCTTCCCTTTTCCATTACATAGAGAAAATCCGAAATTCCAAGCACAAAATCAAGATACTGTTCAACGATCAAAACTGATATATCGAGTTCTTTATTGACTCTGCGAATTGCTTCGCCGATATCCTGAATAATGGATGGCTGAATACCCTCGGTCGGCTCATCGAGAATCAAAATCTTTGGCTTTGCGACAAGTGCTCTGGCAATCGCAAGCTGCTGCTGCTGGCCTCCGGATAAATCGCCGCCTTTTCTCTTTGCAAACTTCGGCAAGATAGGAAACAGATCAAAAATGTAATCCGGCACGTTATCCTTGATGCCCTGCGCGCGAAGACCCAACTCAATATTTTCCTGAACAGTCATCTGCGGAAAGATATCTCTTCCCTGCGGCACATAGCCGATTCCGAGACGAACGCGGTCATATGTTTTCATATGAATCATGTCGGTCCCATCAAGAGAAATCGCACCCTTTGGTGTCTTGACAAGACCCATGATGCTCTTTAGTGTGGTACTTTTTCCCACACCGTTTCGTCCAATCAAACAGGTGATTTCTCCCTTTGCGGCGGTAAGATCAAGACCTTTGCTCACACAGCTCTCACCATAATAGGCATCCAGCTGCTCGATTTTTAAAATGCTTGGCTTTTCTATTTTTTTCGCCGCATCGTCTGAAAGCTTTTCCACAGCATTTTCTTTTACAAATTCATCTGTCATTGTCTGCTTATGCACTTCGCTCACCGCCCCTTCCAAGGTAAACCGCCTGAACGGTCTTGTCTGCTAATACATCGTGAATGTCGCCCTCCATCAGCACCTTTCCCTCATGAAGCACGGTTACACAGTCTGCGATCTGCTTGACAAAATCCATATCGTGTTCTACCACAATGATGGTACATTCCTTTTTGATCTCCTTTAACAGCTCTCCTGTCTTAAAGGTTTCCGGTTTTCCCATACCGGCTGCCGGCTCATCGAGCATGATGATCTCCGGCTTTTGCACAAATTGCATTGCAATCTCAAGCCACTGCTTCTCGCCATGCGCAAGTGCTCCTGCCTGAATATCCTTTCGCTCAAGCAGACCTACCTTTTCAAGCGTCTCGTTGATTAGTGCATCCTCTTCCTTGCTTGTGCGGTGGAAAATGCTCTCCCACACGCCCTTGTTTCCACGCAGGGACAGCTCCATATTTTCATATACCGTCAAATTGACAAATACAGATGGCACCTGAAACTTTCTGGCAACACCTTCGCCTACGATCTTATATTCCTTCATCCCGGTCAGACGCACCTTTTCTCTGTCCTTCGGATAAAAATTCACATTTCCCTGTGTCGGCTTTGTCTTCGCGCAGATGATATCAAGAAGTGTGGTCTTTCCTGCACCATTTGGCCCGATAAAGAAATGGATTGTATTTCGTTTTACTTTTACATTGACATCGGTTAATGCCTGAAAGCCGTCAAATACGACTGAAACATTTTTTATTTTTAAAACAGTATCGTCTCCTGTCGCCATAGAAATCAACCTGCCTTTCTATTTTCTCTTTTTAACGCCCACTCAGCGAAGCAGCTTTGTCAAAAAGCAGATTCGCTTTTGAACTTACATTGCTTCCTTTGCCTGTGTCTGACGCTGTCTTGTCTTTCCTACTCTTTTTCTCTTGTTTAAAAGTGCCGGAATCTGATCTCTGACAATGCCGACAATTCCGCCCTTGAAGAACAGAATCGTAATAATAAACAGAAGACCGATGATATACTGCCAGCTCTCTGCCATGCTTCCGGAGCTTAAATTGTACTCGCACAGATTGATCAAAAATGCGCCGATTACAGCACCGACCAACGTTCCTCTGCCGCCGATTGCTACCCAGATTACCATGGTAATGGAGTAGGTGATGGACATCTGTGTCGGTGTGATGGAGCCATTGAAATTGACAAACAGCGCACCGGCAATTGCTGCAAAGATTGCAGACAATACATAGACAAAATTTTTATAATTGCTGACACGGTAGCCTGAGAAATATGTGCGATTCTCTCCATCTCGAATTGCGATAAGAAGCTTTCCAAACTTACTGCGCACAAGAAATGCTGAGACAACATAGATCACCGCTAATATCGCAAGTGCAATGTAAAATAATACAATCAAATTTCCCTGATGATCGGCTCCGCGCAGACTTCCAAGCACAGACTGAATCTGGTTGATGCCGACATCTCCGTTTGTATATGGGGAAAGCGCGATGAAAACAGAGTATGCTGCCCATGTCAATGCCTGTGAGATAATGGAAAAATAAACTCCCTTGACACGGTTCTTAAAGATAAAGTAACCGATCAGTCCTGATACGAGAATCGGAACAATCACAATCATAAGAAACGTTCCGACAGGTGACAAAAACGGCTTCCAGATCAGCGGAAGCTCGCTGAGTCCGCCAACCTGCATGAAATCCGTGATCTGTCCGTTTGTCTGGACGAGTTTTAAATACATGCCCATGCCATATGCGCCAAGGCAAAAGTAAAGTCCATGACCCAGGCTAAGGATTCCGGTATAGCCCCAGATCAAGTCAAGTCCGATGGCTACAATGGCAAAGGAAATACACTTTCCAAGGAATAAAACAGTCGTACTTTTTACGGCTCCGCCAAGCAAAAGAAGCGGCATGACGGCAAGTATAAGCACAATCAGCGTAAAACAGACATGATAGCCATTTTTTTGAATACGTTTTGCGATTGATTTCATTTTCATGTCCTCCTATTCGTCTAATGCTCTGCTTCTTACAGTAAACAAGCCCTGCGGTTTCTTCTGTAAAAATACAATAATAATCAGCAATACAATCGCCTTGGCAATAGAGGACGATGTGATTGTCTCAAATCCGATGCTGGAAAATCCGATTACGGAAGATCCGATTACCGTTCCTGCCAGCTTTCCGACACCGCCAAGTACAACTGCCATGAACGTATTTACGATATAATTCTGTCCGACAGTCGAATCAACGGAGCCAAGCAGTGCGATGGCACAGCCTGCGATTCCTGCCAGACCGGAACCAAATGCGAACGTAATGTTGTCGATTTTTCTCGAATTGATTCCCATACACTGTGCCATGGAACGGTTCTGCATAACGGCACGCATCTGACGGCCGAAATTGCTGCGATACATCAGTACCCACACAAGAAGCAGACAGAGCGCAACAAGTGCGATGATAAAAAGTCTTGTAAGGGACAATGAAAAGGAACCAATGCGAATGCTTCCTGACAAAATCTTCGGTGTCGTTACAAGAACGCCCTGTGTTCCAAAGATGGAACGCGCTGCCTGCTGCAAAATAAGACTCACGCCCCAGGTTGCAAGCAGGCTGTCGATCTCTCGCCCGTACAGGCGAGAGACAACCAGCTTTTCAAGCAGTGAACCAAGCAAAAATGTCACTGCAAATGCAGCAATGATCGATACGAAATAGCCCAGATCAGAGGATACATATTGCTGCAAAAAGCCCTGAACCATGTAGGTCACATATGCACCGATCATCATAAATTCTCCGTGTGCCATGTTAATGACACGCATAAGTCCAAACGTGATTGCCAGTCCGAGTGATGCCAGCAATATGATGGAAGATAAGCTCAGTCCGTTAAAGAATATATTCATGAAGCTTCTCCTTTCTCTTGATCAATAGCCCAATTAACCGACTTCTCGACAGACAATCTACAATACAAGCCTGACCGCTTCGCTTTACGGCATTGTATTTGTAGATGTCTGCTCTCGAAGTCTTATTTTTATTTACTCCAATGGCTGTACACCTGCCTCTACTGCCCAGTCATAGGTTGTCAGATATGGATCCGGCTTTACCGGGCTGTCGGTTGCGGATACCTCATAGATCAAACCGTCATCGGCTACTTTTCCGATACGAACGGTCTTGTACAGATGCTGGTTCTCACCATCTACGGTAATGGTTCCCTCCGGTGCGTCGATGCTCAGTCCGTCAAGTGCCTTTCTGACATCATCGGTAGCGAAGCTTCCTGCCTTCTCACAAGCTGCCTTCCACATATAAACGGCATCGTAAGCGGCCTCTGCCGGGTCGGATGTCACGCGATCCTCGCCGTACTTTTCCTTGTATGCCTTAACGAACTCGTCATTCTTTTCGGTATCTGTGGTCTGATAGTAGTTCCAGGAAACGAGATGACCGCTGAGGATATCAGAACCGATGGTCTGAACCTCTTCCTCTGCGATGGAGAAGGACATTGTCATAATGTCATCGGATGTAATGTTCTTATCTGCTAACTGCTTGAAGAAGGAAACATTTCCGGTACCGTTTAAGGTATTGATGATAACATCCGGCTGTGCATCCTCGATCTTAGAGATGATGGACGAAAATTCGGTCTGATCCATGGACGCATATTCCTCACCGACTACTTCTACACCGTCTACTGCGTCAATCTGTGCGTTGATGATCATGTTTGCTGTTCTTGGGAATACATAATCCGAACCAAGTAAGAAAAACTTTGTATATCCTTCATCAATTAAATATTCAATTGCAGGAACGATCTGCTGATTCGGTGCAGCACCCATGTAAACGATGTTGTCGGAAGACTCCATGCCTTCGTACTGAACCGGATACCATAAGAGATTGTTATAATCCTCAAAGATCTGCTTTACGGCCTTTCTGGAAGAAGATGTCCAGCATCCGAATACGGTTGCTACTTCATCCTCGCCGAGAAGCTTCTCTGCCTTTGTTGCAAAGGTTGACGGCTGAGATGCGCCATCCTCTTCAATATATTTGATCTGCTTGCCAAGCACACCGCCTGCCGCGTTGATCTCGTCAATTGCAAGCACCTCGGCATCTCTTACGGAACCTTCGCTGATTGCCATGGATCCTGTCAGGGAATGAAGCAGTCCGACTGTTACCGTTTCCTGCTCTGATGATTTCTTTGAACCGCATCCTGCCAGTGATGCTGCCGCCAATGCCGCACATGCTGTAAATACCGCTGCTTTTCTCATCTCTCTTGCTTTTTTCATAATCTTATCCTCTCTTCCTATGCTGTCCATTCCAATGCTGTCATTTATGGCATTTACTGCTCATTCGCGCCCTCACTTGAATGAAGCTTTGCCATTTTCACATCCTTATAATGTGCAATAATATCAGCACAATCATCGTAGCCAATGCGGTCGCTGTTTAGCGTCATGTCATATGCCACAGGATCTGTCCAATAGCCGCCGCCCGTGTAATAACTGTAATAGTTGGCACGATAGCGGTCTGTCTGGTAGATCATCTGATCGGCTTCCTCTGCTGTAACATCCAGTCTCTCCATGATTGTTGCGCGGCACGCACGTCTTGGAGCCTCGACATAGACACTTACTACATTCGGATAATCCTTTAAAATGTAGTTGGCACATTTTCCGATAATGATGCAGGACTCGGTCTTTGCAAGCTCTCTCATGATCTTTGCCTGAATATTAAACAAATTCACATCCGATACAAAATCCTTCTGTGAAGGCTCAGCCAACCGATTGATCTTTGGAAATTTCTTTAATGCCATCGCAATCTTTTTGCCATTTAACTTTTCATCTGACTTGACAAACAACGATTTGCTGATTCCGCTGTAATCGGATGCCATCTGCAAAATCTGCTTTTCATAGCACGGAATGCCAAGTTTGGCGGATAGTCGAAGACCAATCTGCTTGCCTCCGCTTCCGAAGCCTCTGGCAATGGTAATCACATAATTATCCATCCAGCCCTCCTTTCAACAATGCCAATTATTACGTATATCAAAGCGGCATTTCCGAAATAATCGAAAGAGGCTGCTTCCCTTTTTAAGGAAAACAGCCTCTTTGCTATTTTTTATCGCTTTGCTTTGATGCGACTATGATAGCATATGTTATTTTAACGGACAACCTGACAAAACAGACTTTTCTACCCTAATTTTCCGTCATGCTGCCCATTCACAGACAGTGTGGACCGCCATTTTAACCGAATCCAGTAAGTTTCCTTCTTCAATTGCGAATATCCGCCTGACTTTTTCGGTGCTGCGCCGGTGTATCGCCTGTATATTCCTTAAAGAGCTTCGTGAAATAATCGGTTGTTTTATATCCGAGACGGTCGCTTATCTCATAAATGCGCTCATCCGTATGAGCGAGCAGATACTTTGCATATTCCATCTTATAGCGCATCGCGAACGTATTAAAGTTTTCATTCATCTGTCGCTTGAACAGCTTGCCAAAATAGTCATGGCTCAGCATAAATTCATCGGAAATATCTTTCAGATTTAAATCGACATGCTCTGAAAAATAAGCCATCACTTTTTTTGCAAAACCGGATGACGTATCTGCGCCGCAGACGCGAAAAATTTCCTCTGTAATGTTTTGCTCTCTCTCATCGTCAAGCTCTTCGCGCACATTTTGCAGACACTCGCGAAGCTCCTCCTCTGTCACAGGCTTCAGCAAATAGTCCATCGCGCCCAGCTTCATTCCCTGTCTGACATAATCAAATTCATTATAATTGCTGGCAATGATGCGCGGAGCTGTAATTCCGCGCTCCTTTAACTCCTTTAAAAATTCCAGTCCGTTCATGACAGGCATCATCACATCCACCAGATACAGATCAAACTGTTTTGTCTGCATAATTGACAATGCTTCTCTTCCATTTAAGGCCTGTCCGGCAATCGCAAAGCCTTCCTCCTCCCAGACCTTCATTTTCATATAAAGGCTTTGGTTTGTCCGATCATCCTCTACGATCAAAATCTGATACATAGATACTCACCTCCTTCATTGTCTGCTCAAATACCAAAAAGAGCTGTTCGCCGTGCGCTTCATTCCATTTTTGTTTTTTGATGTCCATCAGGCACATCTTCGCTGCAGCTTCAAGCGGCCGGCACATTAAATTGCCGCTGACACCTTTTATGCGATGCACCTGCATTTCGGCTGCTTCCCAGTCCGTGCGCTTGATGGCTGCTTTTACGTTCTCGCAAAATGACACATTGTCTTCCAGAAAAATGGTAAGCAGCTCTGCCACCGCCTGCTTGTCCCCATAAAACTGTTTCTCCAGACCCTTAAATGCAATGAACTCATCTGTCTGGGCGGCTGTTTCCATGAGTTCGGGCACATGAAGCGTGTGAATGGTCTGCGCCATATAGGTTTCCAGAAGCATTTTTAACTGCTCCATCGGAATCGGTTTGGGCAGATATGCATTCATGCCGGCTTCCTTTACTCTTTTCTCTACATCCTCTCCAATATTTGCCGTAAGTGCAACCAGAATCGTATTTTTGAAGGCTTTTTCTCTTCGTATCTGCGCACTTAACTCATAGCCGCTGATCTTTGGCATTGAAATATCAAGAAATACAATGTCATATGCAGTCTGGCGCATACGCTCAAGAACCGCCTCCGGGTCGCCCTCTGTGTCTGCGATGTAGCCAAATTTATGAAGCACTTCTGACTCCAGAATCCGATTCACCTTGTTGTCATCCACAATTAATATAGAAAGATTTCGCTTGCTTCTCTTATCGGACAGCGTTTCCTTTTTCGACTTTTTCTCCTCCCTGCCATACTCAAAATCCATATCAAAATAAAAACAGCTTCCTACGCCTTCCTCACTCTCAAGAAGAAGCGTATATTTTCCCTTGCTCATCTCCTGGACGATCTTTCGGCAGATTGGAAGGCCCAGTCCTGTACCGCCGTATTTTCTTGTGATGCTGGCATCCGCCTGCGCAAACGCATCGAATATTCGCTGACGCTGTTCTTTTTTAATGCCGATTCCCGTGTCCTCGACACGAAACTCAAGCACGCAATGCTTTGCAAAAAAGTGAAGGTTCCTGACAGACAGCGTTACGCCGCCTTCTTTTGTAAATTTAAAGCCATTGTAGATCAAATTGGTTAATACCTGCTTTAACTTCAGCGGATCTCCGTGAACATATTCCGGCACATCCTCGCCTATATTTACAGTAAATGTTAAATTTCGCTGTTCTGCTTCATTCTCCAGGATTCCTTTTAGTGCATCCGTCAGCTGATACAGGCTGAAATTTTTATTTTCAAATGTCATTCGCCCGGACTCCAACTTAGAATAATCCAGAATCTCATTGATCTCCTCCAGCAAAATATCAGCAGCCAGATGAATATTTTCCATATAGCGTCGCTGCTCGCCTGACATTCTGGTATCTTCAAGCAAAAACAGATAGCCCGATATCGTGCTTAACGGTGTACGAAGTTCATGCGACATCTGCGTAAGAAATTGCGTTTTGACTTTGTTTGCTTTCTCGGCCTGGCGCTTTGCGTCCATCAGTTCCTGCTCGATCTTTTCCGATTTGACAAGCTCAGAAAGCATGTCGGCAGACAGTGCATTAAACTCACGCGCAAACTCCTGCAGCTCCCATACACCCTCCGGCTCCACAAACATGCGGCGGCGGCCATGCTGGTGCTCGATTGTCTTTTTATAGCGGATAACAGGCTTGATGTACCACCTCTGGAAAATCACAAGAATGAATACCATAACTGCAATCTCTCCGATGCCAAAGAAAATCTGCAAAAATATGGCCTGCTGTGATCTGCGGCGTGCACTCAAAACTTCTTTTGCAAGCCTCGTATTCAATGAAGTCTGGAATTTTTCAATGTTGGTGTCAATCAACCCCTTATACGCATCGTAGGCACTTCCATAAAGCATCAGCAGTGCCTTGTGCGCCTTTTGATTATTCAGTTCATCGCTGATGAGTCCACTGTCTTCCAATTGATAGTCACTTTCGAGTGGATATTCCTTCACATAACGGATGCATTCTGCAAGAAATGCATTTTGTTCCTCATCGCTTTTTTCATTCTGATTCTTGTCTTTTGTATCTATGGTATCCCATTCTGTCGGATCCATCGTCTCTAATACAAGACGCATCGAGCTGATCTCAATATGCATCAGCGTATCGGAATAATATTTTGCCAGCTCTAAGCTTCGCTCCTCTGATGCGGGAATGTCTGCCGCTTCGATCTGAGCGATGATTTTTTCCCGATGCATCTGAAGTTTGGCTTCATTCCAATAATTTTCAAAATATTGCATATCCTGCGTTACGGCAAATTTACGCACCTCGCTCGTCAAATAATCGGAATACCTTCCAAGCTCCAACGCAAGTGTGCGATACATAAGCTGATTGCTGTAGGCTTTTTGGAGTGTTTCGGTGCTTGACTTTTGCAGCCACACACCCTCAAAGATCATTGCCATCTGAGCGATTGCAAGAATCAAAATCACTCCGATAATATAATTTGATTTTTTCCATTTATCTTTTAATCGCAATCCAACGTGTTTTTGCATCTGCATCCCTCCCGAAAATGGCAAAGAGCAGAACACATCGCCATTGATGCATCTGCTCTTCTTTCTTTTTTCGTTTTGATCCGACTAAAGCGTGCGCACACTCTGCCCCTCGATCAGCTGTCCGCTGATGACACTTAATCGGCCGGGGCCCTTATCAAGTCTTTTTACTCTGGAAATGATGCGCTCCGCTGCGGCCTTCGCCATCTCCGGCATATCCACGCCATATGTAGTGATTGCGATATCACATACCGGCATAAATAGGAAGTTGTCATAACCTACGACAGACACATCCTCCGGCACACGATATCCTCTGCTTTCGAGCCCGCGTATCAGCATACTGGCAGTCTGATCACAATTGCATACAAATGCTGTCGGCATATCCTTTGGCAAATCCGGCTCTATGATCTCCATGGTTCCCGGCACGCGATCCTCTATAATCCAGTCCTCACGCTCCTCAATATCATATTGACGTATTGCCTTTAAATAGCCAAAATAGCGGTCAACAATACTGCTGTTTGACTTTATGCTTCCTACATATGCAATTTTTTTGTGTCCCTTCTTTATCAAATGCCTTGTCGCAGTATACATGCCATAAAAGTTATTGGAAATGACACAGTCCACATCAAACTCTGCTGCATAAAAATCCAGAAATACCATCGGCATACCGGACTCTTTCTCAAGCTTTCGCAGATAGGCTCTGCTGACTTCCCCCATCACGATCAGTCCGTCTATGCGATGATCGCTTACCATAACCGGAATTTCGATATTTTTTTCTTCACTTGGTTTTAATACGCAGAATGCCAAAAGACAATTATGTGCAGCACAAGCGACCGCCAACTCCTGATAGAGCCTCCAGTAAAAGGAAGAACCATTTCCAAGGTAGCGTTCCTGAACGAGTACACCTATATTCACTGCTGTCTTTGACGATGCCTGTGAACCCGGTGCATGATACCCCATCTCTTCTGCCATCGCCTTGATTCGCTCACGAAGCTCTTCGCTGACACCGCGCTGGTTGGCAAGCGCGTTGGAAACCGTTACGGTACTGACACCGAGTTTTTCTGCTATATCTGACAGACGTACTGATTTTCTTGCCATAAATACGCCTCCATTCTATATTTAATGATGTAATGATGTTGGTGTCAAAAGGCACTTTGACCCCTTTGATACCAGATTGCTACGATGCAAATATAACAGTTCTTAATTGCGTTATTTATCGACCCGCTATCGTCTGAATCTGCATCATCACATTTTCTTAATTTATTTTAAGTATAGAATGCTTTAATAATTCTGTCAAGTCAATTTAACCGGATCCAGCAAGCAGCCAATTCCTCTTTTGTCCAGAAAATCAGGACTCTGCTCAATCCATCCCGGAACTATCATCCGATACTGTTTTTTTGTTTTCTTCCACTGTAAAGTCCCAAAGACATTCCAACTCGGTACTGATCCGAACTTCATGTATTTTAAATAAGCGAAGCATGTTTCCTCCTTACTCGTGTTCTACTCTCACGTTCTCCATCTGAATGCTGTCCGTATCCAGTACCGTCATTCCTTTTTTTGCCTTTAAATCAATATCCTTTAACACAATATTTTTCAGCGGTTTTTCCGGAAGACCTTTTATCTGAATTGCCTGGTCTGCACCGCAGCCGTGTACACGCTCAATCGTAATGCCGTCCAACTCGGATGGTGTGTCCGTAAGCGGCACTACCGTGCTGGATTCATAAAATGAATTGATCTGGATTGCCTGACGTGACGCATCGTTGATCTCAATATCGGAAAATGATGCATTCTTGATAAAGCCTCCTCTGCCGCGCATTGTCTTGATTCGTATGCCCTGCATCGTATTTTTCATGTTGCAATGCGATACATGAATGGATTCGACACCGCCGGATACTGCACTTCCAATTACAACGCCGCCGTGACCGCCGCTCATCGTGCAATTTCGGATCGTAATGTCTCTGCATACGCGTCCTACGCGCCAGCCATCCTCGTTCATACCTGCATTGATTGCAATACAGTCATCACCTGTCTCAAAATGACAGCCTTCAATCAGAACGTCATTGCACGAATCCGGATTTAATCCATCCGTATTTGGGCCCTTCGTGATGACATTTACATTGCGCACCGTTACATGCTCACAATATACAGGATGAATTGTCCACTGCGGGCCATCCTGTATCGTGAAGTCTGATAAGAGTACGTTGCTGCATCCGATAAATTGGATAAAGGACGGGCGAAGCGCTGCCTTTTCGGTTGCATAGACTCTGTTTTCGACAGGCACTCCATTTGCCTGTGCATAACACAGCTCATTTGCTGCCGCCTGCTGCAGCTTTTTCCATGGCCACCACTTTTCTCCGCTTCCGTACAGCATACCGTCACCTGTTATGCTGATATCCTCACACTGATACGCATAGATAAGAGGCGAATAATTGTAGCACTCAAGTCCCTCCCATCGTGTAAATACTGCCGGAAGATAATCCTCAAATACATCGCTGAAAATAAGTTTTGCACCTGTCTCAAATCGGATATGGACATGGCTTTTTAAGTGGATTGGCCCTGTATGCCATTCGCCGATTGGGACGAGAACAGTTCCACCTCCAGCTGTTGCACACGCATCAACTGCCATCTGTATTGTATCAAAATCTGTTATTTTATAATTGTTATTCATAAAAACCTCCTGGCTGCATTGCTTTCTTGTTCCGTATTTCTATTTTTCAAAATTTACTAAGCAAAAAAGGGCAGCTATTTTTTGTTTGATTTCATGTTATCATTTTTAGGGGATTTTTTTCTTTATTTATTGCTTTTTTATGATGCATTTTTCTTTATTTATTGTCTTTTTCGTTTTTCTCTTTTTGTTTGATTTGCATAGGCGTGGCAGCATATATTTTTTCAAATGCACGCTCCATTGCTCCATAGTTGGCAAAACCTGATTTCTGCGCCGCCTGCTCTACGTTCATTCCAAGCATATTTAAATAATAGTATGCCTTTTGCGCTCGAACATGCATGAGATAATTCATGACAGAAATGCCCATATTCTTTTTAAATGAATGACTCAGATAATATTTATCAATGTGAGACTGCATTGCGATTTCATCCAATGTAAGCGATTTTTCATAATTATTATTTATATAGTCAACTGCGCATGCAAGCGTACCCGAAAGCCGGTGTGTCTGCGCTTCCTGCTCTTTGCAAAAATCGGCAACCCGTGAAAGAATCAATACAAGCTCACAGCAAAAGAGTTTTTCGTCCAACACATTTCTCTTCTTTTTTCGGCTGTATAAATCTTGAAATAATACCTCCATCTGCATGCTCTGTTCCTTTGTCAGCGTCATCACACCTGTATGAAGACCCGAAAGCAAGCTCTTTCCCTCATCACCCAGAACGGTTTCAAGATAATTTCCCTTAAAATTAACGGTATAACGCTCGTAGTAGGTCTGCTGCGCACTCTCACCATAATGGAGCTCATATGGAAGCATTACAGCAATATCACCTTTTTTTAACAGATATTGCGTATCCTTTAAAAAGAGAATACGGCTTCCATCTGCCTGAAAATAAATTTCATACCCTTCATGATAATGCTTCACTGTCATATCATGCGGTTCAACGCTTTTTACGTAACTGATATCAACGTTGCCATGCAATGAAATTCCCGTTCGTTTTTCCATATATTCTCCATCAACTTTCCTGCTTCTTATATTTTTTACAAGTATAGCACAGCGTTCGATATTTTGCCAGCGAAAAAGGCTCTTTGCTTTATCATTCATACGAAAGGAAGGAAAAAAATAAAGCCGATACTGCATATCGCTACAGTACCGACCTTATTCTATTTATCAAACTATCACTAAAAAAGCCTCACAGAGGTGATTTTGCGAATGGTGTTCTGAATCGTTACCAATCTTTTTTTAATAGTTTTCCTCATGGACCTCGAAGTAACTCTGCGGATGTGCGCATACCGGACAGACCTTCGGTGCCTTTGTTCCGACAACGATATGTCCGCAGTTGCGGCACTCCCATACCTTTACTTCGCTCTTTTCAAATACCTGTGCTGTCTCGATGTTCTTAAGAAGTGCGCGATAACGCTCCTCATGATGCTTCTCGATCGCGCCAACTGCACGGAATTTTGCTGCTAATGCCGGAAATCCCTCTTCTTCTGCAGTCTTTGCAAAGTCTTCATACATATCCGTCCACTCGTAGTTCTCGCCATCTGCTGCTGCCGCCAGATTTGCCTTGGTATCACCGATTCCGGCAAGCTCCTTAAACCACATCTTGGCATGCTCTTTCTCATTCTCTGCTGTCTTTAAAAACAGTGCGGACATCTGCTCGTAGCCTTCCTTCTTTGCTACAGATGCAAAATACGTATACTTATTGCGGGCCTGTGACTCACCTGCGAATGCTTCCTGTAAGTTCTTCTCTGTCTGTGTTCCTGCGTATTTGTTTGCTGCCATTGTTGTTTCCTCCGTTTTCTTTTCTAATATTTTTCTGACAATTCATCCCACTACTTTAGAGTGAGAGACTACCTGCTGAGACTGCGCATCCCTGCAGGATGAACAAATTCCCTTAAAAAAAATATCGTAATCCAAAAATTGCATGCCTTGCATGTCACGAATTTTCTCTCTGAGATCCGGAAGTTCGTCTACATCTATGTCCACATCAAATATTTCCTTACACCTGATACATTTGACATGATAATGGTTCTTCAACGTAAAGTCGAAGCGATCTGGTCCATCCGGAACCTCTACCTTTCGGATGGCGCCTTCCTCAACCAGAATTCCCAGATTTCGATAGACTGTTCCCTTTCCAATTCTAGGATAATCCTTTTTAATAGATTCATACACTTCTTCAGCAGTCAAATGACGCTTCAATTTCAAAAGAGTTTTTAGAACTAAATCCTTTTGAATTGTATTTCGTCTTTCCATTCGCCCTCCTTATTAGAATTTGTTCTTAATAAGGATTATATTTCATTACAGCACCTTTGTCAAGCAAAAGAATTATAAAACTTCTTATTTTCCATTCCGCTTTCCAGCTCACTCGCGCCACTTCCAATTCGCAAAACCGCACGTTCCGTGCTTATCGCTGCTTCGCAGCTGTTTTGCTCATTGAGTGGCGCTCCCTTCGTCCGTGCAGTCTGGAAAATCCTCGTGCAAGCACGGGATTCTTCCAGACATGTACGGACGAGTGAGCTGGAAAACAAAAAAGCACCGACCCCAGAGCTCTTATGTCTCCAAAACCGGTACTTGATGCGCCTCCAGGGGCTCGAACCCTGGACACCCTGATTAAGAGTCAGGTGCTCTACCAACTGAGCTAGAAGCGCTTATTTGTTCGTCACTCACGCGACATTCAGTATACTATCACAGTGCAATGGATTTGTCAACAGTTTTTTGAAAAAAATTGAAAAAATATTTTAAACATGCATTTTCGACAGTTTCGGCCCATGGAGTTGCTTTTTCACGGATTGTTTTTCTTTTCGCTGCCTTTGTTTTTTTTCGTTTCTTTCTCGTTATACCTCTTTCCATCAGAGCCGTTCCTTCTGCCGCAGCAGGCAAAAGGACAGTCTGCACATGCTTTGGCGGCAGTCTGAAAGCAGCGGTACAGGTGAAGGAGTGTGCAGTCAAAGAATGGACAACAGGTGTGGCGGATGATAAATTTACGAAATGGATGACAGCGCATAGAAATCTCCAGACAAATACTACTGTTACAGTATATGCAGTCAAGCGGATATTCGCAATCCGCTTCGCTGCGTAGCTCTGCACCGGATAGCTGCTTCACAGCTTATCAGGACTTACTTGATTCAGTTAAAAAATATATGGGTAAAAATGAGTCGGAAAAAATGGAGACAGACGTATCAGTCTGTCCCCAACATTATTCTATCGCGTTTGTATTCACATTTTCTGTCTTTTCATGTACCGCTTCTAATTTATAGATCGGATTTCCTATGGCAGAAAACTTTGCCTCGTACTCAGTCATGATATTGCCTTTGGCAAACTCGCTGTGGTGCAGATCGCGCGTCTGCATAAGAAGTGTCCAACCGGATTCCTGAACAGATTCAAGGCTAAAGTCAAATAATGGCTGATTGTCTGTCTTAAACTCAACGATACCGCCATCGACAAGAATCTGGTCATACAGCGCCAAAAAGCGGCTGCTTGTAAGACGACGCTTTGCATGGCGGTCCTTCGGCCATGGGTCGGAGAAGTTTAAGTAGATATGAGCGATTTCTCCCGGTGCAAAGATATCAGGAAGGTACTCGGCATCAAAGCGAAGAAACTTTAAATTGGGAAGCTGAAGTTCCTCCTGCTTTTCAATCGCGCGGATCAAAACAGAAGAGTACTTCTCGATTCCGATATAGTTAATATCGGGATGAAGTGCAGCAAGAGATGTGATAAACTGACCTTTTCCCATGCCGACTTCGATAAAGACAGGGTGGTCATTGCCGAAGATTTCAGCGGCCACGCGTCCCTTATATTGCTGCGGCTCTTGAATCACGAACGGGTTCACTAACATTTCCTCGCGTGCGCCTCTGACATTGCGTAATCTCATGGCAGCCCTCTCAGTCCTTCATGCGCTCTGCGACGATCGCTTCGATCATCTCTGCGCACTGCTGATAGGTATAACGGCTTGTATCAAGAACCAGATCATAATTTCTTGCATCCAGCCACTCTTTCCCGGTGAAATGCTTGTAGTAATCACTCCTATACTTATTCGTCTTTGCAATACGGTCTGCGGCATCCTTCTCGCTGCACTGCATGATCTCCATCTCATGAGCCAGACAATCTTTATAATTGGAATGAACAAATACACGTACAAGATAAGGATAGTCCTTTAATACATAATCTCCGCCTCTTCCGATTACAATAAAAGAGTTATCTTTGATAAGTTCCTTCATAACCTTTGCTTGATAAGCAAATAAGTCATCATTTGTGGCATATTCGCTCTTCTCCGGCAGGATGTGCTCTCCATTGTAAACCCTCTTAAATGCATTAAACAGGGGACTCTTTTTCATATCCTCATCGGCAGCTGCAAAGACAGCTTCATTAATACCGCTGTTTCCGGCAGCCAGACGAAGCAGCATGCGGTCATAATATTCGATTCCATAATGAGCAGAAAGAATCTTTGCAATGGAAGTACCGCCTGCACCGCAGGTTCTGGTAATTGTGACAGCAAAATGTTTCATAATACAAACCTCCCTCATGTGAAATTTCTACCTATTAAAGTATATATGAAACATGCGTAAAAGTCAACGAAAGGCAAAAAAAGAGAAAGAAAATTGACAAAAAACAAATGATGAGTTTGGATTTTTTTTAAAACAATTCGACAATGACAAATTTATAACGATATACTATAATGGTGATGCAAAAAAGGAGGCATGCATATGAATCAGATCATTCAAAGATTAAGTGAAGTAGAAGCAGCTGCGACTTCAATTATTGATGAAGCTGCTGCAAAGAAAAAGCAGATGGCCAAAGACCAGGATGCCAGAATTGCAGCCTTTGAAAAGCAGGTTCATGAAGAGACTGACAAAAAGATCAGCGAGCAGCAGGCAGTGCTTGAGGCTAAGATCGAGGAAGAACTCAAGGCTCAGAAAGAAGAACTTGAAAGACAGCTCGCCCACATGGATCGAACTTATGAGGAAAGCCATTCGGCGATCGCCAAGCAGCTGCTGGCAAAGATTACAGCACGATAAGTTTTGCAGTACCATTTATTTATTGTGCCGAAAAAATCTTATGAAATGGGGTGATTACTATTTCTGGTATCTTATCTTACAGCGGTATCAGTGCAAAAGCCCGGGCCATGGGAGGAAAGCTTCTGAACCGGGAACAGTATGAACAGTTAGCATCCTGTGCCAGTGTCGGAGAAGCAGTTGCCTATTTGAGGCAGTTTTCTGAATATGAGCCGCTGCTGAGGGACTTTGATGAGCATGACAGCCACAGAGGAATGATCGAGGCGACGCTCATGGGCTCGCTCTACAACGATTACAATCGTCTGTACAGCTTTGCCAGAGGTGAGCAGAGAGCATTTTTGGATTTTTACTTTCTGCACTATGAGGCAGCATATTTAAAAGGTTGCCTTAGAAAGGTCATTTCCGGTCAGAGTATCCCAGAGGATCAGGCATACCGCAGGGTGTTTTTTGAGCGTCATTCGCATCTGGACACGGATGTGATTGAGAACAGCACAACGGTGGACGAATTGATAGAAGCGTTAAAGAATACGCCTTTTTTCTATCCGCTTGATGCAATACGCCATACCGAAGAGCCAAGCCTGTTTGACTATGAGGGCAGTCTTGACGTATTTTATTTTAGCTATGTCTGGAAGCAGAAGGATAAGCTTCTCAAAGGAAAAGAAAGACAGATCATTGCGGACAGCTATGGAAGACGTATCGATCTGCTGAATATCCAGTGGCTAATGCGTGCGAAGAAAAACTATCGGATGACAGCGCCAGAGCTGTATGCGATGGTGGTTCCGAGCTATTATCATTTAAAACCGGATGACATCAAGGCCATCGTAGAGGCACCTTCCTATGAGGAAGCACGAGCGTTGATTGTAAATGGCTACTACGGTCAGAAATACGCAGACGATTTTGCTGAGATTCGTTCTGTGGAAAAGATGTACACCGAGCTGGTTGAGCATATTTATGAACTCGCCGGCAGAAAAAATCCATATTCAGTTGCACCGCTCAATGCGCTGCTGTACCGCAAAGAGCATGAAATTACACGTATCACATCCATTATCGAGGGGATCCGCTATGGAATCCCATCATCTAAGCTGATGAAATATGCAGTAATGGAGTGAGCATGTGGTTGAAGCATGTGCAAAAAAAAGTAAGTCGATTGTAACGTTTGGCAAACCAACAGCACATATGAAGGTACTGAACAGTTACAGTTTATTTAGGAAAGTCGAGGGGTAACCATGATAGAAAAAATGCAATTCTTAAGCATTACGGGACCCAAAGATGATATTGACAGAGCAATCGAGCAGCATTTGTCCAAGTATGAGTTTCAGCTGGAAAGCACAATGACTGAGCTTTCCGAGACAGCCGGACTTAAGCCGTTCATTGAGATCAATCCGTATCGCGAGACTTTAAACAAAGCAGCCGCGCTGATGTCCGCAATGGGTGCTGAGGAGACAAAGACGGATGGTTCCATGGATGTAAAAGAGGCTGTTGAGTTGATTAACAGTGCAGATGCACAGATCAAGGAAGCAGAAAAGGTTCTTGATAAGTTAAACAAGGACAAGGAAACTCTTCAGGAGTTAATGGATCAGATCACTCCGTTTAACAACCTCGGATATGATATTCACAAGCTGCTCGCATTTAAGTCCGTAAAGTACCGTTTCGGAAGAATACCGGTCGATTACGTGGACAAGCTTATGAAGTACACGTACGAAAATGTCAATACGATCTTTTACGAATGCAATAAGGATCAGGATTATGTATGGGGCGTTTATTTCAGCCCGAAAAATGAGATCGCCAAGATTGATGCTGTTTATAAGGCACTTCACTTTGAACGACTCCATCTCCCGGATGAGTATGAGGGTACTCCGGAGGAGGCGATGACGCGTCTGACAAAGAATATTACAGATCTGGAAGCGCAAATAAAGAAAAAGCAGGGCGAGATCGATCATGTTCTTTCTTCAAAGAAGGATAAGATCCTTGCTGCAGTGGCAAAGCTTAAGAAATTCTCCAAAAACTTTGATATCAGAAGACTGGCAGCAGTCACAGGTGCAAATAAGAAGAACTTCTATATCATTTGTTTCTGGATGACCGAGCGCGATGCAAAGAAGCTCCAGGCAGAGCTTGATTCTGATCCGAATGTGATCTGCATCGTACACGATGACAACAAGAAACGCGTCTCACAGCCGCCTGTAAAGCTTCGCAACCCGAAGCTGTTCAAGCCATATGAGATGTATATCCGTATGTATGGTCTTCCAAACTATAATGAGTTTGACCCGACCATCTTCGTCGCATTGACCTATTCCTTCATCTTCGGATGGATGTTTGGTGATGTCGGACAGGGATTGCTGCTCGTCATTGGTGGATTTTTGCTGTATCACTTCAAGAAGATGAATCTTGCAGCCATCATCAGTATGGCTGGTGTGTTCTCCACCTTCTTTGGATTCATGTTCGGAAGTATTTTTGGTTTTGAGGATGTGATAGAACCGATATGGTTACGTCCAATGAGCAATATGACGGATCTTCCGATGATCGGCCGACTGAATACGGTATTTATTGTAGCCGTGGCATTTGGTATGGGACTGATTCTTTTGACTATGGTAATTCACATTATCAATGCAGCGAAAAATCACAGTCTCGGTGATATGTGCTTCGATACAAACGGAATTGCCGGTCTGGTATTCTATGGACTGCTTGTATTTGCCATCGTGATGCTGATGACAGGTCACAGCCTTCCGGGCGGCGCACTGCTTGTTGTATTGTTCATCATACCGCTCATCTGTATTGCATTTAAGGAGCAGCTGACCGATCTTTGTGAGAAGAAAAAACCGGCCGAGAAGACGGGTGCGGTTATGATCGTCGTACAGGCACTGTTCGAGCTGATCGAGGTACTTCTTAGCTACTTCTCAAATACCATCTCGTTCGTGCGTATCGGTGCATTCGCTGTCAGCCATGCAGCCATGATGGAGGTTGTCATGATGCTTGCAGGAGCAGAGAGCGGCACACCGAATATTTTAGTCGTTATTCTCGGAAACCTCTTTGTGTGCGGCATGGAGGGATTGATCGTTGGTATTCAGGTACTTCGTCTGGAATATTACGAGATGTTCTCCCGTTTCTACAAGGGCGATGGAAGAGAGTTCGAGCCATATAATGCAAAGCAGTAAAATCAGAGTATTGAGAGAAACGATAAAGTTGAACTGTAAAGTCAGAGAAAAACACATTTACAAAGCAAAGATAAGAGGAGGATTTTCATCATGTTAGTTAAAATCACATTATTTGCAGCACTGGTATTAAGCATCGTCGTTCCATTCGCATATTTCTTAAGCGGAACAAAGAATAAGGCACGTTATAAGCTCACAATTGGCACAAATGCAGCAGCATTCTTCGGCATTATGTTAGTCGCTTGCGGTTTCATGTTCAGCGGAAACGCACAGGCAGCTGAGACAGCAGCAGAGACTGTAAGCGCAGCAGGCGGTCTTTCCACAGGTATGGGTTATCTGGCAGCCGCTCTTGTAACCGGTCTTTCCTGTATCGGTGGCGGTATCGCCGTAGCAAGTGCAGCAAGCGCAGCATTAGGTGCAATCAGTGAGGATTCTTCCATTCTTGGTAAGTCCTTGATCTTCGTAGGTCTGGCAGAGGGTGTCTGCCTGTATGGTCTGATCATTTCCTTCATGATTCTTGGTCAGCTGTAAAAAGAGTAAATATTGTTCGCGAGTGGGCGCTTCGTAACAATTCCCCCGCGAGCAGTAGCAACAACGTCAGGAAAGGCATAGTTCAATATGAAGATATATTTGGTCAGTGACAATGTAGACACCCTCGTGGGCATGCGTCTGGCCGGAATTGAAGGCTGCGTTGTCCATGAACAGGGTGAATTAAAGGAAGCAATAGACCGTGCGCTGGAAGACAAGGAAATCGGTATTCTGCTGCTGACAGAAAAGTTCGGAAGAGAGTATCCGGAGCTGATCAATAAGGTGAAGCTGGATCATAAGCTGCCTCTGATCATTGAGGTTCCTGACCGCCACGGAACAGGCCGCAAGCCTGACTTCATTACTTCTTATGTAAACGAAGCGATAGGATTGAAATTGTAATCATACAGGAGACAAAGTGATCTTTTGAACCCACCCAGACATGAGGATGCAGTGGTTTCTGTAAGAAACCAGCGATCCGTGGTATGATATAATGTAAACAGAAGAATGGAAGGTGATTTAGTTGACACTGGAAGAGAAATTAAACCATTTTATGGATATATCCGTTCAGGAAGCTACAGTGGAAATGGATGCCTCGCTCAAGGAATATCAGGCTGCGCTTGACGCACAGTTTGAGGAGCGAAAGGCGATGATCCTTTCTCAGGAGGAAAAGGATCTGGCGGTTGAAGTGGAAGCCGTAAAGAGAAAAGGAAATCAAAAGCTGGCACATGAGCATCTTGTGAATAAGCGCGCTTTAAGCCAAAAGGATACAGAGCTTAAGGAGAAGCTGTTTAAAGAGGTTGATGGGCTTGTAGAAGCATATAAAAAGACACCTGAGTATATTGAGGTGATCAAGAAACAGATCATTGATGCAAAGGCATTTGCAAAGAATGATGACATTATTATTTATCTGGATCCGGCAGATGCATCCAGAAAGCATGACCTTGAGGAAGAGACAAAGTGCTTTTTGACGATGAGCGAGTATTCTTTCGGAGGCGGCATGAGGGCTGTTATTCCGGCAAGAAATATTCTCATCGACAATTCCATGGATTCTAAGGTTGCCGAGGCTAAAGGCGAGTTCCAGTTTGACGGAGGTGAATACAATGGCCGCTGATATTAGAGGAATCATCTACGGTATTAACGGACCGGTTGTCTACATTAAGGGTCAGACCGCTTTCCGTATGGGTGAGATGGTTTATGTCGGACCGCAGAAGCTGGTAGGAGAGGTCATTCGTCTGGACAGCTCCAGAACCACCATTCAGGTCTACGAGGAGACGACCGGATTAAAGCCGGGTGATGAGGTTTATTCAACAGGAGCAGCCATCTCCGTAACACTGGCACCTGGTATCCTTCACAATATCTTTGATGGTATCGAGCGTCCGCTTAGCGAGATCGCAAAGGCAGGCGGCATGTACATCACCAGAGGTCTGAGCGTAGATGCGCTGGATCGTGAAAAGAAATGGCAGGCGCACATTACCGTAGAGCCGGGACAGCACGTATTTGGCGGAACGATCATAGCAGAGGTTCAGGAGACCCCGATGATCGTTCATAAGTGTATGCTTCCGCCGGACACAGAGGGTACGGTAGAGAGCGTTGCAAAAGATGGTGAGTATACCATTGATGATACAATTGTTACAATCATTCAGAACGATGGCACAAAGAAAGAACTGTCCATGACCCAGAAGTGGCCGATTCGTGTACCAAGACCGACCAACAAGCGTTACTCCGCTTCTGAGCCGTTAATCACCGGACAGCGTATTCTGGATACCCTGTTCCCAATCGCAAAGGGCGGTACTGCGGCGATCCCAGGCGGATTCGGAACCGGAAAGACTATGACACAGCACCAGATCGCAAAGTGGTCAGATGCCGATATCATCGTCTACATCGGATGCGGTGAGCGTGGAAATGAGATGACGCAGGTTCTTGAGGAGTTCTCAGAGCTGATTGACCCGAAGAGTGGAAATCCATTAATGGATCGAACCGTTTTGATTGCAAATACATCCAACATGCCGGTTGCAGCGCGTGAGGCAAGTATCTACACCGGACTGACACTGGCTGAGTATTACAGAGATATGGGCTATCACGTAGCCATCATGGCAGACTCCACATCCCGTTGGGCAGAGGCTCTTCGAGAACTGTCCGGCCGTCTGGAGGAGATGCCGGCCGAGGAAGGTTTCCCGGCTTATCTGGCATCCAAGCTGTCTGCATTCTATGAGCGTGCCGGTATGATGCACAACTTAAACGGAACTGTCGGAAGTGTTTCCATCATCGGTGCCGTATCTCCGCAGGGAAGTGACTTCTCTGAGCCTGTTACACAGAACACAAAGCGTTTCGTTCGCTGCTTCTGGGGACTGGACAAATCTCTTGCCTATGCAAGACACTTCCCGGCAATCCATTGGCTGACCTCCTACAGTGAGTATATGCAGGATCTGACACCGTGGTACAATGCCAATGCCGGAAAGGATTTTGTTGCCAACAGAAACCGTCTGATGGCTATCCTGAATCAGGAAAGTGCTCTGATGGAGATCGTAAAGCTGATCGGTTCCGACGTTCTTCCGGATGATCAGAAGCTGACACTGGAAATCGCAAGAGTTATCCGTCTGGGATACTTACAGCAGAACGCATTCCACAAGGACGATACCTGCGTGCCGATCGAGAAGCAGGCAAAGCAGATGCGCGTCATCCTGTATTTGAACGACAGGGCAAAATCACTTGTCATGATGGGTCATCCGATGAGCGTCTTAAAGCAGAGCAACATCTTTGACCGTGTCATCAACATCAAGTATGATGTGCCGAATGATCGCCTGGATATGCTCGATCAGTATATGAAGGACATTGACACATTCTACGATGAAGTCATTGAGAAAAATGCGTAAGGAGGAGCCGTTATGGCTATTGAATATTTAGGTTTAAGTCAGATCAACGGTTCTCTGATTGCCATTGAGGGCATGAAAGATGCCGCATATGATGAAGTTGTTGAAATTGTAGTAGACGGAAAGCAGAAAAAGCTTGGCCGTATTATTGCCTGCTATGAGGATAAGGCCATGATTCAGGTATTTGAAGGTTCAGAGAATATGTCTTTGACAAATACTCATACCCGTCTGACCGGTCATCCGATGGAGCTGGCACTTTCTCCGGATATCTTAGGACGTACCTTTGATGGTATCGGCCGCCCGATTGACGGACTGGGTTCGGTAAATGCTGAGATTAAGCGTGATGTAAACGGACTTCCGTTAAACCCGGTAACAAGAGAGTATCCGCGTAACTATATTCGTACCGGTATCTCTGCAATTGACGGACTGACTACACTGATTCGTGGACAGAAGCTGCCGATTTTCTCCGGAAACGGTATGCCGCACGACCAGTTAGCTGCACAGATCGTAAAGCAGGCTTCTCTGGGTGACAACTCCGATGAGAAATTTGCAATCGTATTTGCTGCTATGGGTGTTAAGTACGATGTTGCTGAGTTCTTCCGCAAGACCTTCGAGGAGAGCGGTGTAAGTGAGCATGTTACCATGTTTGTAAACCTGGCAAATGACCCGGTAGTAGAGCGTCTGATCACGCCTCGTATGGCACTGACCGCAGCCGAGTATCTGGCATTTGAGCAGCACATGCACATCCTGGTTATCCTGACCGATATGACCTCCTTTGCAGAGGCACTTCGTGAGGTTTCCTCCTCTAAGGGTGAGATCCCTTCCCGTAAGGGTTATCCTGGCTATCTGTATTCGGAGCTTGCTACCATTTATGAGCGTGCCGGAATCGTGCGCGGCATCAACGGTTCTGTTACCCAGATTCCGATTCTGACTATGCCAAATGATGATATCACGCACCCGATTCCTGACCTTACCGGATACATCACCGAGGGTCAGATTGTTCTTGACAGAAGCCTTCATGGAAATAACATTTACCCGCCAATCAGCGTATTGCCGTCTCTGTCCCGTCTGATGAAGGACGGTATCGGTGAGGGCTACACCAGAGCCGACCACCAGTCTGTTGCAAACCAGCTGTTCTCCTGCTACGCAAAGGTAGGAGATGCCAGAAACTTAGCGAGCGTTATCGGTGAGGATGAACTTTCGGATCTGGATAAGAAGTACCTTGCATTTGGTAAGGCATTTGAGAACCATTTTGTCGGACAGGGTGAGCATGAAAACCGAAGCATCATTGAGACGCTTGAGATCGGCTGGGATCTGCTTCGTATGCTGCCGAGAGAAGAACTCGACCGTATTGATACAAAGATCCTCGATGTTTACTATGACAAGAAAGATGCAGATGCAACAAATGCAGAGGCAAGTGCAAAAGCAAACTAATATATTCCTGCTGATGTAAATGCTGATGCGGCAAAGGGTAACGCTGCAGGCAGTGATAAGAAGCAGGCATAAGCTTTGGAGAGGAAGGCGCTATGAATATTAATATGTTCCCTACAAAGGGAAATTTGATCGCAGCCAAGAACTCGTTAGCGCTTGCCAGACAGGGTTATGACCTGATGGACAAAAAGAGAAACATCCTGGTGCGAGAGATGATGGAACTGGTTGATCAGGCATCCACCATCCAGAGTGAGATTGACACGACCTTCCGCGCAGCCTATGAAGCGCTGCAGCAGGCGAATATCGAGATGGGTATCCATATGGTGCAGGATATCGCGAAAACCGTTCCGGTGGAGAATACCGTAAAGATCAAGACGCGAAGCATCATGGGTACCGAGATTCCGCTTGTGGAGTACAATAAAGAGGCTAGCGAAGGAACACCGAATTACGCATTTTACAGCACCAGAGTCAGCTTGGATGAGGCACAGATGGCCTTCAATCGTGTAAAGGAGCTTACCATTAAGCTGTCTACGATTGAGACGTCTGCAATCCGTCTGGCAACGAACATCAAAAAGACCCAGAAGCGTGCAAATGCGCTGAAGAATATCACGATTCCGACCTATGAGGCACTTGTAAAGAATATTACGAATGCGCTTGAGGAGAAAGAGCGTGAGGAGTTCACGAGATTGAAGGTTATCAAGGAGAGGATCTCCTAATAGAGACACCCCGGTAGTGTTTGGCTGCCGGGGTGTTTTTTTTGTTTGTTGGAGTGGCCTTCCGGAAGATTGTGGAAACCGGAAGTGTTTTGGGTGTAGCCCTCGAAGGCAACGAAGGGTGCTTCGACGAGTGACTTTGTCGGTGGGCCCAATTCCGCGGGCACCTGTTACTACGAAGCCAACGTTCACGGGACAACCATTCGCAAAACTGCACGTTCCGTGCATCGCTGCTACGCAGCTTTGTTTTGTTCATGAACGGTTGTCCACTTCGACCAATTGATTCGTAAAAGCCTTATGCAAGCATAGGCTTTGTACGAATTCATTTGGTCGCGTGAACTTAGAGCGCGCACATCGTCTCAGCACCCATTTGCGTTACGATGGTGCTATTTTACAGTTCTTGCTCAGAAATCCAGGTTAGAAAGTTTTTCGCCATCGAAAGCTGTGCTGGCGACATATTCCGCAGTAATTCACTAATATTTTTCCATTCTTTGTCTGGCTTTTGATGCAGTGTTCCAACCAGAAATTCATCTGGTGTAGTATCTAATGCAGCTGCGAGTCGCATAATTACTTCTATAGAAGGAATCGAAATGCTTCGCTCAATGTTTGATAAATATTTTTGACTTAAGTCAGCTCGTTCCTCTACTTCAAATTGTTTAAGCCCTAGTTCTTTTCGTCTTCGGGCAATTCGTCTGCCAATTTCTTTGTAGTCTATTTCCATACAGACCTCCTTCTTTATATATTGATGGAAAAACCGCCAATGGCGGTTTCTTGTTATTATCGTATGAAAAAACGGGAAAAAACGAACTGGTTTAAAATGGAAATTCGACTTGACATACGAATAAAAGAAAGCTATAATACAAATATCTCAATACGATTCGACCTCACATGAGTGGATATGAAAACGGACAAAGGTATTGAAAGTTTGTTTGGAATTTATAGTATGAAGTGAAAAGCAGACTATAAATAGCTTTGGATGGAAGGAGACCATAATCGTATTAGAGCGAAAACTGTAGGCAAATTCAAAGGTTAGAGTCCAGCGGAGGACAGAAAAGGAGAAAAGCTATGTCAGGAGAATTAACGAGAGACGAGATCATTAGTGCAGCTAAAATGGCTAATAAAGTTTATTATGAAGACAGCACTAAGGGAAGAGAAGCAGCTCAAAGACTTAAGGGAAGAATGGTTCTGTGTGGCAATACAGACTCAGATAGTAAGTATTACTTTAATTGTTATTCACCATGCTCTTGGGAATCTTTAGATTAATATACTTGGCCAAGTTTATAAAGAACTAATTTTATTCCAGTTTGATTATTTAAAGAGAATCATAGAGCAGAAAATCAATAAAGCATGTAGAGCGGGATGCTAAGATGACATATCTTGGCATCTTGTTTTATTAATGAAAAAACGTGACAGGGAGGATTGGTATGTTAAAAGATACAGATACAAAGAATAATAAATCATCGATTTTGAAAACGGCATTATTAGGTGGACTAAAAGGCGGATTAAGATTAGCAGCGACATCAGCAGTGGGAATCGCTATTGATATGATAATAGAAAGATTTGAGAGGGGAGATACAAAAAAACTTGAAGAAAAGTAAAGAGAAAATTTGTTTTTAAAAAAGGGGCAGAAGAGAAGTATGGGTTCGATGTTAATTGTTATAGGCTTATATATAGTTGGGATTGTTATTACGGGAGCAGTCGTGTTTTATGTCGGAAAGCAAGTATTAAAAATGCTGTCTCAGCCAGCAATAAAAATAGCGTTGGGGGCTATTCTGGCATTTGTTGTATTTGGAACGATTGAGGAATTGCAAGTTGAATTTTCTTGGAGTAATGTAGCATTACTCGCCGGGGCAGTTGTTGGTATAGTGATTATTTTAAAGAGCCTCAAAAAATGATTTTGTAAAGAAATAGTTAAAGAAAGGCATTCACCCAGATACGGGATGGATGCCTTTTAAGAATCATTGGGGATGAAAAAGTATTTCGATAGTTACCGAGCTACCGTTTTTGTCCATATTGACCATTTAGAGCGTAAAACCCACTACCTTTAGGTGGTGGGATGTAAGCGTCCAGAAACTATATTTTTACTTACAGTATTGTGTTTTGGTAAAATATGCAGTATAATAGATACATAGAGAAATTCTCTAAATCTAACGAAAGGAGAAAAAGTATATGTATCTTACTGTAAAGCAACAGGTTAAACATCTATCTAAGGAAGATTATAAAACAATTAAGGAGCTTTGCCATATAGCCAAAAACCTTGCTAATGAAGCTATATATAATATCCGACAGTATTACTTTACTGAGGGTAAATTCTTGAAGTATGAGAAGAACTATACCCTTCTTAAGAACAGTCCTAACTACAAAGCATTAAATTCCAATATGGCTCAGCAGATACTTAAAGAGGTTGATGGCAGTTTCAAATCATTCTTCAGTTTGATAAAGCTTGCTAAACAAGGCAGATACGCCTTTAAAGATTGTAAACTGCCACAGTATCTTCCCAAAGACGGATATACCACGCTTGTTATAGGCTTTGTAAGACTTAATGCGAATAAGTTGATACTTCCATTTTCAAACAGCTTTAAGAAGACACATAAGGCTGTGGAGATAACCATTCCACCTGTATTGCTTGATAAAAAAGTTAAAGAAATACGCATCCTGCCAAAGGGAAAAGCAAGGTTCTTTGAGATTCAATATATATATGAAGCTGAATGTATCCAAAGAAATCTAAATACACAAAATGCACTTGCATTAGACTTTGGAATAAATAATCTTATAACGGCAGTATCAAGCACAGGTAAGTCATTCATTGTCGATGGAAGAAAGCTTAAGTCCATAAACCAATGGTTTAACAAAGAAAATGCCCGTTTGCAAACGATTAAGGATAAGCAACACTTCGGCAAAAAAACAACAAAAAGGCAAAAAGCGATTATTCGTGACCGCAACAATAAGGTTAATGATTATATGAACAAAACAGCGCGTATAATTATAGATTACTGCGTTGCCAATGATATAGGCACTCTTATAGCTGGCTACAATGTAACCTTCCAAAGAAGCAGCCATATCGGTGAGCAGAATAACCAAAACTTTGTGAATATACCATATGGTCACCTTAGAGATAAGCTGGATTATATGTGCGAATTTAATGGCATCACTTATGTAGAACAGGAAGAATCCTATACTTCAAAAGCAAGTTTTTGGGATAAAGATGAGATTCCTGTCTATAACAACGATAATCCAAAAGAATATCAGTTTAGTGGGAATCGGGTGCATCGTGGATTATACAAAACAGCAAATGGAAAAACATTCAATGCTGATATAAATGGTGCGTTAAATATTATGCGTAAAAGTAGCGTTGTGGATATGACTATCCTATACGGTAGAGGCGAAGTGGACACGCCTGTAAGAATAAGGATTGCCTAA
>CAVJTU010000006.1:0-69336 GCA_963652495.1 uncultured Oscillospiraceae bacterium
CACGTAGCAATCTGGTATCAAAGGGGTCAAAATGCATTTTGACCCCAACATCATATGATTATACCAAGGTTCAAAGGTCGGCATTCGACTGGCGAAAGTAACTAGGAAAGGTAAAAAAAAGACCATGGAAAAGATTATATTAACAGGCGACAGACCGACAGGAAGGCTTCACGTAGGACATTATGTAGGCTCTCTTAGAAGACGAGTAGAGTTACAGAACTCCGGTGATTATTCCAAGATTTTTATTATGATTGCGGATGCACAGGCATTGACGGATAATATTGAGAATCCGGAAAAGGTTCGTCAGAATATCATTGAGGTAGCACTTGATTACCTCTCCTGCGGATTGGACCCGGCAAAGAGCAACCTCTTGATCCAGTCTCAGATCACAGAACTGTGTGAGTTGACTTTCTACTATATGGATCTCGTTACCGTTGCAAGACTTCAGAGAAATCCTACTGTAAAGTCTGAGATTCAGATGAGAAATTTCGAGGCAAGCATTCCGGTTGGATTCTTCACCTACCCGATTAGCCAGGCTGCTGATATCACCGCATTTAAGGCAACGACCGTTCCGGTAGGTGAGGATCAGCTTCCGATGATCGAGCAGACAAGAGAGATCGTTCGTAAGTTCAACACTGTTTACGATGAAGTACTGGTTGAGCCGACTGCACTGATTTCCACAAATCAGGCATGTCTGCGTCTGCCTGGTATCGACGGCAAAGCAAAGATGAGCAAGTCTCTTGGAAACTGCATCTATCTGGCTGACAGTGCTGATGATGTAAAGAAGAAGATTATGAGCATGTATACCGACCCGCAGCATCTTCTGGTAAGTGATCCGGGACACCTTGAGGGCAACACCGTATTTACGTACTTGGATGCATTCTGCAAGCCGGAGCACTTCGAGAGATACTTACCGGATTATGCAAATCTGGATGAGTTAAAGGCTCACTATACCAGAGGCGGTCTGGGTGATGTTAAGGTAAAGAAGTTCCTAAACAACATCATTCAGGAGGAGTTAGAGCCGATCCGTAAGAGACGTAAGGAATACGAGAAGGACATTCCTGAGGTTTATAACATCCTGCGCAAGGGTACCGAGGCTGCAAGAGAGGTTGCAGCACAGACACTGTCTGAGGTAAAGAGCGCAATGAAGATCAACTACTTTGACGATGCTGAGCTGATCAAGGCACAGAGCGAAAAGTATCAGGGAATCTAAGAAAAACAGATCAGGTGTTTTTTCTGGCAGGCATTTGTGGCATTGCCAGAGATTAAGTAAGGGCTTTCAGAGTCCGGTCAAATCGTACCGCACTCTGAAAGCCCTTTTTTTACTAGTCAGGCGGATATTCGCAATCTTCAAAAACATTCGTAATCTTGTTCATGTTTTTGGCGGGTCAAGAGGTCAAAAATCCTCTTGCAAGCAAGCTTGCATCGGCTTTCTGACCTTTTGATCTTGGTATCATATCAATCTTTATCCGTAAAGCTTGTAACAATGTTTACCGGCTCAAACGTGATGGAGATCGGGTCAAGACCGCCCTGAGCAAAGTACAATTGTACATAGTGGTGGAAGCCGAACACGTCACCCTCGCGAGAGATCGTTACTTCCTTTCCTTCACTTCCATTGAAGCTGTAAGTACCAAAAAGCTTGTTGTCTACAAAGACAGATACCGGCATTTGTGCGAGTGAAGCAGACTTTGAGGAAGCAGTGATGCTGATGCGGAAGGTGCCAAAGCCCTCGGTATTGATTCCAAACATATGACTGTCACCCTTCTCACTGGAGATATCGGTGAGTGGAAGAGTGGTGGTGCCGGTGATATCATAATATGTGATATCAAACGTGGAAGTTACCTGTGCGTTTTCCGGTACATTGACAAGTTCGATTGCCTGCTCTTTATTTGTCAGGCGAAGCAGAGCAGGAGAATTCATCAAAAAGCGGCAGATATTTGCTGCACAGCGAACCAGATGGCGGCGCTCTAAGCGACCGCTTGCAAGTGCTTCTTCAAGATCGCCCATCACCTGTGTGGTATCAGAAGTTACCATATAAATATCATTCTGAGCAAGAACCATGGCAGCAAATTTCTCACGTGATGGCTTGTCGCCTGGTGCATTGTTGATCTCTGCCCACCAGTCGGTCATGACAATGCCGTCAAAGCCCCACTCGCCGCGCAGAATATCAGTATTTAGCTGTGGATTTCCGGCAGTCCAAAGCCCATTTACACTGCCGTAGGTAGTCATGATAGAGCTTGCATAACCGCTTCTTACGGCGATTTCAAAGCCCTTTAAGTAGATTTCACGAAGAGCGCGCTCTGAAATCACGCTGTCAACAAAACGACGATGATATTCCTGATTGTTTCCGCAGAAATGTTTGATCGTTCCGGTCACACCGGCACGTCCCATACCCTCTAGCTGAGCGGAAGCAATCACACCGCTTAAAAGCGGATCCTCTGAGAAATACTCAAAGTTGCGGCCGTTTAGCGGACAACGATGGATATTCATACCAGGTCCAAGCAGACTTTCAATATGATTATTTCGCATCTCAAGACCTTCCATCTCAAACAGATCAGCGTTCAGGCTGGTATTGAACGTGCAGGCAAGCAAGGTTCCTCCGGGCAGACTGAATGCGTTCGTGCCGCAGTCCAGACGAAGACCGGACGGACCATCCGTACAGCAGCCGGCCGGTATACCAAAGTGGGTAAGTGCCGGTGTCAGACCGCCGAATGCAGCAGCAGTTCCGGGAGCAACCTTCGGACTGGACATACCCTCACCCTTTACCATGTGGCACATGTCGATATCGGAAAGCTGTGCAAGAAATTCATCCATGGAAATGATTCCGGACTTCACATCGTCAAGAGAATAGCCTTTATCGCCTGTGTAATCAGCACACTGCGGGCAGGTATCTTCCGTGTAATGCTGCAAATAAACAGGAGCAGCCTGAATTGCAGGAGTAAACGAACCGTACTCGTTTGCCTTTGGTATCATGCGTTCAAGATGGCGGCGCGGGGCAAGCTGCTGGGAAAGTTCCTGTAAGACGACTGTGCCGGCAAGTGCAAAGCTTCCGATCTCTTTTGCATTGCGCACGTTTGTGCCGGCAAAGATGGTATATGTGCCTTCCTCAAGAACATAGCTGAAAGCATGTCCTGTGATACCGCTGTCATCATAGGAGGCAAGTGTATAAAAATCAATCGCGAGGATGCCGGACTCTTCTTCGCCGGCTTCAAGAAGCTCTGTCTTTGCAAAACGAATCAGCTCGCGGGATGGCTTTCCAAGAACGCCCTGTGGCTTCTGTACATAAAACTGTACAGTTTCTTTTCCTGACGCGCTGCCGGTGTTCGTGACGTCGTAGGTGACTTGAAATCTGTCATCTATGGAAATCTCACCCTTTGCAAGTCCTGCCGGAAGAGAGCACATATCAAGAGATGCCTGTACATCAAATGTTGTATAGGAAAGACCATATCCAAACGGGTAGCGAACCTTATCCTTTGCAAAGGTCTCAAAATAGCGGTAGCCGACGTAGATATCTTCCTCATAGCGGATTGTATCTTCACAATTGAAGTTTCGTGCAGACGGATAATCCTCAATATGATAAGCAATGGTGTCACTTAAACGTCCGCTTGCCGGAACCTTTCCGGTCAATACATCAACGGCACCACAGCCGCCCTCCATACCGCCCTGCCAGATGTACAAAACAGAAGATGGCGCATAGCGGTCAACAAAGCTCATGTCAATGATATTTCCGACATTTAAGATCACAACCGTGCGTGAAAAATGACGACATACAATTTCAAGCATGGCTTCCTCAGCATCTGTCAGATACCAGCTGCCCTTTTCTGCTGCATTGTCGCGATCCTCGCCTGCGGTACGTCCGATCACGATCAATGCAGTCTGGCAGCGGGAGGCCGCACCGGATACGAGTTCATCGCTAAGAGGCATCTCCTCCTGACACCATGGCTCCTGTGCCCAGCCATTTCCCAGATCAAATGGGTGCTCCTTTAACCAATCCTTATATGTGTTCTTTACTTCTTCGTCAATTACAAGAGATGATTCATTTAAAGCATATTCCAGGTCATGCACATAGCTGGTATTGACCAGACCGCCGGATCCTGTTCCGCTCTTGTAATATTCAAATTGAGTGCGTCCGAATACGGCACATGTTTCTCCTTTTGACAGAGGAAGAGTGTTATTTTTGTTTTCAAGAAGCACGCAGCCTTCAGCCACAGCCTGTCTTGCAAGTGCTGCATACTGCTTCCAGTCAAGTGTGAATTTGCTCATTGAAATGTTTCCTTTCTTAAAAAATATACGAAATGCATTGACAATTTCATGCCTACATCATACAATAAAAAGGATATTATTTCAACAAAATACTGTTAAAACAGGAGGAAGAAACGTCATGGAAGACGGCGGCGACGCGGATACGGATACGAATATGCAGATCCTGACGGGATTTTCGAAGGGAGGTCTCGCATGATAGGAGCAATTGTTCTGCAGGTCATTCTGATCGCACTGAACGCAGTGTTTACGTGTGCAGAGACGGCAATCATTTCGTTAAATGAAAATCAATTAGAGGAAATCGGAAAAAAGGATGAAGAAAAGGCTGAGATTCTCTCCGGCTTTAAAGCAAAGCAGGAACGCTTTTTGACGACAATGCAGTTTGTCTCAATGGCAAACATGTGTTTAGGCAGCGCTTACGCAGCACTTGTATTTCGCGATCCCCTTGAAGCGCTCATCGGAAAGAGTGGTCAGACATTAAATCCAGGTGTGTTTGATGCACTTTGTATTACTGCAATTTCCCTTATTTGGGGTATTGTCACGATGATTTTTGGACGCATGGTGCCAAAGCGTCTGGCAGCAGAAAAGGAAGAAGAAATGGCAGTGCGTTTTTCGTCTGTCGTCTATGTTGCACAGACGGTCTTTTTCCCGCTTGTATGGCTGCTGATTGCGGCATCTCACTCGATTCTTCGTCTATGCGGTGTCGATCCTCATCGTCAGGCGCAGATTACAGAGGAGGAGATTCGCCTGATGGCAGAGTCAGGAAGCCAGAAGGGTATTATCGATACGCAGGAAAATGAGTTTATACAAAATGTATTTGAGTTTAACGATGTTTCCGTTGACGAGATTTGTACCCACCGAAAAGATGTTGTCTGCGTTTATGCCGATGAAAGCCGTGAGGAATGGGAAAAGGTCATCTACGAGAATCGCCACAGCTTCTTTGTTGTATGCGGTGAGGATACCGACGATATTGTTGGCGTTCTCGATGCCAGAGAATACTTGCGCACGAAGGATCATGCCAGAGAAGCAGTGATGAGAACTTGTGTTCGCAAGCCATATTTTGTTCCGGAAAATATGAAAGCGGCATCCCTTTTCTCCAACATGAAAAAGACGGGAAATTATTTCGCTGTTGCAATTGACGAGTACGGCGGCATGGCCGGCATCGTCACCATGAGAGATTTGCTTGAATTGATTGTAGGCGAGTGGAAAGAGCATGACGAAGCCCCGGAGCCCAGCGATATCGAAAAGATCGGTGACAGCTTCTGGCGCATTCAGGGTGTTGCTTCTCTCGATGAAGTCGCAGAGGAACTTGATATCGAACTTCCTCTCGATGAATATGACACATTCGGAGGCTACGTGCTCGGCGAACTCGGCTATGTACCGGATGACGGCACACAAGTTTCCGTCCTCACACCGGATCTTGAGATTATGGTAACGTCCATAAGTGATCACAGAGTTGAGACGACTACCGTGCGCAGGCGACTTACTCAGGATGAGTAACCTTCCGAGACATGTTTTATTACATAAATGGCGGTGAGACGAGTTGCTTTTACGAGGCGATCCCGTGTGGGAGCGGACTTACGCAGTAATTAAGACAAAAAGGTGCGTAGAAGGTGCCGCGGGAACAAGGGTCGCCGACAAAACAATCGGCGAGCCGCCTTCGTAAAACTACCGGGTTGCACCCCTTGGAACCAGCTTAATTCTAAAAATGATTTCTATTGAAATCCATACATTTATTCGATATAATGAAAGTGCTGATAACCGCGATCAGCACTTTTATTATTATCAGCACGAAAAGTGAAAAGAGAGAAAGGGGAGAGATACTATGGAACCAACCAAAAAGAAAACCGGCAAGACAAAGCTGATTGTCCGGTTTTTGAAGCCATGTCTGCCACTCATGTTGGCAGGACTTCTGTTTTCGGCATTGATTACCGTCTGTCAGGCATTTATTCCGCAGGTCATCCGTATCAGCGTGGATGGCGTACTCGGAAAGGATCCGTCCAAAATTCCGACATGGATCAAGATGTTTTTATCTGAGGAAACCATACAGGACAACCCAGGGATGATGCTTACGATAGCGGCCATTGCTGTTGTTGTATTGGCGGCAGTAAATATTGCAGCAAACTATTATTCAAAAGTGTTCTCTGCAAAGGGTTCAGAGAACTTTGTCAAGGGGATTCGTGACTGCCTGTATGACCATATTCAAAAGCTGCCGTACAGCTGGCATGTGAAGAATCAGACAGGTGATATCATTCAGCGATGCACCTCAGATGTTGATGTTGTGAGAAATTTTGTCACAAATCAGCTGATGGAAGTATTTCGAATCATCTTTCTGATCCTTTTTTATATGGTTATCATGTTTTCAATGAACGTGAAAATTACACTGATCGCGGTATCCTTTTTTCCAATCGTTATTCTGTATTCGGGCTACTTTTTCTCCAAGATTGCCAAGCATTTTCAGGAAGTGGACGAGGCAGAGGGTGTATTATCCAGTGTAGTTCAGGAAAATCTCACCGGTGTGCGCGTCGTAAGAGCATTCGGCAGAGAGGCTTTCGAGCGCGACCGCTTTGACGAGAAAAATGAACGTTTTGCAGGATTGTGGATTTATCTGGGTAAGTTTATGAGTCTGTACTGGTCCATCGGTGATTTAATTACCGGTATTCAGATTTTGACCGTTATCTGTCTGGGTGTTCTCTTTACCGTAAAGGGGAATCTGACTGTCGGTGAGTTTATCGCATTCGTTTCCTATAATTCCAGCATGGCATGGCCGGTGCGAAGTCTCGGCCGTATCGTCTCTGAGATGAGTAAGGCGGGTGTCTCCATTGACCGTATTGCCTATATTCTGGACGAGAAGGAAGAAGAGGACCGCCCTGGTGTCACGAAGCCGGCGATCAATCAGGATATTGTATTTGACCATGTGAATTTCAGTTATGAGGAGGGCGGCCCTGTCTTAAAGGATGTTACATTCACCATTCCTGCAGGAAAGACCTTTGCGATATTAGGAAATACAGGAAGCGGAAAGAGTACACTTGTCCATCTGTTAAACCGTCTGTATGACTTGCCGGATGGCTGCGGAACGATCACAATCGGCGGCGTGGACATCCGTGATATTGACCGCCGCTACTTAAGAAGTCAGATCGGTATGGTACTTCAGGAGCCATTTTTATATTCCGGAAGTATCAAGGAAAATGTCGGCATTACAAAGGAAGAATCACACTTTGAGGCTATTCGCGAGGCATGTGAGATTGCCTGTGTGGACAGCGCAATCGATAGTTTCACGGATGGCTACGAGACGATTGTTGGTGAGCGGGGCGTAACACTTTCCGGCGGACAGAAGCAGCGAGTTGCAATTGCCCGTATGCTTGTCGAACACACACCGGTTATGATTTTTGATGATTCACTTTCTGCAGTCGATGCGCAGACGGATGCGATGATCCGTGATGCATTGAAAAAGAGAATGGCCGGTACGACCGTCATTTTGATTGCGCACCGTGTTACGACATTGATGCAGGCCGACCGTATTATGGTATTAGAGGACGGCGCTGTGGCTGAGATGGGAAGTCATGAGGAATTGATGAAGAAAAAAGGCATTTATCGCAAAATCTACGATATTCAGATGAATACGCAGGCAGAGGATACTATGCAGAAAGGAATGGAAAACTGATATGCAGATCGAAGAAAAAGAGTATGATCAGTCGTTTGACTGGCGTATCTGGAAGAAACTGTTTCCATTTGTGAAGCCGTTTCGCAAATATCTGGTTATTGCGTTGATCTTTAATACGCTGTGTGCGGTCGTGGATATCGCACTGCCGCTGTTTCAGCAGTATGCGATCAATCATTTTATCGGCGGCAATACGACAAAAGGACTCGAAATCTTTGCCGCAGCCTATCTGGGCACGATTGTATTACAGACTGTCAGCGTCGTCATTTTCTGCCGATGCGCTATGGTCATTGAGATGAACATGGCAAGGAACATGAAAAAGGCATGCTTCGATCACCTTCAGCAGCTGTCCTTTTCCTATTACAATACGACTCCGGTTGGCTACATCTTAGCGAGAGTCATGAACGATACCGGACGAATCAGCGGTTTGATTGCATGGAACTTCCTCGATATGTTCTGGGCACTATTCTATGTAGTCGGAATCTTTGGCATCATGCTTGCATTAAACTGGAAGCTGGCGCTGTGGATCATGTTAATCGTACCTGGGCTGGTACTTCTTACAAACTTTTTCCAGAAGCGTATCTTAAAGTGGAATCGTCAGGTGAGAAAGAAAAATTCCATGATTACAGGTGCGTACAACGAGGGCATTACAGGAGCACAGACTTCCAAATCACTCGTAATTGAAGAAAAAAACAGCCGCCATTTCAGAGGTCTGACAGATGACATGAAATCCGCAGGCGTGAAGGCGGCTCGCATGAATGGCTTATATATTGCACTGGTTGTATTTTGTGGCTATATCGGTGTGGCACTCGCATTGAAGCAGGGTGGTGAACTTGTGCTGGCACAGGCACTTCAGTTGGGTACACTTTCCGCGTTTACGACATATGCGGTAAATATGTTTGAGCCAATCCGTAATATTGCATCGAATCTGTCTGAACTTGTAGCAGCACAGGCAAATATTGAGCGTGTTACCGGATTGTTAGAGGAAGAGCCGCAGATCAAGGATCGTCCGGATGTTATTGCAAAGTACGGAACTGCATTTGACCAGAAGCGTGAGAACTGGGAGCCAATCAAAGGTGATATCACCTTTGAGGATGTAACCTTCCATTATCCGGATGGCAATGAGAATATTTTGGAACATTTTAATCTCCATGTACCGGAAGGTACGACTGTAGCCATCGTTGGAGAGACTGGTGCCGGGAAGAGTACTCTGGTCAATCTGGCATGCCGCTTCTTCGAGCCGACAGAAGGCCGTATCCTAATTGACGGAGTGGATTACAGAGAGCGCAGTCAGTCATGGCTGCACAGTGCGCTCGGCTACGTGCTTCAGAGTCCGCACCTGTTTACCGGAACGATCATGGAAAATATCCGCTACGGCAGACTGGAAGCAACCGATGAGGAAGTGATTCAGGCGGCAAAGATCGTATCTGCTGACAAGGTAGCAAACCGTCTCGAAAAGGGCTGGCAGACCGATGTTGGAGAGGGCGGTGACTCCATGTCCACCGGAGAGAAGCAGCTGATTTCTTTTGCAAGAGCCGTACTTGCAAATCCGTCGATTTTCGTACTTGATGAGGCAACGTCCTCCATTGATACAGAGACAGAGCAACTCATTCAGAATGCGATCTCTTACTTATTAAAAGACCGCACTTCCTTTATCATCGCGCATCGTCTTTCCACGATTCGTCAGGCTGATGTCATTTTGGTTGTCAAGGCTGGAAGAATTATCGAGCAGGGTACGCATGATGAATTGATGGCGATGAAGGGTTATTACCATGACCTGTATACACAGCAGTTCAAGGAAGAGATGATGGAAGAGTTTCAGGCGGGACGTTAAGATGTTGCGGTTTATGTTCATAATCTAGATTAGCGGTGAGACGAGTTGCTTTTACGAGGCGAAACGTTGAGGCGAGCTGCTCAAAATACAGTATCATAATAAAGGCCATAGTGGGCATCGCTGAAAAGTGACGCCGACAAAACAATCGTGGAACCGCTTTCGTGACCAAGAAAACGTGAGCTGTAAATTTAAATCCATCCACCATCCATCGTAAGAATCTGTCCCGTGAGGTAGTCCGGTGCATCTGCAAGCATGCAGATCATCCGGGCTGCCTCTTCTTTTGTACCCTCGCGCCCGGCGGGGATTTCGTCTGCAAGTGCCTGTGCTTCCTCGGAAGACAGCCATGCGTTCATCGGTGTCTCAATCGCACCAAACGCAATGGCATTGACCTGAATGCCGCTTGGAGCCAGTTCTTTTGCCAATGCTTTTGTGAAGCTGTTGACAGCACCTTTACTGGCAGAGTAGGCGACTTCGCAGGAGGCACCGACATTTCCCCAGACGGAGGAGACGTTTATGATGCGTCCTTCATGGCGGTGAACCATTGACGGGATGACAAGATGGCACAGATTCATTACGGAACCAATATTGACATTCATTACACGCTGCCATTCTGTCGGCATCATGTCCTGAAAAAGACCGATATGGGAGATTCCGGCATCGTTTACTAAAAGGTCAATTGCGCCGAAATGCTCGATTGACTGAGACACAAGCAGTTTGCATTCCTCATAATTGGATACATCCGCCAGGATAGTAAGAACCTCGGCACCTTTTGAAACAGCTCTGTCGGATGTCTGCTGAAGTCCTTCCTTATTTTTTCGTGAAACCAGAATAAGGCGATTTCCAGGAGAAGCAAATGCCAGAGCAGCAGCCTGACCGATGCCGGAGGAAGCACCTGTGATTAAAATTGTTTTTGACATAGCTTATGATACCTCATAGATTTGTTTTGTGAGCGGAGTTCTGAAACGTTACAAAGATAAAAAGTCTGTGAAGAACTGAAAAAATATCCAAGGATCCTTTGAGATTTATTCAGACCATCAAAAGACGTCAGATTTCCCAAAATCAGTATAACACAAAAAAATGAAAAGTGATAAAAAAGTAACAAGAAAAACGGTACTTGACAAGCATTTTGTATGTGATATAATCAAAATAAAGTTTGTAATAAAATTGTAACAATTCGTTTTGTTTGCAAGTTTGTATTTTGCTACCGTTTACGGGCATAATTCGGTGAAAAAACTGTGAACAATGGGAATCTTTGTATTTGCAGGTAGCACTGCAGGTTGCGGAAAGGTACAGGTGTTTTAAAATATGAATAAATTATGCAGAAATGTGCTGGTATCTTGCCTTACCGTTTCGCTGGCGACAGGAGAGGGTATTGCAGTATCGGCAGCATCAACTACATCTATTGAGTATAGCACAGCAGTTGCAGGTATAGCCGTTTCACTTGATAACTACTATGCAAGCAGTCAGACACCGGAGGCTGACATTGTAGATTATATTCGTAATATCGTTTCTGCGTCAGAAAAGAAAAAAACGACATACATGGCTGCTGCAGACGCAAAGGCTAAAAAGAATGTTGAGACCAGTCTGGCATCAGAGGATGCCAGTGAAAAGGAAGAAGGACTTGTCAGCGTAATGGCAAGCCTGAATGTAAGAAACAAACCGTCCGTGTCGAGCAGCGTGATCGGTTATCTTTACAGTAATTGCGTTGTTACCATCTATGATACGGTTGAGAACGACGAGGGCAGTTGGTATCGGATCAAGAGTGGTGCAGTAGAGGGATATGTATCCTCTGATTATGTGCTGACTGGTGCAGCTGCGAAGGCGAGCGAGGAGGATCTGACGAACCGTTACGCAAAGGTGACAGCAAATAGCGCAACCGTCTACAGTTCGGCATCGAGCAGTGCAGACAGCGTGGGAAGCGTTTATAAGGACGGCGACTACAAGGTTCTTGAAATTCAGAACGGATTTGTGAAGATCACAATAAATGAAGAGTTTGCAGGTTTCGTCCGTACAGAGGATGTTTCACTTTACACACGTCATGCAGAGGCCGTTGCAATTACCGATCAGATGGTAAAGAACCAGTTAGACAGTTATCTGGTCGATATTCGCGATGCAGAGGCTATTTTTGAAAAACGTATGGCAATTGCTGATTATCAAGCTGCTTACAATGCAAGTACATATGCGTATCAATTGTGGGAATATTACATAAGTGATGCGTCAAATGCAGGTTATACCGATTTGGTGGCAGACGCACAGAGCGAGCAGAAAAAGACGGCTGAGATGGTAGCGCGTGCGACAGCAGCACTAAATGGCGAAACGATTTCCGAGACTTCTTCAGCAACCTCGACAACGGCATCTGCCGAGGCGCAGACAACGAGCCGACAGTCAGAGACTTCCACGGAAGCGTCCACTCCTGCAAGTTCGACAAGTCAGGAGGAGACGAGTCCAACACAGCCAGGCTCCTCATCGGCATCCGACCAAACAGATAATGCGACTTCCACAAATGCAGATGAAACAACATCTGCTGCCGCTGAGAATACTACATCCACAACAGCAGAGGACAACACTCAGGATGTGATAAAAACAATCCAGAGCGTCACAGCTTGTTACACCGGCAGCAGCAAGACCGAGGGTGAAGTAATCAGCGCAAGTGAATTATATATCATCGTTACTTATGTTGATGGCACTATGCAGACAGTGACAGAGGGATTGAACTGCGATCAGATCGGCAGGCAATTATCCGCAGGTGTAAACACAATTACAGTAAGTTATCGAGGATTTTCTTCTTCTTTCGATTTGAATGTAGCAAAGATTGAGCCGTCATCCGATACACAGCCATCACCATCGAATGATACCTCATCTGAGACTGCATCGGAAGATACCACGACCTCCACTGAAGAGCAAACGACTGCTGCGACTGCCGGGGAAACTACAGTTTCGACAACCGAGGAGCAAACGACCGCCACGACTGCCGGGGAGACTACAGTTTCGACAACTGAAGAGCAAACGACCACTACGACTGCCGAGGAAACTACAATTTTGACAACCGAGGAGCAAACGACGACTACTACAGCTGAGGAAACTGTCGCAACATCATCAGAGGAGATAACTACCACGCAGGAAAGTACAACATCATCCGAAAGTACAACACCGCTTCGTGATGCCGTTGTCAGCTATGCATTAAGCTGGGTAGGACAGTGCAATTATGTATATGGAGGCACGGATCTTTCAGTTGGCGGCTCTGTAGACTGTTCAGGTTTTACGATGCAGGTATACAGCAGAGTGACAGGCATCACTCTTCCGCATCACTCCATGTCTCAGATGAATTATGGTTCAGCGATCACTTATGACCAGCTGCGTCCGGGCGATCTGGTATTCTACAATAATCCGAACCACGTAGCGATCTACATCGGAAACGGTGCGATTGTACATGCAGGTTCACCAGAGACTGGAATCAATACGGCATCTGTGTTCTTTAAGGCTCCAATCGGTTATCGTACCTATTTGCCGTGATGGATATAACAAATAGCATAGAGGACAGAAAATTAAAAAACAAAAAATTGGAAACGGCACTCTTCGGGGTGCCGTCTTTGATTTGTGGATTGCATTATGTGGCAAACACCCATTGTATGCGGTGAATAGTCCTTGCACTTTTTTTATTTTGTGCTATCATAGGTTCGTATTCATTGTTTTTGATGAAAGGTAAAAGAAAAGAGTATGAAAATAATAATTGCAGGTGTCGGAAAGGTTGGAACTACGCTGACCAGACAGTTGAGCGCCTCAGGTTATGATGTTACGCTGATTGACATCAAGCAGCAGGTGCTTGAAGCAAATGTAGAAAAATATGATGTGATGGCCGTTATGGGAAACTGTGCTACAATGGAAACATTGCTCCAGGCAGGTGTGCGCGATGCTGATCTTCTGATCGCAGCAACAGGTGCCGATGAGTTAAATCTTCTGTGCAGCATGACGGCACATGGAATCAATCCGGACATTCACACGATTGCAAGAGTTTGTAATCCGGATTACACTGATCAGGTTTATAAGATGCAGAAGACATTCGCATTGTCTCTTACGGTAAACCCGGAAAAGCAGGCAGCGATTGAAATTGAGCGTCTGTTAAAGTTTCCGGGCTTTTTAAAGAGAGACAGCTTTGCAAAGGGAAGAGTTGAGATTGTTGAACTGCGTGTGGACGGGAAGAGCCGTCTGTGCAATGTGGCACTGAGCGAGTTAAACGGAGTCATCAAATGTCGTGTCCTTGTCTGTGCAGTTCTTAGAAGGGGCGATGTCGTAGCACCGGACGGAAGCTTTATTTTAAGAGAAGGTGATCGAATCTTCGTTACTGCGTCTACGGACAGTCTGGCAACCTTGCTTGACAATCTGGGCATTATAACAAAGAAAGTACATCACGTGATGATCTGCGGCGGCGGGCGTGTCAGCTACTACCTTGCACAGCAGTTAGAGAAGGACGGAATAACCGTTCGCTTGATTGAGAAGGATCCAAAGCGCTGTGAGGAACTGGCTGCTCTCCTTACAAGGACGGAGATCATAAATGATGATGCAAGCAATACTTTTGTATTAAAGAGAGAAAATCTTGACAGCTGCGATGCACTTGTCACTGCAACGGGAATGGATGAGCTAAACCTGATAATCTCCCTGTATGGAACGAAGCACGGCGTTTCACAGGTTATCACGAAGCTTGGTCATATGGAAAACGGCAGCATGATCGACCAGCTGCCGATCGGAAGTACGATCTGGCCGAAGGATCTTTGCTGTAATGGTATTGTTCGTTATATTCGGGCAATGCACAATCAGACAGGAGCAGCCGTGTCTGTCCATTCTATTGCAGATGGAAAGGCAGAGGCGATCGAGTTTCATGTGGATGGAAAGCAGGCATACTGTGATCGACCATTGAAGAGTATGAAAGTAAAGCAGAACATTCTGGTAACATGTATTACACATGGCGGCGTTACGGAGCTTCCGGGTGGTGAATCTGTCATCCGCGAAGGCGATACGGTTGTCGTTGTTACGACCAGGAGTGATATTATCTACCAGCTGGGTGATATTTTTGAGCAATAACAGAAACAGATACTGGACAGTTATCAATAATGCTGGAATGTCTGCAAAGGAGTTTGGAAAATTATGAATTATAAAATGATGGGGCGGCTGATTGCATTAATTCTGTTGGCAGAGGCGGTATTTATGGTGCCTGCGTTAATCATCAGTCTGGCTGGTCAGGATAGTCTGGCGATCATGGGTTTTGTGGTAAGCATTTTTGTAATTCTTGTGGTGGCTGGTGTGCTTTTGTTTTTCGGAAGAAAGGCAAGAAGGGGCTTTTATGCAAGAGAGGGTATGGTCTGTGTCGGACTGGCATGGATTGTGATGAGTCTTCTTGGCTGCCTTCCGTTTTGGATTTCACGCGAGATTCCATTTTATTTGGACGCATTGTTTGAGATTGTTTCCGGTTTTACGACAACAGGCGCGTCTATCCTGTCAAATGTGGAAGGACTTTCCAATGGCATGCTGTACTGGAGAAGCTTCAGCCACTGGGTAGGCGGCATGGGTGTGCTGGTATTTTTGCTTGCAGTTGTCCCGGTCAGCGGACGAAACGATGGCTTTACGATGCATCTTCTTCGTGCAGAAAGCCCTGGACCAAATGTTGCAAAGCTTGTTCCGAGAATCCGCAGCACAGCTGGAATCCTTTACATTCTGTATATCGTGCTTACGATAGTCACTTTTATTTTTCTGATGATTGGAAAAATGCCGGTGCTGGAGGCAATATGTACTGCGTTTGGTACAGCGGGAACAGGTGGATTCGGTATAAAAAATGACAGCATGGCAAGCTACAGCCCGTATATTCAGAACGTTTGCACGGTATTTATGCTTTTGTTTGGTGTCAATTTCAGCTGCTACTATATGCTCATTATGAAGCAGTTTAAGAATGTTTATCAGGATGAGGAGCTTCGCCTTTATATTGGACTTGTGTTAGGAAGTGTTTTGCTGATTGTGATCAATTTAAGAGGCTTTTATGGAACATTTGAGGAAACGCTTCGCCATGCTTTTTTTCAGGTTGCAAGTATTATTACCACGACAGGCTTTGCGACGACAGATTTTGATTTGTGGCCAGGCTTCTCAAAGACAATCCTGCTTTGTCTGATGGTAGTGGGTGCATGCGCAGGAAGTACGGGCGGCGGTTTTAAGTGCGGAAGACTGCTTCTTGTATTCAAGAGCCTTCGCCGCAATCTCCAGAAATTGCTTCGCCCGCAGCGTATTCAGGCGGTGCGCAGCAACAAGCAGGTCGTATCCGAGATTGTGCTGGAAAATACGAATGCCTATCTTGCAGCCTATGCGCTGATTATTATGTTTAGCTTATTAGTAGTCTCACTGGATGGTTTTTCAGTTGGAACAAACCTTTCTGCCGTGTTGTCGTGCTTTAACAACATCGGACCGGGACTTGAGATGGTTGGACCGACTTGCAATTTTTCCATTTATAGCCCATTATCAAAGATTATGTTAATCATTGACATGCTGGCAGGACGACTGGAGATTTTCCCAATCCTGATTCTTTTGTCACGCGATACGTGGAGACGATAAAAACAATCCATGAGGTGTGTGAAAAAATAGTAAAAAAAGAAGTGCCATGGCTTAGTCCACGGCACTTTTTAACGTTTTGATTGCAATCTGTGTGTCATACAGATTTACAGAGAAATCAAAATGCACACCTGAAATCAGTGCTCAATGCGTGATCAGATGCGAATCTGTCCATTTCCAGTGATCACATATTTGTATGCAGTCAGCTCTCGAAGCCCCATCGGACCTCTGGCATGAAGCTTTTGCGTAGAGATTCCCATTTCACAGCCAAGACCAAATTCGCCGCCGTCTGTGAAGCGAGTTGAGGCATTGACGTAGACAGCAGCACTGTCAACAAGTGATGTAAAGAGCAGTGCGGTCTGCTCATTTTGAGTGATAATGGATTCGCTGTGGTGAGTTGAGTGCGCTGCAATGTGGTCGATTGCCTCTGTCACATCGCCCACGATATGTATGGCAAGAATATAATCTAAAAATTCTGTGTCAAAATCCTGCTCACCGGCAGGAGTGCCAGTGATGATAGACAGTGCCTCCGGATCCAGACGAAGCTGTGCCGGATGAGGATGTGAAGGATTACACAGACGCTCCTTTAACATAGGGAGAAATGTTGCTGCAGCATCGCGGTGTACCAGGCAGACTTCGGCAGCATTGCATACAGACGGACGGCTCATCTTGGCATTTTCCACAATGTTTAGTGCCATCGTAAGATCGGCATCTTTGTCTACGTAGATGTGACAGATTCCGGTACCAGTCTGGATGCAAGGTACCAGCGCCTGTTCCACGCAAGCCTTAATCAGTCCTGCACCGCCGCGCGGAATAAGCAAATCCACCAGTCCAACTGCGCGCATCAGCTCCTGTGCACTGGCACGGCTGGTGTCTTCAATCAAATTAATGGCATGTTCAGTGATGCCGCAGGCATGCAATCCCTTTCGCAGTGCGGTAACGATTGCAAATGCGCTGTGAAAGGCTTCTTTTCCGCCGCGCAGCACGCAGACGTTGCCGGATTTTAATGCAAGGGCTGCCGCGTCAGATGTAACATTTGGGCGGCTTTCGTAGATAATGGCAATCACACCCATCGGAACCGAAACTTTTTTGATGTGCAGACCGTTCGGACGAGTTATTTCAGATAGAACCGTTCCGACTGGGTCAGGCAGCTTAGCGACAGCACGGATACCATCTGCCATTGCACGGACACGGGATTCGTCAAGACGCAGACGATCCAACATAACATCGGATATGGAATTTCTGGCAGCCTCCATATCTTTTTTGTTTTCAGAAAGGATCGCGTCAGTATCTGCGATAAGTGCGTCTGCCATGGCAAGAAGTGCGTTATTTTTTTCTTCACTGCTTAAGATAGCAAGTGTCGAAACCGCAGATTTTGCTTCTTTTAATATAGTTTGAGTGTCTTTCATGGTGTTTCCTCCTTTGCCATGGACATGGCGGTTTTGCTGCCTGGATTTTTCTGAGTCTTTTGTGCAAGAAAACGTGTTCCAACAGCTTTGCCATCTGCGATGTCATACAGGATAACAGGATCGGCACCGTTTGCGATTACCATGTCAATGCCGTTTTCTGTTGCAATGCGCGCGGCCTGAATCTTGGTTGTCATGCCGCCTGTGCCAAGGTTGCTTCCGGCACCGGATGTCATGGCTTCGATGTCCGGGGTAATAGCGGGAACTATGCCGATCAGTGTTGCATTTGGATCCTTGCGGGGATCTGCGGTAAACAGTCCGTCGATATCAGAGAGAAGAATCAACAGATCCGCATGAACAGCACTGGCAACAATCGCACTTAAAGTGTCATTGTCACCGATGACAATCTCAGCAGTGGAGATTGTGTCATTCTCATTGATGATCGGAATGGCACCAAGCGCAAGTAACCGTTCCATAGTATTTTCTACATTCCGGCGGCGGTCTGCATGCTCAATGTCCTCACTTGTCAGAAGAATCTGTGCAACTGTGTGGTTATAAGCACCGAACAGCTTGTCGTAGGTATACATGAGTTCACACTGACCGACAGCCGCTGCTGCCTGTTTCGTAGGCATATCGGACGGTCGCTCTTTTAATGAGAGCTTTCCTGCACCCATGCCTATGGCACCGGACGAAACCATGACAATTTCATGACCTGCATTTTTCAAGTCACTGATTACTTTACAAAGCACTTCGGTACGACGTATATTCAGTCGGCCCGTGCGATGTGCAAGGGTAGAAGTGCCGATTTTTATGACAATACGCATATAAAGAACCATGCCTTTCTATGTCTGCGACAATCGCAGAACCTATTTTCGTGACGATTTAGAACTGCACTTTGATTTTGCTTCGCATGTTTCAGCGTGGAGCAAATAATTCGCTGCGGCATTTTATATCTTACGTCCGCTTTAGTATAGCACAGTTAAAAAGAGTCTGTCATTAAAAATTTGCTGTTCAATCAAAAAAAGTTGTGATATAATAAGGGAGTTGTCAGGAAATTGAAAGTGAAAAAACTGGCAGCAATAAAAGAAGACAGGTGGATATTTTACTATGGAAGGCTTTTTATCTGTAAAAGAAGCGACAGAGAGCTATGCACAGGGATGCAAAGCAAAAGCAGCGACACCGGTGAGTAAGCTGTTTGGAAAAGCTATGTTAGCCGGAATGATGATTGGAATGGGTGCAGCAGCGAGCAGTGTGGCAGCACATTCAGTAGCAAATGTAGGATTGGCGAGACTGACAGCTGCAGTTGTATTCCCGGTAGGACTGATGATGGTTATTTTACTGGGAGCAGAGCTGTTTACAGGCGATTGTCTGATGGCACTCGGCGTGGCAGGAAAGCACATTTCCATTGCAGACTGCATTCGCGTACTGGTGCTTGTGTTTCTTGGAAATTTTGCCGGAGCACTAATCTTTACAGCACTGATATATTGCAGTGGTCAGCTGGATTATTCCGCAGGCGGGCTTGGAGCTTATACCATTAAGGTCGCATACGGAAAGGCAACGCTGTCATTTGGCAAGGCATTTACCTCTGGTATTCTTTGTAATATTCTGGTATGTGCAGCCGTCTTGATGGCAATCTGTGCAAAGGACATCAGTGGTAAGCTTCTGGTATCGTTCTTTGTTATTATGTTGTTTGTTACGGCTGGTTTTGAGCATTGCGTAGCAAATATGTATTACATAACGGCAGGCTTGTTCTGTAAGATGAATCCGGATTATATAAATAAGGCAATGGAGCTGTACGGCTATACGGAAGCACAATTGGCGCAGTTAAGCTGGGGCAATTTCCTGCTTAAGAATCTGGTTCCGGTAACACTTGGAAATATTGTCGGTGGAATTTGCTGCATCGGACTTCCGCTGTGGTGTCTGAACCGCACAAAAAATAAATAATGAAAACAAAAAGTCATAGGAGCAGAAAATACACCATATTGTGCTGTATTTTTTGCTCCTATGGCTTTTTATCCATTTTTCCGCAGAAAACCTCGTCCAACGTAGTCAGGCGGGGTTGTTCAAGATGTCTTGCTGGTTGTATACAGCTTTTCAATATCCTGTAAAATGGCAAGCAGGCGTTTTTGTGTGCGTGGTGTCTGTTCTAAGATCAGGTTATAACATTGATTGATCGTGTTTTCTTCACCAGCTTTTCCAGGGGTGATATACTCAACAAAACGTTCAAGCGGCACATTGAGGGCAACTGATACGTTTTCAAGAGTTGTGAGCGTTGCATTTTTTTCACCGCGTTCCAGTTGACCAATATAGGTGGGATGGAGTCCGGAACGTTCAGCAAGGGTGTCACGGCTTATATGCTTTGAGATGCGGATTGCATAGATGCGTTTTCCTACGGCTTTGGCAATATCAGACATAGTTTGTTCTCCTTATATTCGTGAAATGAATTGACTTTTATTGGGGTGTGCAAACGATTAACGATCCAGATTGATGATCTGTTTCAGCAAAGCGTAGATGACTTCATGTGACTGAGATGGGAGTGTGCAGATGATATTGCGACAATCAGCCGGAATATTTTTTGCAGTTCCGGTGACAGTAGTGCTGTTGGCAAGCAGATCAGCGAGTGAAAGATCGAGTGCACAGGCAACTTTTTCAATGGTAGTTAAAGAGGCATTCTTTTCACCGCGTTCCAACTGACCAATGTAAGCAGGATGAAGTCCGCAGTGTTCTGCAAGCTGTTCCATTGTCAGATGTTTCGCTTTTCTTGCTTTTCGGATTCGCCTTCCGACAGTTATCGTAATCTCAGACATGACAGTTTCTCTTCCTTTTCTTCCCTTTTTCATCTTTTCCAATATAGTCTTTAAGATATCAGGATGATTGATTCCTATACTATAAATTGCAAAGAATCCGGTAAAGAAACTGACAGTATTATTTGAAATGAAATGGATACTATAAATATAAAACGAACATGGCAGGCAGAAAAAGTAACTTTTTTTCAGAAATGTGGCTTTATCGGAATATGTATACAATAAGAATGCTTTTTTACAAAAACTTCTGCAAATTGTAAGAAATCCTTAAAACACATCAAAAGGGAAAGATGCTATCATGGTCAGGAGAAGATAAAGACAGATAAAAATGAATGCATATATAAGTTGGGCAGACTGGAGGCGAAGGATATTGAAGAGAAAGCAGAGAGAACAACATGAAAAGAAGAGAAGAGGTCTTGGCTTAAAGGCACTTGTTATCGGAATGTCAGTTTGCATTGTATTTCTGGGCGGTGTTTTAGTGTGGGCTGTTTTGGGAAGTGTTCATCTGGAATCAGAGAGCGGACACGGTCTTGGTATTGTTGATGCTGTTAATACGCTGGAAAAGCAAAAAAAAGCAGTGGCACTTGCGGCAAAGCCATCATCGGCATCCTCGGAAAGCCAGACGCTTACAGCGAGTGAAACAGATACGGAGGAAACAACTGGCGTGGGTGAGGAAAAAGTGCAAAGCGCAGACGCAGATGAAAATCAGGAGACATACGAGTTGTATCAGCAGATCAATGAGGCAACAATGGCAAATGAGGCATCCGGTGTTACAGATGTGACGGCACTTGAGACGGTGACAGCTGATGATGTGCGTGCATGGATTGAAAGTTATGCATATGGTGAGTGGTCATATTTGGATGGCGCAGAAGTGACGCAGGCAGAAAAGGATGAGATCCTTTCAAGGAGAAATCTGGATGGAATCCCGGATACGATTTCGATTTCATATGGTGTGATTACACAGAATGCGGCAGTGCGTGCATTTCCAACCTGGAAAAAGGCTTCAAAATCACTTGATGAGAATGCATTTGATTATATCCAGGAAAGTATGCTGATGACAGGAGAGCCGGTTGCGGTTGTTCATCAGACAGCGGATGGAGTGTGGAGTTTTGTGCAGGCGACAAATTACAGAGGATGGGTTGAGACAAGCCGTATCGCATTCTGTACGCTGGATGCGCTGCAAGCATGGCAGACAGCAGACCGTGCAGTGGTAACGGATGCCAGACTTACGCTTTCGGATAACGTGCTTCGTATGGGAACAACACTTCCGGCAAGCGTGGATGAGGACGGAACACTGACGGTGTCCATTCCGCAGGCAGATGAAAGTGGATTGCTGACAGTAAAGGAGGTACAGACTTCACAGGAAGGCATTCAGTTTGGGTATCTGGAATTTACAGAGTCAAATATACTGGAACAGGCAAAAAAGCTGATTGGAACGGCCTATGGATGGGGTGATTCAAATGGTGATATGGATTGCTCTTCAACAATGAATGCCATATATCGCTGTTTTGGGATAATTCTTCCGAGAAACACGAGTGAGTTAGCTCAGACAGGAACAAAAGTAGTATCACTGGAAGGTATGACACAGGAAGAAAAGCTTGAGCAGATTCATTCGATGAATCCGGGTACCCTTCTAGTAATGAAAGGTCATGTTGTGATGTATATCGGACAGGAAGATGGACAGGATATGATCCTGCATAATTTTACAACTTGTCTGGCAGAGGATGGCGTGAGCGCAGAGGATGTGTATCAGTGTTGCATTACACCGCTAAATCTAGTAACGGCGGCAGGAATACAGTATCTGGATGTCTATGCGACAGCCGTATGTTTCCAGGAAAAATAGAGAAAATAAGAAAGTTACAGGGTAAGAAAAAATACGACGAAAACAAAAGGGACAGCCACATGTTAGTGCGGCTGCCCCTTTTATTTTGTATATTAGCGGTTATTGATAATGACTTTTTACTGGAAAAATGATGTTGCAGTTCACGCTTCATGCAAATGTGAGGTGACAGATCAGTTTTTTCTCAGATATTCCTCACAGAATGCAATTTGTGCTTCCATGGAAGTACGGCTTGGTGCTCCCTTTGTCAGACGCTTCTCTACGCAGGTCTTCATGCTGATGGCTTCATAGATATCTGTGTTAAATACCGGGCTGATGGAGCGATAATCCTCAAGAGAGAGCTCGTCAAGGGAGCAGTTCTTATCGATGCACATTAAAACAAGCTGTCCAACAATGCCATGTGCGTCGCGGAATGCAACGCCATGATTTACCAGATAGTCAGCAGCATCGGTTGCATTGGTGAAGCCGTTTTTGGCGCTGGCTTCCATACGATCCTTGCGGAAGGTCATAGAAGCGATCATGCCGGTGAACAGACTGATGCAGCCCTTAACGGTATCGAATGCGTCAAATGCCATCTCCTTATCTTCCTGCATGTCTTTGTTGTAGGCAAGCGGAAGCCCTTTCATAGTGGTTAAAAGAGAGGTGAGTGCGCCATAGACACGTCCTGTCTTTCCACGGATCAGTTCAGCAATATCAGGGTTTTTCTTCTGTGGCATGATGCTGGAACCGGTGCTGTAGGAATCATCGATGTCGACAAACTGATACTCGTTTGTGTTCCAGGTGATGATCTCCTCACAGAAGCGGGACAGATGCATCATGATGATTGCCAATGCATCCAGATATTCGATCAGATAATCGCGGTCAGAAACAGAATCCATGCTGTTTACAGTTGCACAGTCGAAGTCCAGAAGAGAAGCAGTGTACTCGCGGTCAAGCGGATAAGTGGTTCCGGCAAGAGCACCTGCACCGAGCGGACAGATGTTCATACGGCGGCGGATATCAGTCAGACGGCTGCGGTCGCGGCGAAACATCTCAAAGTAAGCGCCAAAATGATGTGCAAGTGTAATTGGCTGTGCCTTCTGCAGATGAGTGAAGCCAGGCATGAAGGTATCCAGATTGTCCTTCATCACAGTCAATAGCTCCTCAAGAAGCGTCTTTAACAGGCCATTTGTTTCGTCAAGCTCATCTCTCGTGTAAAGCTTCATATCCAGTGCGACCTGATCATTTCTGCTTCGTCCGGTATGAAGTTTTTTTCCGGCATCACCGATACGCTCGATTAAGTGTGCCTCGACAAAGCTGTGAATATCCTCACTGCCGTCGTCAAATGTCAGTGTGCCATTGTCGATATCGGCAAGTATACTCTTTAAGCCGCCAATGATCTGATCGCGCTCATCATTTGTTAAGATGCCGGACTTTGCAAGCATAGTTACATGAGCGATGCTGCCGCGAATATCCTGCGCATAGAAACGGCAGTCAAACGGAAGTGATGCATTAAAACGGTTTACAAGTTCATTTGTCTCTTTGGTGAAGCGTCCACCCCATAATTTCATAATCATTCCTCTTTCCCGGCAGCTTTTCTAGGTGCTGCCATTGTTCTTAGTTTCTCTTTTGATGGATTGCGACGGATGTGTGCCGAATCCGACTCGATATTGTCTGAGTTGGAACGGGCCGAATCTGACTTTTGGATTTGTCCTACCAATTCAAAAAGGTCATCATCGTCGTCCTTCTCATCTGTGTCAGCGGTATCCTCATCCGCTGGTTCATTGTCTGTTTTTTTATTGACATCACTCTCATTCGCATTATCGGTATTCACATCATTACCTTCATCGATATTACTTTCATCGATATTACCTTCTTCATTCTCATTTTCAACGTCAGACAGTGCTGTGGGAGATATTTCCTGCATTTTAAGCTCTGCCTCGTCAGCCCTGTTTTTCTTCCACAGATGGATCAATGCGGCAATCATGATCAGCAGGATGATGCAGATCAGTGTGCTTGCAAGACCCAGATAGAAGCCGTCCGGCGTGTATTCAAGGTGAATGGTATGTGTGCCTTCGGAGATCTCAAAGGAAACGAAGGTGTCCTTGAATCCGGTCATATCAACGGTATTTCCATCAACAGTGACGATCCATCCGGTGTCATACGGAATGGTTGTGACCACACGTCCGTCTGCGGAAGCAGTGATAGTCGCATCTACACTTGTACTTGTGTATGCAGTAACTTCCATCGGAGACTCATCGAGAATCTCATAGAGTTCTTTTAAGACATCTTCATTCAGGCGGTATGCAGACAGATTTATGATGCTTGTACTGGATGAATCATCATTTGTAACGCTGAAAGTGGTGCCAGCTGTCTGATAATCAAAGGACATAAAGTAGCTGCGGCTCAAATTGTCAAAAGTCTTTGAACTGCCGCCGTAGCTGACGCGAAGCTTAGATGGACCAGACTTTGCAGAATAGAAGCTGTAGTAGCCGCCCTCCGTTGTGGTGACGCTCACATTTGTTGTTCCATTGTTATCTACGGTCAGCGCAACAAACAGATCATCGTCGATTCCAAGTGCATGCACCAGATTGTTCCAATTGACTCCCGGATCGTCTGCATTCAGTTCCCAGTCCAGTTCCAATGAATCAGAGACAAGGAAACCAAGCGGCAGAGCGTAGGTATTCTTGTACAGATCAACGTTGTCGGTACTCTGATAAAAGCTTCTTAATTCGGTATCCTCCGGTTTCGCATCGTTATCGGTGTAGATCGAATAGCGGATACCAAGGAGCATATTGGAGGCGGGTGTGGAGCCGGCAGTGCCATAAGCGTTTGTCGAAGACTCCAGACCGATCTTCTTATAGAAAGAAGTCAGATGTGCGTAAGCTGTGGAGGAGAAGATCGACGCGGACGGATAGTCTAGCCATGCACCATCGTTTTTGGTACGGTTGTTGACCTTCTCTGTACGGTAAAATACAGTATCGTCATCGGCTGCCGCAGCTGCAGTCAGTGTACGAACATTGGCATCGTACTCTTTGTAGGTCGTTCTTCCAACAGTTGTAACGCTGGTATAAGACATGTTAATCGTGGACTCGACGGTAATGATGATAAGTGTCACTGCGGCGAGTGGTATTCGCCAGTGTTTGCCCTTTGTGCGGTACAAGTGAATTAAAATGCCATACAGCATTACAAACAGAATGCTTAAATAGAAGGAAGAGAACAGATAATACTGACCGTCACCAGTTCCGGTGTAGGTGTCCTCAAGTTTTTCCGCCAGAATGATAAAAGCTATAACGCCAAGCAGCACGCCAAGATACTGTTTCTTCGGACGTTCCCTCAAGCCAAGGAAGCCTTTATAACCCATCGCGAGCACAAACAGCACGTAGATAAAGGACTGACGGCAGGGCAGTGAGTTCGGATAATGGAATCCGTGCCAGATAAAATTCAATACATTTGTGCTGAAACTTAAGTAAAAGAAGATAATCAGGCACAGATATGAGATCTTTTCCTTGAAGGAAATCTTTTTGTTCATAAAATATAATGGGACAAACAGCAAAATGCCGACACCGCAGTAGATGTTTGGCCAGTGCTTTAAGCCAATTTCTACCTCTACATTAACCAGATGACGCGCGATCATGTCATACATGGAAAAGTAAGAAGACCAGTCTTTTGGAAAACTGAAATTGCCGGAGGCGGTGTAAGAGAGCGCTGCGATCTCCGGCAGCAGGACAACGCCTGCAAGACCACCTGCAAGCAGAGAAAACAGACTGAAGGTTACAATTTTCTTCGGATAATTGAAATTCTTTCCCTTTGCTAAAAACATGCAGATCACAAAATAGATTACAAGCGTGATGCAGATCATGATCGCAATATAATAATTTGAAAGAATCGCCAGACCAAGGCTGATGCAGTACAGATAACATTTATCTTCATTGATCAGACGCTCCAGACCAAGGAAAATGACAGGAAGAAGGAACATACAGTCCAGCCACATAATATTCCAGCTGTAAGCTGCCATATAACCGCTCATACCATAGAAGATACCAAAAAAAGCGGCGGCAATGCTGTTTGTGTGATTGTGACGGTTTAAGTACCAGGTCATTGTAAGACTAGAAAGTGCCATCTTTAAGACAATGCCATACGTAATAAATTCAATCACGAGTGAGCTAGGACACAGAAACAAAAACCAGTTCAGCGGGCTGGAAAGATAGTAGGCAAAAATCGCCATAAAGTTCGTTCCAAGACCGATATCCCATGTGTAAAACAGGCTTTCACCGTTTGAGAGTTTATCTTTTAATTCCTGAAAAAACGGTGCGTATTGATGATAGAGATCAGTGCGAAGGAAAGAACGGTCACCAAATGGATAGATTTCTTTTCCGATGAAGATTATGATCATGGACAGGATCGGAATAAAGAAAGCCAGAAGATATGGCAGATAGTTTTTCCATGTTCGCTTTGCATGCGCCGTCTTTGGCGTGACTTTTTGTAAATTCATAGCGTGCGAATCCTTTCTTAAAAATATAACATATCATAACTTTATGATACCAGAGTCAAAAGGTCAGAAAGCCTTTTGACCCCAACATCATAACATATTGTTCATTATGTGAATCGGTCAATTTCTCCCGCTCGATCTGTTATGAGTTTTGTCTTACTTCTTTTTAAAGACAAGAAGCTTGCTGCCAACGTAGTTGATCAATAAAACAAACACATTAGATAACAGCTTCATCGCTGCTTCATTTAAGCCGAGCAGACTGACTGTGATCTCCATAAAAGCAGTGTCGGTGATGAAGGAAAAAAAGCGGCAAGTGATAAATGAAATCAGTTCCTTTTTCAGGACGGGCATGGACCAGTCATCCGACAGGAATACAAAAATCTTGTTTGTGACATAGGCAAATGCAACAGCGAGTACCCAGGAGATACATTGTGAGACAAGCACATTGGAAAATGTGCGGACGACAAAGTAACTGACGTAGTTTACCACAGTAGTCAGTACACCGCAGACAAGGTAACTGATGACTTCATAGTTGCAAAAACGTGACAAAGCAGGATTTTTGGCAGCCCATTTGCAGATCCGAAGGTGTACAACCCACCGGATCAGAGAAAAATTCATGATTTTGTCTTTCATAATAAGTATTGCTCCTTTTAAAAACTAAAAACTTAGAAACCAAAAGCAAATCTCAATATTTAACAATTGGAATGCTTTACAGATGCCTTAATTTCGCGTATAATAGTCGGTGCGTTTGGTTATCCGACCGGCGTAAGTTTGAAAACCACACAACATTCTTATTGTAATATAGGATGAGAAAAAAGTAAATGTTTTTCTTTATCGTATTGAGTATAGAGCAATATTGGCATTACAGTTCACGCGAATGGATGTCCGTGGACTGCAGCATTTTTACTGACATTGAAAGGTATTAGGATATGACGGAACAGGAACGCAAAAAAGCATTTGAAAATCAGAGAAAGAATGCACAGAGACGGGCAAAGGAGGCCGATGGCACCTTTGAAATCGAGCAGCGCATTTTGCGTGAAAAGAAGCTTCGCGAAGCACGGCGCAGGCAAACGCAGATACGCGCATTAAAGCAGCGGCTGATTGCAGAGATTGTATTTGTTGTGATTATCATTGCTGCAGCGGCTGTCTTTTTCAGAACATGCAGCAATAAAAAGAACAATAAGCCGCAGCAGACTCTTTCGGCACAGACCACTCAGGAAGATGTGACACAGCTTATTGAATCTGCGAATGAGCCGGAAGAAACAGTGACATCGAAACAGGAGCCGGAAGGTTTTACACAGGCACCGCAGGCAGAAACAGTTGTCGAAACGCAAGCCCAACAGGCACAGCCTGCAGAGCAAAGTCAGGCAGCGGAGTCTGTGGCAGCGACAGTAAACGCAAATGCGGATGCGGCAGCTGAAAAAGTAATTGATCCGTCAGGCATTGTGATTCCGGATTGGATCACAGTCGATTTGATCCATATAAATAGTGTATCAAGACCTGCGATTGCACTTGACACCGTTAACGATATTGCCATCCATTATGTGGCAAATCCGGGCAGCTCCGCAAAAGCAAACCGTGACTATTTTGATTCGCTGGACAATCCGGCAGTAGAAGGTGCCGGCAGACAGGCAAGTGCGCATTTGATTGTTGGACTTGAGGGTGAGGTCGTACAGTGCCTTCCGTTAAATGAACTGGCATATGCAGTCCGTTCCAGAAATCCGGATACGATCTCAATTGAGGTATGTCATCCGGATGAGACGGGAAAATTTTCGGATGTTACATACAATACGCTTGTAAAGCTGACTGCATGGCTGCTGCAGCAAAAGGGACTGACACCGGATCACGTCATTCGCCATTATGACTGTGATGGCAAGGCATGCCCGCTTTATTATGTGGAGCATGAGGATGCCTGGAATCAGTTAAAGCAGGATATAGCAGATTATTATTATGCGAATCCGAATATTCAGTAAACTTTCGGGCAACTTTGTACTTTACAACTTTTTTGAAAAGCGGTAGAATAGAATTAGCCTGTTGCGGTCTGGGCAGGGTCTGCCTCACGGACAGCAACGATACAAACGCTGCATGGGCAGCAGATGGGAGATAAATTATGAAGATATTAGTTATTAACTGCGGCAGTTCTTCTCTGAAGTATCAGCTGATTGATTCTGAGACAGAGGAGGTACTGGCAAAGGGACTTTGCGAGAGAATTGGTATTGACGGCTCTAAGCTGACTCATAAGCCGGCTGGAAAGGATGACTACGTAGTTGAGTCTCCGATGAAGGATCATCAGATCGCTGTAAAGCTGGTTCTGGACGCACTGACCGATAAGGATCATGGTGTGATCGCAGATATCAAAGAGATTTCCGCAGTAGGACACCGCGTTCTGCACGCAGGTCAGGTATACAGCGATTCCATCGTTGTAAATGAGGATGTTAAGAAGGTCATCAGAGAGTGCTTCGACCTTGGACCTTTGCACAATCCGGCAAACCTGATCGGTATTGAGGCATGTGAGGCAGCTATGCCGGGCGTACCGCAGGTAGCAGTATTTGATACCGCATTCGGACAGAGCATGCCAAGAAAGGCCTATCTGTATGCAATTCCATATGAGTACTATGAAAAGTACGGCATCCGTCGTTACGGCTTCCACGGAACCAGCCACAGCTTCGTTTCCAAGGAGACCATCAAGTTTGCAAATCTGGATCCTGAAAATTGCAAGGTTATCGTTTGTCATTTAGGAAACGGTGCAAGTATCTCCGCATCCATCGGCGGCAAGTGCGTAGATACCAGCATGGGTCTGACTCCTCTGGAAGGTCTGATCATGGGTACCAGAAGCGGTGATGTGGATCCGGCTGTTGTTCAGTATATCTGCAACAAAGAGAATAAGACAGTTGATGAAGTTCTGAATATTTTAAATAAGAAGTCCGGCGTTCTGGGTATCTCCGGTGTTTCTAGCGATTTCCGTGATATCAAAAAGGCTGAGGATGAAGGAAATGACAGAGCAAAGGCAGCAAACGAGGCATTTATCTATCGTGTAATCAAGTATATCGGTTCTTATGTTGCTGCTATGAACGGTGTAGATGCAATCGCTTTCACAGCAGGTGTTGGTGAGAATGATGTAAATGCAAGAGAGAAGATCTTAAGCGGTCTGACTTATCTTGGCATTGAGGTTGACCATGAGGCAAACAAGAAGAGAGGCGAGAATACGATGATCTCTACTCCGGCTTCTAAGGTTAAGGTTGCTGTTATTCCGACAAACGAAGAGCTGGCAATCGCAAGAGAGACTGTTGCGCTGGTATAAGCCGACACGACAAGCAAACATTAGGGCAGCAGCTGCAAAGGCAGCTGCTGCTTGTTTCTATGAACGTTTTACGAAAGGTTGGGTTACAAATTGTCGTTATCAGAACAGAGCAGAATTCGCAATTTCTGTATTATTGCGCATATAGACCACGGTAAGTCTACACTGGCAGACCGTATTATTGAAAAAACAGGCCTTTTGACCAGCAGAGAGATGCAGGAGCAGGTTCTGGACAATATGGATCTTGAAAGAGAGAGAGGCATAACCATAAAGTCTCAGGCTGTGCGTACCATGTATAAGGCCCAGGATGGAGAGGAGTATATATTTAATCTGATTGATACTCCCGGACATGTCGATTTTAATTATGAAGTATCACGAAGCCTTGCCGCATGTGACGGTGCGATTCTGGTAGTCGATGCTGCACAGGGTATTGAGGCACAGACGTTGGCAAATGTCTATCTGGCACTAGATCACAATCTGGATGTCTTTCCGGTTATCAACAAGATTGACCTGCCGAGTGCAGATCCGGACCGTGTAGCGGCTGAGATTGAGGATGTCATTGGTATTGAGGCGCAGGATGCGCCGCGCATTTCCGCAAAAAACGGAATCAATATCGAGGCAGTTCTCGAAGAGATCGTTCACAAGATTCCAGCACCAAAGGGCGATCCAAATGCACCGCTTAAGGCACTGATTTTTGACTCAAAGTATGATTCTTATCGCGGCGTTATCGTATTCTGCCGTATCGTGGAAGGCTGTGTCAAAAAGGGCGATAAGATCCGCATGATGGCAACCGGAGCCGTAGAAGAGGTCGTTGAGGTCGGCTATTTCGGTGCAGGCCAGTTTATTGCATGCAGCGAGCTGTCTGCCGGTATGGTTGGCTACATTACTGCCAGCATCAAAAATGTACGTGAGACACGCGTCGGTGACACGATCACAAACAATGACAATCCGGCAGCAGAGCCGCTTCCGGGCTACAAGAAGGTCAATCCGATGGTATACTGTGGTCTGTACCCGGCGGACGGTGCCAAGTATCCGGATCTTCGTGATGCGCTCGAAAAGCTTCAGTTAAATGATGCCTCCTTGCAGTACGAGCCGGAGACCTCCATCGCACTCGGCTTTGGTTTTCGCTGCGGTTTCCTTGGCCTTCTTCACTTAGAGATCATTCAGGAGCGTCTCGAAAGAGAGTATAATCTTGATCTTGTTACTACGGCACCGGGCGTTGTCTACCATATTTATAAGACAGACGGTACGATGATCGAGCTGACCAACCCGTCTAATATGCCGGATCCGTCTGCCATTGAACATATGGAAGAGCCGGTTGTCTCCGCTGAAATCATGGTAACGAGTGAATATATCGGTGCCATCATGGATCTGTGTCAGGAGCGAAGAGGTATCTACCTTGGCATGGAATATATCGAGGAAAATCGTGCTGTATTAAAGTATGATCTGCCTTTAAATGAGATTATCTACGATTTCTTTGATGCGCTCAAGTCCCGCTCAAGAGGTTATGCATCCTTTGATTACGAGCTTAAGGGCTATATGCGCTCCGAGCTTGTTAAGTTAGATATCCTTGTAAATAAGGAAACTGTCGATGCCCTTTCCTTTATTGTATTTGCAGACAGCGCTTACGAGAGAGGAAGAAAGATGTGTGAAAAGCTCAAGGACGAGATTCCAAGACAGCTCTTTGAGATTCCGATTCAGGCAGCCATCGGCAGCAAGATTATTGCCAGAGAGACTGTCCGCGCAATGCGCAAGGATGTCCTTGCAAAATGTTACGGTGGTGATATCAGCCGTAAGAAGAAGCTTCTTGAAAAGCAGAAGGAAGGAAAGAAGCGTATGCGCATGGTCGGAAACGTAGAGATTCCGCAGAAGGCATTTATGAGCGTGCTCAAGCTCGATGAGGAGTAAGATCGTGCAGACGCAAAGATCATCGTCAGAACGCTCAAACCAGTCGGTGGAAAAAAAGTCAGCGGCAAAAAGGGCTCCTCTTGGTCTTTATATTCACATTCCGTTTTGCGTGAGAAAATGCCGCTATTGCGATTTTTTATCTGCTCCGGCCTCCGATGAGGTTCGGGCGGCCTACCTTCACAGCCTAAACGGACAGATACGCGCCTTTGGCAGACGCTTACAGGCGGTTTCTGAGCCGAATGCGAGCGCAAATGACTTAAAAGCAAGTGCGAATACGCGTGCAAATAGAAACACAAATTATGTTGTGGACAGCGTCTTTATCGGAGGCGGTACGCCATCGTTACTGTCCTCATCTCAGATGACTGCACTGATGGATACCGTGCGGGAATCCTTCGTCTTGTCGCCTGATGCCGAGATCAGTGCAGAGTGCAATCCGGGCACAGTAAACGAAGAAAAGCTTCGCACTTATAAAAACGCAGGAATCAACCGCCTAAGCATCGGTCTTCAGTCCTCCGACAACGAGGAACTGGCACTTTTAGGCCGCATTCACACATGGGAGGAGTTTTTATCTACGTTTGAGCTTGCTCGTCGGATTGGCTTTGACAATATCAACATCGACATAATGGGTTCCCTTCCGGGTCAGACCCCAGCCTCCTACCAGAAAACACTCGAACGAGTCCTGGCACTTCATCCGGAGCATATCTCCGCATACAGCCTTATCATCGAGGAAGGCACACCTTTCTTTGAAGAGTATGGCAACGAGGATGCATGCCGCGCTTGTTTGTGTGAAAGTCAAAGTTACTCAGACAAAGTCACTTTGATGGGTGATGAATCAAGGGATGACAATTCAAAAGTGCCGGCACGTAAATCTCTCCCATCCGAGGACGAAGTCGTGCAGATGGACGAGCTTACGTGGAAACTGCTTGCACAGGCAGGCTACGAGCATTACGAGATTTCAAACTACGCACTTTCCGGCAGATCGTGTAAGCACAACTTGAAATACTGGCATTGCGGCGAGTATCTTGGAGTCGGAACAGGTGCCGCTTCTTATATAAGAAGAGACAGCGGTTTGCTGCTTCCTCAATCAGCTGCTTTTGGAAAAACTGCACCGAAACGAAATATACAGCAATCAGACGAAACACCCGGCGACTTTCTTCGTCTAAAGGTTCTTACCGATACAACGAAATTCTCTAAAATAGACTGGGAATCGCCGACAGCTGTCTCCGCTTGCTTTGTTGAGTGCGAAATACTCACGCGTCAGGAAGAAATGGAAGAAATGGCATTTTTAGGTCTTCGTACAAAAGAGGGCGTTCGGCTGGCTGACTTTTCGAGTCGCTTTGGAAAGACCTTTGATGAGGTATATGGGGATGTGATTAAGCGGTATACCGCGATGGGGATGATGCAGGCTAGTGACACACATGTGGCGCTCACACTCAAAGGCATGGAGGTTGCAAATTGGATCATGTCTGATTTCTGCGTGTAAGCGATTGGCAGTGAATTGTGGTGCGGTTAAAAAATTGAATCGTTGCTGCAGGTTATTAAATAGTGCTGCCGGGAAAGCAGCACGGAAAAGAGGAAATGATGTATCAGGTCGATTGTTCCGTTTTGCTGGACGGAAAAAAATTTTATGAGATGTCCATCTGGAATATGTACTGCAGAAAGAAAAGCTATGTCATGCTGAACGTACTTATGTATGCATTTTCCTTATTAATGATGTCATCCGCACTTCCGCAGATCCTGACAGGAAGCAGCAACACTGCGATCATAAACGGAGGTATGGGCTTTATCTTATTTGTTCTCGTGGTTTATATGAATGTCAGCCACATCAGCCGTTTTAAGAAGGCAGCTCAGAACGAGGAGTGGTTAAAGAAGACAGGAAAGCACATCCGTATCACAAGAGAGCAGATTGTAAACTACCGCATCGAGGCACAGGACGAGCGCAAGTATGAGTGGTCACAGGTGCTCGGTGCCTACAACCGCAAGGATGAGGTTGTTCTGTGTACAAAGAAGGACGAGCAGATTATGACGCTCGACAAGTCAAAGCTTTCCGAAAGCGAGATGAAGTTTATCACCGATATCATTGACGAAAAGCATCTGTGGAGAACTACAATGCCGCTTCGCACGGTTTGGGTGATGTTTGGAGCAGTTACAGTGGTCGGCATTATGTGGATTGTGCAGGCCGTCATGAAGGTGATGTAAGATGCAGTCCGGAAGTTTCACTTTTGGGGCGATTCGACAAATGACTGTGCCAGTCTCACTTCTTAATTTATAGGTAGTAAGCGTTTATCCTGAAAAGGGATAGACGCTTTCACTTTTTTGGTACATTTTTGTCAGAAGCCTCACTTCAAAAAATATTCACAACTTTTTTTCCGAAAACGTCTTGACAATACGTTCCAATAGTGCTATTTTATAATCGTTAGCACTCAGGAACGACGAGTGCTAATAGAAACAAAGGAAAAGGAAGTGAGCTTTTGGAACTGGATGACAGAAAATGGAAGATTTTTACCGCTATCATTAAAAATTATCTGGAGACCGGCGAACCGGTAGGCTCACGCACGATTTCCAAGTATACCGATTTGAACTTAAGTTCCGCTACCATCCGAAACGAGATGGCAGATCTCGAAGAGATGGGACTGATTATTCAGCCGCATACCTCTGCCGGACGAATCCCGTCGGATAAAGGCTATCGTCTGTATGTGGATCACCTGATGAAGACACGTGAAAAGGAAAACAACGAACTTCAGGAGGTTGTAGTCAAGAGAGTTGACCGGCTGGAGCTTTTACTAAAGCAGATGGTCAAAGTTCTTGCAGCAAATACCAACTATGCGACGATGATTACAGGGCCGCAGGTTGGTGCCAACAAATTAAAGTTCTTGCAGCTTTCACGAATGGAAGCAGGAAAGCTGTTAGCGGTTATCGTAGTTGAAGGAAATCTTGTGAAGAACACGATCTTAAACATCGATACCGATATCAGTGAAGAAGAACTTCTGAAATTGAATGTTCTCATCAACAGTGCTTTGAACGGTCTGACGATTGACCAGATTAATCTGGGCATCATCACTCAGTTAAAAGAGCAGGCGGGAGACTACAGCTGTGTTGTCGGCAGTGTGCTCGAAGCGATTGCGGAGGCAATCAAGCACGAATCGGCACCGGTGATCTACACTAGTGGTGCCAACAATATATTCCGTTACCCGGAGCTTTCAGATGAGAAGAATGCACAGCGTTTGATCTCCACTTTTGAGGAAAAAGAAGAGTTGGCAAAGCTTCTTGAAGACAATTCAGAAAAGACTTCAAGGAACGGTTTGGAAGACAGTTCGGGCATTCAGGTTTATATCGGCGAGGAAAATGGTATGCAGGACATGAAGGACTGCAGTGTGGTGACAGCCAGATATGATCTGGGTGATGGCGTTCAGGGAACTCTCGGTGTGGTCGGACCGAAGCGTATGGATTACGAAAAGGTCGTAGGCACATTGAAAAATTTAAGGGAACAGCTGGATGCGATTTATAAAAAGAATGAACCTTAGGTTAGACCTGAGTAATGATCCTGAGAGAAAGCAGTAGCAAACTCAATCAGGAGATAGAAAGGCGGATATATCGTGACAGATATGGAAAAAGAAACAGTTACGGACGAGATTCTGGAGGAGACTGAGCAGGAGGCTGTTGAGGATATCAGCGAACAGACTGAGGCAGAGGCTTCTGAGGAACAGCCGGAAGACAAGGATGCGCAGGCTGACGATAAGAGTGATAAGAAGCGCCTCTTTGGCAAGAAGAAGGATAAGAAAGATAAGCAGATCGAAGAACTGACTGCACAGCTTGAGGATTTAAGAAAGCGCAATCTTGCAGAGTTTGAAAACTTCCGCAAGAGAAGCGAAAAAGAAAAATCCACCATGTTTGATATGGGTGCGAAGTCCGTTATCGAGAAGCTTCTTCCGATTATAGATAACTTCGAGCGTGGATTTGCAGGTGTCAGCGAAGAGCAGATGAGCGATCCATTTGTGAGCGGTATGGATATGGTTTACAAGCAGATGCAAAAAGCACTTGCCGATATGGGTGTTGAGCCGATTGAAGCAGTTGGCAAGCCATTTGATCCGAATTTGCACAATGCTGTAATGCATATCGAGGATGAGAACCTTGGTGAGAATACAGTAGCTCAGGAGTTCCAGAAGGGTTACTCCTATCATGGAACCGTCGTAAGACATTCCATGGTACAGGTTGCAAACTAAGTTTGAAACTGGCAGAAAAGCCGGTGAAGAACAGGCATATAAATTAAGCATATTAGACGCAGCGAAAGCTGCATATTTGATAAAGAAAGATTGGATTACAAAACAAAAAGATCAATCTAGGAGGAAATTAGATTATGGGAAAGATTATTGGTATTGACTTAGGTACTACAAACTCTTGCGTAGCAGTTATGGAAGGTGGAAAGCCGGTAGTTGTTACAAATACAGAAGGTGTTCGTACTACACCATCCGTTGTTGCATTCACAAAGACTGGTGAGCGTCTGGTAGGTGAGCCGGCAAAGCGTCAGGCAGTTACCAATGCAGATCATACCATTTCTTCTATTAAGAGACACATGGGTACTGATTATAAGGTTAGCATTGATGGCAAGCAGTATACTCCTCAGGAGATTTCCGCAATGATTCTTCAGAAGTTAAAGGCAGATGCAGAGGCTTATCTGGGTGAGAAGGTAACAGAGGCAGTTATCACTGTTCCGGCATATTTCAACGATGCACAGCGTCAGGCAACCAAGGATGCCGGTAAGATCGCAGGTCTTGATGTAAAGCGTATCATCAACGAGCCTACCGCAGCAGCTTTGGCATACGGTCTTGACAATGAGCATGAGCAGAAAATCATGGTATATGACCTTGGCGGCGGTACATTCGATGTTTCAATCATCGAGATAGGTGATGGCGTTATCGAAGTATTAGCAACCGCAGGTGACAACCACTTAGGCGGAGATGATTTTGATAATAAGGTTACTCAGTGGATGTTAGATGAGTTCAAGAAGGCTGAGGGCGTTGATTTGTCCAACGATAAGATGGCACTTCAGAGATTAAAGGAAGCAGCAGAGAAGGCAAAGAAGGAGCTGTCTACCGCTACTACCACAAATATCAACCTTCCGTTTATCACTGCTACTTCTGAGGGACCAAAGCACTTAGATATGACTTTGACAAGAGCAAAGTTTGATGAGCTGACCGCAGATCTGATCGCTCGTACTGAGAGACCAGTAAGAGAGGCTCTTGAGGGCGCTGGACTGACCGCATCCGAGTTGGATAAGGTTCTTCTGGTAGGTGGTTCCACACGTATGATCTCCGCACAGGATAAGGTTCGTGCACTGACCGGCAAGGAGCCGTCCAAGACTCTGAACCCAGATGAGTGTGTTGCAATCGGTGCTTCTATTCAGGGTGGTAAGTTAGCTGGCGATGCTGGTGCCGGAGACATCCTTCTGCTGGATGTTACCCCGTTAACCCTTTCGATCGAGACCATGGGAGGTGTTGCTACTCACCTGATCGAGAGAAATACCACCATCCCGACAAAGAAGAGTCAGATCTTCTCTACCGCAGCAGATAACCAGACCGCAGTAGATATCAACGTTGTACAGGGTGAGAGACAGTTCGCACGTGACAACAAGTCCCTTGGACAGTTCCGTCTGGATGGTATCGCACCGGCAAGAAGAGGTGTTCCGCAGATCGAGGTTACTTTCGATATTGATGCAAATGGTATTGTAAATGTATCCGCTAAGGATCTTGGAACCGGCAAGGAGCAGCACATCACGATCACCGCAGGCTCCAACATGTCTGATTCCGATATCGAGAAGGCTGTTAAGGAAGCAGCTGAGTTCGAGGCACAGGATAAGGCTCGTAAGGAAGGTGTAGATGCTCGTAATGAGGCAGATTCCTTCGTATTCCAGACTGAGAATGCAATGAAGGAAGTTGGCGACAAGCTGGATCCGACCTTAAAGGGTCAGGTAGAGACCGATCTTCAGGCACTGAAGGATCTGATCGCATCTACCGATATCAACAACGTAACACCGGATCAGACTGAGCAGTTAAAGGCTAAGACTGAGACCTTAAAGAGTAGTGCACAGCAGCTGTTTACAAAGATGTATGAGCAGGCACAGGCAGCTCAGGGCGGCGCACAGGCAGGCCCGGATATGAATGCCGGTGCAGGTTCCTCCTCCGATGATGTTGTTGACGGAGATTATAAGGAAGTTTAATTAGACGGTTGATGGAAAATATCGACTGTGAATTAAGACAAATGATCCAAAAGCGCAAAAGGCATGATCTGCGAGTTGGAAAAACAGATCAAAGCGAAAATTAGTAAGATAAAAATGGCATTGCTCTTGGAGAAATTCTCCAGGAGTTTTGCCATGTTAAGAGTAGAAAAGTATTGGTAGCCCTTTTGGCCAAAGCGGCTTTGAGCGGTTGCCCAGATGGGAGTATTTATGGCAGAGAAGAGAGATTACTACGAAGTCCTTGGTGTAGCGAAGGACGCTGATGATGCCGCCATAAAAAAGGCATACAGAGAGATTGCCAAGAAGTATCATCCGGATATTAACCCGAGCGCAGAAGCTGCAGATATTTTTAAAGAGGCCTCAGAGGCTTACAGTGTATTAAGTGATAAAGAAAAACGTGCGCAGTATGATCAGTTTGGTCATGCGGCATTTGATGGCAGCGGCGGAGGCTACAGCGGTGGCTTCAGCGGATTTAGCGGCGATATGGGAGATATCTTTGGCGATATTTTCGGCGATATCTTTGGAGGCGGAAGAAGCAGAAGAAATGATGGACCAATGAAGGGTGCAAACCTTCGTACCGCGGTTCGCATCACTTTTGATGAGTCCGTAAAGGGCTGCGAGAAGGAACTGAAATTAAATCTCAAGGATCCATGCCCGACCTGCCATGGCTCAGGAGCAAAACCGGGAACCTCTCCGATTACCTGTCCAAAGTGTCAGGGACGCGGACAGGTTACGATCACTCAGCAGTCTATGTTTGGTATGGTTCGTAACGTTCAGGTCTGCCCGGATTGTCACGGAAGCGGAAAGATCATCAAGGAGAAGTGTACCGACTGTCGTGGTACCGGCTATCTGACCAAGTTAAAGACTATTCAGGTAACGATTCCGGCCGGTATTGACAATGGTCAGAGTATCCGTATCCGTGGAAAGGGTGAGCCGGGTGTAAACGGCGGCGAGTGGGGCGATCTGCTTGTTGAGGTTACTGTATCCCAGCACCCGATTTTCAGACGTCAGGATTATGATATTTTCTCTACTGTTCCGGTATCCTTTGTACAGGCAGCACTTGGTGCAACGATTCGGATTGATACAGTCGATGGTCAGGTTGAGTATGAGTTAAAGGCCGGTACGCAGACCGATACACAGGTGCGTTTAAGAGGCAAGGGTGTTCCGAGTCTGCGCAACAAGAATGTGCGCGGTGATCATTATGTTACTTTTGTCGTACAGGTTCCGACCAGCATGACAAAGGAACAAAAGGAAGCACTGCAGGCATTCGATGAGGCAATGAACGGAAGAGCGACTGCAAATCAGACAACCGCAAAGAAAAAGCATCCAATCAAGGATTTCTTTGAAAAAGAGAAAGACAAATAAATGGAGTTGTAATATGCAGGAAGAGCTGTTGCAAATGGGTATAATCACCCACGGAGCAGCAGCTCTTTTTCGTATATCAAAAAAATAGAGACAGAAGGGCAACAATATGGACACGATAACAATACGAAAGGCACGGATGTCGGATCTCAATCAAATGATGGAAATTTATGCCGAGGCAAAGCGCTTCATGGACAGTACCGGGAATACGACACAGTGGAAAAAAGGCCATCCGACGCGCGAAATGATTCAGGCAGATATTACAAATGGATGCATTTTTGTCTGTACAGGAAAAGACGATATCCCTCATGCCGCATTTAAATTTCTGGTCGGAGAAGACCCAACATATCGCGTGATCGAGCAGGGCAGTTGGAAAAACGATAATACCTACGGAACCATTCACCGCGTTGCAAGTGATGGAATAGTAAAAGGCATATTCTCAAAGATAGTAACCTTTTGCGAAGCCATTTGTCCGGAGCTGCGCGCCGATACGCACGAGAACAACCACGTCATGCAGCATCTGCTTGAGAAAAATGGGTTCGAGCGCTGCGGCATTATCTATGTAGACGACGGCTCACCGCGATTCGCTTATCAGCGCTGTGCGCGATAAAACAGATCGTTCGTGGAAGCGATTGTAACCTAGACTAGCGGTGAGACGAACCGCGTGGCATTAAAGTTCCGGGAGGAAAAGAAGAAAATGACAAAAATACTACTGGTAGAGGACGACTACCAAATCGCCGCATACCTCGGCGAGCTGCTTCAGGCAGAGGGCTTCGATACGCAGATTGCGGGCTCCAAAAAAGAGGCGAGCGACTGCCTTCTGGCGCAGGTATTTGACTTGGTGCTCCTTGATGTGAGTCTGCCAGATGGAAACGGCTTCTCCATCTGCGCAGAAATCAAACGAGAGTACGAGCTTCCGGTGATCTTTTTGACCGCATCGGGTGACGAGTACAGCGTAGTTGCAGGTCTTGATATGGGAGCAGACGACTACATCGCCAAGCCATTTCGTCCACGTGAACTGATTTCAAGAATCCGCTCGGTGCTTCGCCGCTGCAAAAAAGAGCAGCGTATTTTAAGCTGTGGCGACCTTCGCGTCAATGTGTCTTCAGCAACCGTGTCAAAAGGCGAAAAAGAGCTGTTTTTATCGGCGCTCGAGTATCGTTTGCTGCTTCTTTTGATGCAAAACAAAGGTCAGATTCTGACGAGAAATCAACTGCTTGAGGAAATCTGGGATGCGTCTGGCGAGTATGTCAATGACAATACGCTGTCCGTGTACATGAAGCGTTTGCGTGAGAAGATCGAGGAAAATCCACAGAATCCGCGGCTGCTTCATACGATTCGCGGTATCGGGTACCGCATGGAAGATCGGACAGAGTAAAAAAAGGGGAAACTTCATATGAGACCAGAATATCATAAATTAATCATGGCAGACAGCGCCTTGGCGGCCATCGCACTTCTTGTTTTCTTTGTGTGGGGCTGGCAGGCGGCTGTCTGCATTCTTTTTTCAGCACTTGTGTTGTCGGGCGTGTTTGTATCCGAGATTCGGCGGCGTGAAAAACAGGCAAACAGGCTCTCTGATGAGATTGATCGCATCCTTTACGGGGAGGAGCACTGGAATCTGGACGATTACAGTGAGGGGGAGCTTGCCATCTTGCAGGACAAAGTGCGTAAGCTTGTCATTCGCCTGCGGGAGCAGGCAGACCAGCTTCAAAAGGAAAAGAATTTTCAGGCGCAGATGATGACAGACATCTCTCATCAGTTAAAGACACCGCTCACCGCCATGCGTCTGATGATCAGCAGCATTCGTAAGCTTGAGGACAGCGGAGAGGACGCGGTGCGCCAGCGAGAGCGGCGCCTTACCGAGATGCAGCAGCTTGTCGACCGTGTGGATTCGCTTGTTGTGGTGCTTTTAAAGATGGCAAAGCTCGATTCCGGTACGGCCGTTCTCCAGAAAGAGAAGATTCCTATTAAAAAATTGATTTTGCACAGTGCAGAGCCGCTTGCAATATCCATGGATCTTCATGGTGTAGAGCTGTGTTTGGATGGAAATGACACCGACAGTTTTATCGGTGATTTTAGTTGGAGTGCAGAGGCCATCACCAATATTTTGAAAAATGGAATCGAGCATATGGAAAATGGTGGCCATCTGTATGTGAGTTGGCGCGAGACACCGGTTTACAGTGAGATCGTGATTGTGGATGAGGGAAGCGGCATCAGTGAAGAGGATTTACCGCATGTTTTTGAGCGCTTTTATCGGGGCAGTGCGGCACGTCACAGCGGATTCGGGGTCGGCATGTCCATGGCGCAGAGCATTTTTTTACGGCAGAATGGAGGGATTAAGGCGCAGAACCGCAGAGAGGGCGGCGCAGAATTTATCATTCATGTGCGCAAGTGAGGCATGGCTCCCGGAAAGTTACGAAAAGCCCATCGGCGTAATGGTTTCGTCGGCGTCACTTTTCAGCGATGCCCACTACGCAATTTATTGTGATACTGTATTTTGAGCAGCTCGCTTCAACGTTCCGCCTCGTGAAAGCCATTCGCCTCAGGGCTTTGCCACGAAGTATTGGCTTGCCTTGTAAATTGCAATAGTGACAAAACTGTCACCAAAAAGTAAGTGAGTTGTCACTTACAGCGTGTATTGTAACAACTGAAAACAAAGATTGGAAATCAGGAGGGACGAGAATGGAAATTTTGCGGGTATCACATTTGTGTAAGACATACGGAAAGGGTGAGAACGAGGTCAGAGCGCTCGACGATGTGTCTTTTGCAATCGAAAAGGGAGAGTTCGTGGCTATCATTGGCACATCCGGCTCTGGAAAATCCACGCTAATGCACATTTTAGGCGGTGTGGATCGTCCAGATAGTGGAAGTGTGTACATGGATGGACAGGATATTTACAAGCAAAATGATGAGCAGCTGGCGATTTTTCGGCGCAGGCAGGTGGGGCTAATTTACCAGTTTTATAACCTAATTCCTGTGCTGGATGCAGTCGAAAATATGACACTCCCGGCGCTTCTTGATGGCCGAAAGGTGGAAAAGGCGCGCATTGATCAGATGATAAAGGATCTTGGCTTAAAGGGACGTGAGCATCATCTGCCCAATCAGCTCTCCGGTGGCCAACAACAGCGTGTCTCGATTGGGCGTGCATTAATCAATTCGCCAACGGTCATTTTAGCGGATGAGCCGACTGGAAATTTGGATTCGAAGAACAGTCAGGAAATCATGAATTTGCTTCGAGTGTCGAATGAAAAATATCATCAGACCTTGATTGTTATTACGCATGATGAGGAGATTGCAAATCAGGCAAAGCATTTAATTCGCATCGAGGACGGGCGGATTTGCAGAGATGAGGTGATCCGCTGATGAAGATTTTATTTTTGTATACAAAGCGGATGTTAGCGGCAAACAAGGCAAGAACAGCGGTCACATTTGCAGGAATTGTGCTGTCATTTGCGCTGCTGACAGCAGTACTTACGGGAACTTCGAGTCTATTTCATTTTTTTAGTGAATATATGAAGCTGCGCGACGGCGATTATTACGGCGTGATTTATAACTGCGACGAGGAAGACGAGGCGCGTTTGGCGCAGTCTGGGGAAGTGACGCAGAGCTGTCGCATGGGCATTGTTGGCGTTGCCGAGAAGAATTTTGATATTGAACACGAACTGTCGCTACCAAATAGGAATTATGTGATGATCGGAAACGTGGATACAGACTTTTTTGATACGATGGGCGTAAGGCTGATTGAGGGATGTCTGCCGGAAAATGACAGCGAGATCATTATTCCCCAAATGATGACAACAGCCGGAAAAGAATTTCACGTTGGTGATACGATCACCTGGCAGATTGGGGAGCGTATCGGGTCAGATGGCAGAATTATCCAGCATCAGGAACAAAGACGCGAAGATCGAAGCAGTGAGGATGGTTGTGAAAAAGAGACGATACAGGTAGAACAGACAAAAACTTACACGATTGTCGGAATCAGCACAGATCCCGGTTATCAAATGTTTGCAGAGCCTTGCTATCTTGTGCTGACAACAGGGGTACAGACAGCGACTTCTGATATTTATTTAAAAACGAAAAATATTGATGATACCAGCGCCTTTATCGCAGAAAATTTTGGCGATCACCAGTCAAAGATGAATGAGACACTGTTGCGTTATTTTGGACAAGGTGTTTCCAATATTCGCTATATGTTATTCGGTATGTGCGCGGTGTTAATGGTGGTGGTTGCGATTGCGAGCATTGCATTGATTTATAATTCATTTTCGATTTCATTAACTGAGCGCACACGTCAGTTTGGACTGTTTAAATCCATCGGTGCTACGCGTTTTCAGGTTATCGTGAGTGTCTTTCTGGAAGCGGGCTTTCTGGCAGTATCAGCGATTCCAGCAGGACTATTCGTTGGCTGTGTTGGTGTAAGCTGTGTATTTCGGCTTTTAAAGAACAATTTTGATGCGATGATGATGAATTCAAATGGAATTGCATATGTAGGAAGTATTTCGATGACTTTTTATACGCAAGTCTGGTATCTGGTGGTTGCAGCTGTGTCAGGTATCATCACTATTTTGATTGCAGCGATGGTGCCAGCTATGCGCGCTGGACGAATTTCTCCGATTGAGGCGATTCGCCAGACAAACGATATCAAGGATCCGAAATTTGCAAGGAATATCCGTGGACGCGGTGTCTTAGGAACATTGTTTGGTGTGGGCGGATTGATTGCACACCGCAACGCAGAGCGCAATCGAAAAGCATACCGTGCTATCAGTTTTTCACTGGCGATCTGTCTGTTTTTGTTTCTTGGTGGAAGCGGATTTATCTACTATATGCGGCTGAGCATGAAGGGATTGAATGTTCCTTATTATTATAATTATCATATTCAGTTTAATGATATTTATAATGATACATTTGATCCAGAGTATCTCACATCGAAATTTCGAGAGAACCTTGTTGATCAGCTAAGAACATCGTCGAGTATTACGGATATCGCTTTTGTTCGCAAGGTTAATTTGCAGATTACGATGGATGAAAGCAATTTGACGGATGTAGGAAAACTTGCTGTAGGGGAATATATTGTGGATGGTCAGATGAATTATCGCGATCAAATTTATTTTGTGGAAGATACGCAGTATGAGGTCTATTTGAAGCAGCTCGGTCTGAACCCAGAGGAATATTTGAGGGCTGAAAAACCAAAGCTGTTGATTTTAAATTCTGTAAAAGGAGCAGCTGATTTTGATGATGGACGAAGACGGTTTTATGAGGGAGCGATGTTTCAAGACAGCAGTGAGCTGACTGAAATTTCGATTATAGGGGAAAAGAAAATTGGGGATGCCTCATATTGCTATCCAGACTCTGAGGATTCAAGTATGATGATCTATTTGGTGGGAGATGGTAAGACTGCACAGTCAGACGATGATTTTAAAAAGTTTAAGGTTCCAGTGGAAGAGTCCATCGCAAAGCTCCAATTTGAAATAGGAGAGACGGTAACGGCAGAGGATTATCCATACTGGGCATGGGCAGGAAGTTGGGGATTGGTGTTGCCGCTCAGTGCTTATCAGGAAGACTTGTTTATTACGCCGAATATTCAGGACTATGCGTATGTGAAAACGGTTGATTCCGAGCGCGCATTAGAACTTATGCTAGAGTTAAGAAATGAGTACGAGGAATCGTTTGATATTGGAATGCCGTCACAAACTGACCAGTATGAGGCAAACATGGTTCGCATTGTTAATGTGTGTCTGATTTGCTTTCTCGTTCTGATCGTCCTGATTTCACTGGCGAACATTGCAAATACAATCACGACAGCAGTGCGGCTTCGCACAAGAGAATATGCATTGATCAAGGCAGCTGGCTGCAGTAAGCATACATTCTTACGAATGATTTTTGCGGAGAATCTAAGCTATACGTTTCGGGGCTTTGTGATCGGAGGGCTGATGGGAGGTCTGGCAAACTATAAGTCCTATTCTTATTTAAAGGATATGATCTATACAAACGAGATTATTCCGATTTATTTGTATGCAGTTGGTGCGGCTGCGTTTGTGCTCGTGATGATTTTTTCCACGATTTATACGTGGCGAAAGGCAAGGAAAGGCAATATCTGCGAGGAACTGCGGCAGGAGGCAGTGTAGAAAAAATAGGGTTTTAAGAAATAATAAAGAAATACTCTTGATATTTTATTTATTTTAGCGCATAATATAAATAGAATGATAAAGGAAGGAGTATTTAATATGGCACAGATAGTAAATGTTAATTTTAAAATGGATGCAGAAGATAAAAGGCGAATGGAAAGTGCTTGCGCAGGAATGGGACTGAGTATGAGTGCAGCCTTTACCATCTTTGCGAAGAAGGTTGGAAGGGAACGACGTATACCGTTTGAAGTTTCTGCACCAGATCCATTTTACGATGAAAACAATATTCGTTACTTGGAAAATAAAATGGCAGATTACAAGGCTGGCAAGCTTAAAATGGCAGAGCACGAGTTGATTGAGGAGTAAAGTAATGAAATTATCACAATGGGATTTTGATGGGTGGGAAGATTATCTCTACTGGCAAGTAGAGAATAAGAAAAATCTGAAACGAATTAATCAGCTTATTAAGGATATCGAACGTCATCCATTTGAAGGGATTGGAAAGCCGGAACCTTTAAAAGGTAATCTTACGGGGCTTTGGAGTAGACGTATTGACGAAGAACATAGGATTGTGTATCTGGTTGAGGATGACAATATTCTGATTTTGGCATGTAGAGGACACTACAATAGCTAAGAGGCAGTGTAGTGTCAGTAAAAATGGCTTTTTTTAGTGGGTACATGGATCAAATTAAATCGCCCGCAAGAGTTAGAACAAGAATCTAACGCTTGCGGGTATGTTAAAGAAATTACTTTTTAACTAAGATAAACAAAGCCTTTTTTATAAGAAATATTCCACTACATACAATTGATGGCATCTTCGTGAAGACTCCTTTGTTTTCGCAGGCAGAAATTTAACCGAATCAAGCAAGTTCCCTGCGAAGCAGCTATTCGGTGTAGAGCTACGTAGCGAAGCGGATTGCGAATGTACGCTTTGACTACCGTGTTGTCTTTGAAGATTTGCTATTTATGCAAACAGCGCATTCACCATTGCAACGTCAAAGACAACACTCTTCACTTTGTTGACCTCGATGCGATACAGTGCGTTTGCAGCGATATGCTCTGCTGCCTGCTCCAGATCACGGATACCGGTTGTATGCGCATAAAGATCAACGACAGCCTCAACTGCTTTTGGTGTGACGATGCACTCTCCCTCGCGAAGACCCATGCGGCGCAATACCTTCGGCAATGCGAAGCGTGTGAAAATAATCTTTTTTTCCTCCTTTGTGTAATCAGGGATGTCGATTACGGCAAAACGGGACATAAGCGGTGCGCTGATCTGCTCCTTGTTGTTGGCAGTTGCGATTGGATAAACACCGCCTGTCGGAACCATACACTCCATGTAGTTATCGGTAAATCCGAGGTTATCAAGAAGTGTCAGAAGCACATCGGCCGGATTGCCGCTGCCTTTGCTGGATGCCGCCTTATCGAGCTCGTTAATGATAAAAACAAGATTGGATTCACGCGCTGCAGAAAATGCTTCCATGATGATGCCCGGCTTTGCGTTTGCATAGATACGGGAACTGCCGGTCAACTGCTCTGGGTCGTTGATGGAACTCATATCAAGTGTAGTCCACGGCAGTTTCAGGATTCGGGCAACTGCATAAGCAATCTGAGATTTTCCGGTACCGGCCGGTCCGACAAGCAGCAGACCATATGCAGGAAGCGTGTGGGTACGGTTGATTTGAATAATTGTTTCGATGATTCTTTGCTTTACGCGCTCCATGCCATACAATTCTTCATCCAGTACCTGACGGGCATATGCCGGATCAATTGCCTCAAAATAATTGCTCTTCCACTGGATATTCATCATAATAGAAAGCGCACGCTGCGCATGACGCTTCTCCTCTGGGGAAACCTCGTGAGAACGCGCTACTGCCAGATTTCGTCTTGCCCAAAGACGGATATTGTCCGGAAGCGTTTTCCCGGCACAGGTCAAAAAGTCCGTGATGCTCTGAAGGCTGGTGATCTTCATATCGTCGCCGAGTTCCTCTTTGTCCTCGTCTTCAATTTCCTCTGCCGGTGCGTCACTTGCAAGCAGACGGTCAATCATAAATTGTAAAAAGCCATCCTCTGCGGAAAGCTTTGTGCCGCCGCCAAATGCAATCTCGCGAATCTTATAAACGGCATACCCTTCGGCTGTATTCTTGCCAGACAGACGCACATTGATATGGTTATCGCCCAGCCAGCGCACCAACCCTACAAAACGGGCGTCCACCTTCAGAATATCGGCAGTGTACGATTCCTTTGAATCTTCCTCCTTAAACTCAAATGCAGTTCTTTTTGTCGGATTGGTAAAAAATCCGGCAGAATGATGCGCATGCTCTTTGTCTTTATTATCCAGAATCAGAATCGGATGCTCCGATGTGGAAACCTCTTCGTTGGAGCGAAAAATCGTATAGGTGCATTCCGGATTGACCTTCTCTTCTGTCTGGTTACTGAAATCAAAAACTCTCATTTTTTCCCTCACTTGCTCAATGTCGTTGCTGATGATTCCATGCGGCAGTCTATGTGCTGCTTGTATTCTATATGTTGCATGCAATGCATCCGACTGCCTGCTGGATTCGTCATAGTTTCAGTATAACGCATCTGCACACTTCGGTCAATTACAAAACATAGCAAAGTATTCATACCATGATGTTTGATACCAGAGCACTTTTGGTGCTCAAAAAGCAGAAGAACAATGTGCTTGCAAAAGAAATAGCTGTGATATACAATGTGTAAAAGAACCGTGGGACACACGGGGGCAGCCTGTTGACAGAGTTGGAGAGATCCGGCTTGAGCAGGAAACTTCTACCTCAGTCGAAGCATCTTTCAGCAAACGAAGCTTCGTCAGGTGGCGGGAGCGTGTTACGAAGGGAGACAGAAGATGAGTTTAACAAAAATACGCTTAAAGCCATACTGGAAAGACAATACCGTAGATCGGATGGATGTAGTGATGAAGATCACCGGATTGGACTGCAAGCAGGGTGCACTCTTGTGCAGCATGCAGTTAGAAACTGTGTCGATTCCTGGCTGTGAGGCTGAAAATTTGCGTCTTAGTGATGAAAGAGGCATCATACCGATGCAGGAATTTGAAGAACAGCCATATCCGTACAAGTGGCGCAGATGGAATGCGCAGCGTAATACAGAGGGTGCAATACAGATTTCTTATACAGTAAGACCGAGAGTATTGAAAACGACGGATATTTGCGGACCGTATTTTGATTTTCGTGCTGAGGAGGGCGGCGCAAACAGCGCAGGCATCTCCATTTTAATGGATATCGAAAATGCAGGTGCGTGTGAGCTTTCATGGGATCTGAGTGCGATGCCGGAGGGCAGCCGTGGTATTTGTACTTTCGGAGAAAATGAAATAAAGACGGACACGCTGGAACAGCTTCGCCTAAGCTATTTTGCCATGGGACAGCTAAATGCCATCGAGGAGGGCGATTTCGGATTTTACTGGATGTCTCAGCCACCGTTTGACGTGAAGGAAGTTGCTGAGTATACCAGAAAGCTTTTTGGTCATATGCAGAAATTCTTCAGGGATACCGAGAAGATCTATCGCATTTTCGTGAGAAAGGATCCATTTTTGACAAGCGGCGGAACGGCTCTGTATCGCTCGTATATGTTTGGCTGGAACACGACGCAGCCGTGCAGCCTGGAAGATAAAAAATCCATTCTTGCGCATGAGATGGTACACAACTGGCCGGATTTAAACGACAATCCATATGGCACCACGACCTGGTATGCCGAGGGCACAGCTGAGTATTACAGCGTGCTGCTGCCGCTTCGTCTGGGCTTGATTACGGATGAGGACGCGATAAAGGAATTGCAAAAACGCACCGATAAGTATTATGCAAACCCGACACGCGCGCTTAGTGACGAGGAGGCTGCCGCGATTTGCTGGAAGGATCGTCGCGCACAGCGTTTGGTTTATGGCAGAGGCATGATCTTCTTTATCAATACCGATATTCAGATTCGCAAGGCAACAAATGGAGCACGCAGCATTGACGATGTGGTGATTGACATTTTGGAGCAGAAGCGAGCTGGTGTTGTACTGGGAAACGAGGTCTTTTTGGATGCAGTTAAGCGAATCAGCGGACTGGATGTGCGAAGCGAGTGGGAAGCAATGCATACCGGAAAGGAGATTGTTCCGCTAAATGGTGGATTTGATGGACGTTTTGCCGTAGTTCCAAAAGAGATCGAGGAAGCAGACACGGGAAAGAAAGTGCGTTCCTGGACATGGCTCAAGTGAGAATCGAAAGATGGAAAAGATGAGAAAAAAGGAAAATAAGGAAAAGAAGATAAGCACTCAAACGAGAGGGGGCAGATAGAAATGGAAACAAATGCAGCACAGCTCAAAAAATTTACGCCAGAGACGATGAAAGAGATTGTCTATGTCACATGGCCGTCACTTGCACCGGAAGGAGATAAGGTTGCATGGGTTGACTGGAAGGGTGATATGCAAAGCGGTCTGTTTTCCTCAAAGATTCATCTGATGGAAAATTTAACACAGAAAGCATTACGAAATATTGCATCCCAAGACGATTTCTCACAGAATGCGACAGGCGAAGAGGGCAGGAAGGAATCAGTGCTGACACCGGACGGTGTGAATGAGAAACAGCCGGTGATTCTTTCGGACGGCATACATATGGCATATCTGTCGAATGAGACAGGTGAGTTTCAGGTATTTATTAAGAATCTCACAACAAATGAAAAGCGTCAGATTACGACGCTTCGCCATGGCGTGATTCGCTATCAGCTGTCAGATGACGAGACAAAGCTTGTCTTTGAGGCAACACTGTGGCCGGATGAGATCAAAAAAGGCATTGAATTTACCGAGATGACACCCAAACAGAAGGCAGAGTGGGAGGAAGAACTTGACTGGACCCCGTATGAGATTACCACACTGACCTACAAGATGGATGAATGGCACGGCATGAGAAAGGGTGAGTTTTCCCATATCGGTACCGCAAATATCATTTCCGGCGGGCAAAAGCTTTTTGGTGCAGGACACATGGAGACGATGGAAGTGATCTTCCCGGCATGGTCGCACGATGGAAAGAGGATAGCATTTTATGGTTATCCATATGATGGAGCGAAGGGACGCCGCACTGAGCTTTTTATCTGCGATGAAAATGGAGAGAATTTGCGTCAGGTGAGCACCGATGCCGGAATTTATGCAGATCACGCGCCTGCATTTACCACAGACGATACCGGTATCGTAACAATGGTATTTGGTGATTTTGAGGACGGAAGCTGCGTTCAGCTGCCGGTTTTATTTGACTTGTCGGATGGCACGCATCGTTATCTGATCGGTGAGTGGGACGAGTCTGTATGCCACGGCGTTCATCCGCTTCGTGCAGGTTCTCTTGAGTATGGGGATCATTCTCCTTATTTCAGGCTCACAAAGGATGGCAGGTATCTGTATTTCCAGACAGGACGTCACGGCCGCTACTTGCTTTGCCGTGTAAAAATTGAGAAAGCCAATGCACAGGACATGTCACAGCCATCGAAGCCATCTTCGGATGTGACTTCAATGGTCAAGCCAAGCCCGGTTGAGATGGTACTGGAAGGTCGGAGTGATATTCAGGAATTTGCCATGAATGATGCAGGTCAGATCGTGACTGTACAGGCTGATTGGCTGCATCCGGCAGAGCTTTGGATGAATGGTGAGCGGCTGACGGACAGCAACTCGTGGCTGGCTGAATATGCACTTGCCGATGTTGAAGAGCACTGGATAAAGAGTAAGGATGGAAAGGCGGATCTTCAATATTTTCTGGTAAAGCCGGTTGGCTTTGAGGAAGGCAGGCAGTATCCGGCAGTGCTTGATATCAAGGGCGGACCGGAGACGATGTATGGGCTGACCTTCTGGCATGAATTTCAGGCATTGGCATCCGCAGGTATGGCTGTCATTTTCGGAAATCCGAGAGGAAGCACAGGCTTTGGCCGCGCCTACTGCGCTGACGGGGTCTGCTGGGGCAATGAGGCGATGGAAGATCTCATACAGTTCGTGGAGGAGGCGGTATCGCTTGGCATTGTGGATAAAAAGTATGTCGGTGTAACAGGCGGCAGTTACGGCGGTTATATGACAAATAAGCTGATTGGAAGAACCAATGTGTTTGCGGCAGCCGTTGCACAGCGCTGTCTGGCGAATACAGCAACCTCTTACGGAACAGGCGACATGGGTTTTGTCTCCTCACGTCCGATTTCCAAGCATTTCCATATGTTCGATTATTTAGAAGGACGTGCAAGAGGAAATATCATTTCCTACATCGATCACTTTAAGGTGCCGTTACTGATTCTTCATGCCTATCAGGATTACCGCTGCGGTTTCGAGCAGGCTGAGCAGGTGTTCATTCCGATGAAGGAGCGAAATCCTGAGGTTCCTTCCCGTATGGTCATGTTCCCAAATGAAAACCATGGAATGACAAGAAGTGGAAAATTGTATCATCAGGTACGCCATCTGCAGGAAATGACGGATTGGTTTGTAAAATATCTGATCGACGAGCCGGACTGGAGAACAAAACAGGAAAATAATGAGAATAGCAAAAACGAGTCCGATACCGACTTTATGGCCACACAGGAGGAACACTGATGAAACGTTTACCTGAATTTGAGGATTGCCGTGATCTTGAACAGTTAAATGGAGGCGATTATTTCCCACAAAAAGAGCTGATCTGCTATGCCTCCAACCATACAAACGGCATTGTGATTAAAAATTTAAAAACAAATATGTGCACGACCGTGACAGCAGGCGGCACTGGGGAAGGCGGCCCGGCATTTTCACCGGATGGAAATAAAATTTTGTTTCTCTCAGCAAAGAAAGGAATCGGCCGTCAGGCATTTGTTTACGATATTCAGAGCAGGAGTGTAATGCAGATTACTCATGCAAAAGGTGCTGTTATGGAACCGCAGTGGTCTTTGGATGGAACGAAGGTGCTGTTTTCTGTAATCACATCTGGCGCATCACAGAATGCACATGCACCGCAGGAATATTTTGTTCATGACGATGATGCCGTTGCCACTGAGGATTTTGGCTATAAGTTTGATGGTATGGGATTTATCCGTCCGGACACACACTGGCATCTGTTCGTGGTATCTGCTGACGGTACAAACGAAATGCAATTGACCGATGGCGAGTATGATTATCTGCATGCTGCGTGGGCGCCAAACAGCAAAGAGATCGTCTGCGTCAGCAACCGTTTCCGTCCAAGACAGGAATCCATCGGCTATGATCTGCTTTTAATTGATGTGGACAAGGAGCCGGGCAAGCTTCGCAGACTGACAGAGGGCTATTGGCTTGTGTCCTATCCGAATCCGGTGCGCCCGGTATTTACGCCGGATGGAAAATATGTCATTGCTGTCATTTTAAATCCGGAGTATGCCAACGATGAATCCGAGTCCGGCTACCCGGAAGGCTATCTGTATCGCTTTGCTGTAGCAGATGGTAAGGCAGCGCCTGTATTTGTTTCGGATGAAAACTGCTATCAGTGCGTTCAGTTTCCGTACAACGCGGGCTGCGGACGCGGCATGGATAAGCTTCAGATCGACGAGAGCGGACGCTATGTATACTTTGTCAGCGGCTGGAAGGGACAGGGAAATCTGTACCGCTTAGACTTAGAGGGCGATGGTCATGCGAAGCTTTTCTGGGGCGGCAAGCAGGTTTGTCATGGAATCAGCAAGATTCGTGACGGACGCATCATGGTGGCAGCAGCCAAATCAACACTGCCGGAATTTTATGCGATTCTTGACGCAGCAACAGGAGAAATATTAAAGACCGCAGTGCAGTCTGCACAGAATCTTTTAGACGAAGCAGAACTTAGTGAGCCAGAGGATTTCTTCTTTTCGACACTTGACGGCGAGAGTCAGGTTCACGGCTTTGTAATGCCGCCAATTGGTGCAAAGAAAGGTCAGAAATATCCGGCGATTCTCTACATTCACGGTGGTCCGCATCCGTTCTACACATACGGTCTTACAATGGAGTTTCAGATGTTAGCAGCAAAGGGCTTTGCCATTCTCTATTGCAATCCAAGAGGCAGCAGCGGCTACGGCTGGACGCATGAGAATTATCAGCGAAGCATCGATGGTTCCGCTTATTATGATCTGCTCCAATTTGTCGATGAAGCATGCAGGCGATTTGACTTTATTGATGCGGATCGTATCGGTGTCACAGGCGGCAGCTACGGCGGCTATATGACCAATTATATGGCGACCCATGCCAAGCGTTTCAAGGCATATGTTACTCAGCGAAGCATCTCAAACGAGTTAATCATGTACGCAAACTCTGATATGCAGGGTAAGAGCACGGATTATAAGAGCTATGAGGATTTTATGGTGGCTAAATTAAAGGATTCTGCTGTCTCCTATGCGGAGCGTGTGGATAAGCCGATTCTAATCTTGCATGGCACTGAGGATTACCGTACTCCGGTCGAGGGTGCGCACCAGTTTTATGTGGCAATCAAGGATCTGCACCCGGATCTGCCGGTCAGGATGGTAATCTATCCGCATACCGGACACGAGCAGCCATCCGATCCAAGACTGCTAAAGCACTATTATCATGAGATGATCGCATGGTTTGAAAAGTATCTGTAAGAGTGGTATAACCAACAATGCAGATTCGCCTTGAGGCTTATCTCAAATGGATTCTCAAGGCGAAGGAAGGTGAATATAGGAAAGGCAAAATATTATGAAAATATATGCATTTGAAGTAAGAGAAGATGAGAAAAAAGCGTTCGAGCAGATTTCAGCACAGTGCGGAGCAGAGGTGACATTGTCGAATGAAGTGCCATCCCTTGACAATGCGGATCTGGTAAAGGGCTGCGAAGGTGTGTCAACACTCGGCATGGGAAAGATTGACCGTGCATTACTGAGCCGCTATCGCGAGAACGGCGTACGTTTTGTCTCTACGAGAACCACCGGATACAATCATATTGATCTGGCAGCTGCAAAGGAACTGGGAATCGCTGTCTGCAATGCGGTTTACCCGCCAAACAGCGTTGCCGATTTTACGGTAATGATGATTTTAATGTGCCTTCGCCAGTATAAGCAGGCTATGTGGAGAGGTCAGGTCAATGACTTTTCTTTGCAGGGTTTGCAGGGGCGCAACATGAATGATTTGACCATCGGCATCATGGGTACCGGCCGCATTGGTACTCAGGTACTTAAGAATTTGTCAGGCTTTGGCTGTCGCCTGCTCGCCTACGATGTTCGGAAAAACCCGGAGGCTGAAAAGTTGGCAGAGTATGTCGATCAGGAGACGATCTACCGTGAGTGTGACGTCATCAGTCTTCATACGCCGCTGTTTGATTCCACTTATCACATGATCAACAAGGAGACCATCGCAAAGATGAAAGATGGAGTCATCTTAATTAACTGTGCAAGAGGTGGATTGACAGATATCAATGCATTGGTAGATGGCGTTGAGTCCGAAAAGATCGGTGCGCTCGGCATGGACACTATGGAAGGTGAGGAAGGCATCGTGCACGAGGATCGCAGAACCGACATCATCCCCAACCGGAACTGGTTCTATCTGCATCAGTTTCGCAATGTTATCATGACACAGCATATGGCATTCTACACGAGAGAAGCTGTCGAGAGCATGGTGCGCTGCGGTGTGGAAGGTATTGTGCAGATGGAAAGAACCGGCAGCTGTCCAACGATGTTGACAAAATAAAGAGCCGAAGAGGTCAGGGACACGGCAAAATTTTCGTGCTGCTGTCCCTGTTCCCAATGACTGTTTTGAAACCTGTATAATATGCATACTAAAAATATCTGATATAGATACAGTATGCACATTGATACAGGCTTTTTTTTGTGCTAAACTGAACCCAAGATTGACAGAGGAAAGAAAGCAGTTCAAAAGAACGGCGCGGTTCAAGGAAGAACATCATCCCTGGCGATCTATTTCTATAGTCGGGATGCTTTATTGAATTAAAGCGTGATAGCAAACGGAGGAATACAAGATGAAAAAATACGCAGCAATGGGATTGGTAGCCGTACTGGCAGTAGCATCATTTCCGGCAGCCGTACTGGCGGACGAGGCAGACACAAAGAGTGTAAGGATCGGAGCACCATATGATCCGGTTACAATGGATTATGCGGAGTTAAATGTGGATCCGGCAACCTATATCGACACTTTAATCAGTGATACACTGCTCCGCAATAAGCAGGGCGAGTATATCGGAGGAGCAGCTGAGAGCTGGGAAGTAAGCGAAGATGGAAAGACCTGGACCTTTCATTTAAAGGAAGGCTTAACCTACAGCGACGGAGAGACACCGGTTACTGCTGAGGATTTCGTTTATGCGGCAAAGCGTCTGATGGATCCGGATGCAGGTCACTACAATGCAGAGGCCGGCTATATTTTAGAGAATGGTGAGGAGTACTATTCCGGTGAGTGCGAGTGGGATGATGTTGGTGTCAATGCACTTGATGAATTGACTATTGAGTACATCTTTAAGAATCCGCAGTATGAGAGCACCTTTACGGCAGCAGACCTGTTTGCTCCTCTTGAGGAGTCTTTTGTAGATCCGCTTGGAACAGAGTATGGTTCTTCAGCAGATAAGCTTCTGACAAACGGACCGTTTATCGTATCCGACTGGGTATCGGATTCCGAGATGACATTGGTAAAGAATGAGAATTACTGGGATGCAGACAGCATCAATATGGATGAGATCGATTTCAAATTTAATGTATCTGGTGATACTGGCGTGGATATGATGCTTGCCGACGAGCTTGATTTTGTTCCGACAGGAAGCGCACAGCAGCAGCAAACACTTGCCGATGCCGGATTTGAGAGTGCGAAGTATACAACATCGTATCGCTGCCTGAATATCAATCACGCAGGAAAGACGGATGAGACAGGAGTATTCCTTGGCAATGCAAACTTCAGAAAGGCAGTCAGCTATGCGATTGACCGTACTGCACTTTGCGCATCTGTTATGACAAGCGATGAGCCGGCAAATCGTCTGACAGCACCGTCTGAGGCTGGCGTAAGCGGAAGCTTTGATGAAGAATTTGAGTACGAGGGATGGCCGGCAAGCGGTGATGTGGAGAAGGCACAGGAGTACTTAAATGCAGCACTTGAAGAACTCGGAAAGACTGCTGATGAGATCCCGACATTTGAACTTCTTTGCTATGAGTCTCAGGGAAGCATCGATGTATTAGCTGCTATTCAGGATATGTTAAAGAAGAATCTTGGTATTGAGACAACAATCAATTCCCAGACCATTCAGGTTATGGTATCAAATGCAATGAGCGGTGATTATGATTTCTGGTACGGCGGAAATGGTCTGGAGATTCCGGATGCTTTGAGCGGTTTCTTAGCCAGCTACACAAGCGCACAGAAGTCTGCTTTGAGAAATTATGAAAATGAGGAGTATGATGCACTGTATGATACCGCAATCGCTTCTCCAACCATTGAGGAAAGAAAAGCAAACTATTTCGAGGTAGAGAAGTTCTTCTGTGATAACACATTGAATCTGATTCTCGGATGGAGTGACGGCGGCTTCCAGTACAAGAGTGGTTATACCGGTTTCTACAGCACAACCGAGACGGACTTCACTTATCTGGACTATGCTGAATAAAACGGAATGAGAGTATAAATAACAGAAAGCCTGATTGACAGGAATAAAATGGATCCCTGTCTGATTAGCGAAATTTGAGACGCCGATCTGCGGAAACTCCAAAGAGAGGCGTCTTATTTTTTAGGAGGAGATATGCTCAAATACATTGGAAAAAAAGTATTGATTGCGATTGCAACGGTCTTTGTACTGGCAACAGCAACATTTTTCCTGATGAAGCTGATTCCGGGAGATCCGTTCTTAAATGATAAAATCCCGGTAGCCGTACAGGACAAGCAGCGCGCGTTCTACGGACTGGACAAGCCGGTTCCGCAGCAATATATCACTTATATGAAGAACTTATTGCACGGTGATCTGGGTTATTCGATCAAGAAGACCGGAAAAACTGTAGTGGATATTATTAAGGAAGCCTTTCCGGTATCGGCAGAGCTTGGCCTGATCTCTTTGCTTTTTGCGGAGGCCGTTGGATTGCTCTTTGGAATCCTTTGCGCACAATTTCGAGGAAAATGGCCCGATTATTTGCTGATGGTCGTAGCAGTTTTGGGAATTGCCCTTCCAAGTATGGTGTTAGGCCCGATTGTCCGTATGATTTTTGGCGTAAAGCTTGGCATTTTGCCGGTAACGGGCTGGGGCAAGCCAAATCAGATTATCATGCCGGCACTTGTCCTGGGACTGGGTACGGTTGCCGGAAATACACGAAATATGAGAGCAAGCATGCTTGCGATTACGACACAGGATTACGTAAAGACGGCAAGAGCGAAAGGTCTTTCCCCGATTCGAGTTGTATTAAAGCATCAATTTAAAAATTCACTTGTTCCGATCATCCCGAATCTGGGCGTACAGATCGCAGGTGTTTTGATGGGTTCCTTCGTTGTAGAGAGTATGTTTTTGATTCCGGGTCTGGGCCGCTATTTTGTTGATTCTGTTACCAATCTGGATTATCCGTTGATCATGGGTCTGACCGTCTTTTATGGTGCATTCTTAGTAACGATGAATCTGATTGTCGATGTGCTGTACGGACTGATTGATCCGCGAATCCGCGTAAAATAAAGGAGAAAAAGATGAATACTGATACAACAAAAAAAGTACAAGCTGCAGAAGTACCATTTGCAGATGATGCGTTTTCTCCGCTGCCGGAGGGCGCACTCGATCAGGATCAGATCGCAAGAAAAAAGACAACCTATTTCAAGGATGTCTGGAGAAATTTTAAGAAGAATAAGCCAGCAGTCATCAGTCTGGCCGTGATTGCTATCATGATATTTTTTGTCTTATTTGGACCGATGATGAGCAAATTTGATTATTATTCCAATGATTACAGCTGTGTCAATCAGGGACCAGGCGCAGTACACTGGTTTGGCACGGACAACCTTGGACGTGATCTGTGGACGCGTGTCTGGGCAGGCGGCCGCGTATCACTGATTATTGCGATTTTAGCAACATTGATTCCGGAAGTCATCGGTATGGCAGTCGGCGGTATTTCCGGATACATTGGCGGATGGGTCGATACCGTCATCATGAGAGCGATCGACGTATTGATGGGCATTCCGAGCCTGATTTATATGATTCTTTTGATGGTCGTTATGGGAAGCGGAAATATTGCAACACTTGTCATCGCGATGAGCATTACCGGATGGATGGGTGCCGCGCGAAGCACGAGAGGTCTTGTTTTACAGCTAAAGACACGCGAATTTGTCGTAGCGTCCGAGACACTTGGCGCATCCTCAGGCTGGATCATTGCCAGACGATTGATCCCGAATACACTGGGTATTCGCGTTGTCAGCATCACCATGTCACTTCCGAGCGTCATTTTCTATGAAGCATTTTTGAGTTATATCGGACTGGGTGTGACTCCGCCGCAGCCAAGCTGGGGGCAGCTAATCAAGGCAGCAGGAGAAACTTTCCGTTATTATCCGTATCAATTTATTATTCCATGTCTCTGCGTCAGCATCACAATGCTTTGCTTTAATCTGATCGGAGATGGACTGCGCGATGCACTTGATCCGAAGCTGCGTGCATAAAAAAGACAATGTGTGTGACAGACATGCATTCAATTAAAGAGAAAGCGAAACGTGCAAAACCGCTATTTTGGCAGAATGAGAGGAATCATGGAAAAAGAAAAAATATTAGAGGTAAAGGATTTAAAGGTATCCTTTGAGACCTTTCAGGGAAGCGTGCAGGCAGTGCGCGGCGTTTCCTGGCATTTAAATAAAAAAGAAACCATCGCAATCGTCGGTGAGTCCGGCTGTGGAAAGACGGTCACGATTCAGACGGTTATCGGATTAAATCCAAAGAAAAACGGAAGCATCAAGGGTGGAGAGGTACTCTTTAACGGAGAAAACCTGCTCGATCTGACACCGCAGCAGATGCGTAAGCTTCAGGGAAATCAGCTGTCCATCATTTTTCAGGATCCATTCACCTTCTTAAATCCGACAATGACAGTCGGTGAGCAGATCATGGAGCCATATATGCAGCACTACAAGGTGTCCAGAAATGAGGCGAAACAAAAGGCGATCGAGATCTTAAAGATGATCTCACTTCCGTCCCCGGAGGAGAACATGAAGCGTTATCCGCATCAGCTCTCTGGTGGTATGCGTCAGCGTGTCATGATCGCAATGGCACTCATCTGCAATCCCAAGGTATTGTTTGCGGACGAGCCGACCACCGCGCTTGATGTAACCATTCAGGCACAGATTATTGAGTTGATGAACGATCTGAAGAATAAGATTGATACCTCGATTGTGCTGATCACACACGATATGGGTGTTGTGGCAAATATGGCAGACCGCATTTACGTTATGTATGCAGGTCAGATCGTAGAGCACGGTGATTGTGACACGATCTTCCATCATCCGAAGCATCCGTATACCTGGGGACTGTTAAGCAGTGTACCGCGTTTGGATAAAAGAGTCAGCGAGGATCTGTACTCCATCCCGGGTACGCCGCCAGATCTGTTGGCACCGCCGAAGGGATGTGCATTTGCTGCTCGCTGTAAGTATGCGATGAACATTTGTCGTACCAGTCAGCCGCCGTGCATTTCATTCTCTGAGCCGGATCATTATGCATCCTGTTGGCTGAACCATCCGGAGTGCATCAAGCGAAACGGCGCGCCAGTCAGTCCGGTAGAGTCACAGAGCGCAGACGCACAGGAGGAAAACTGATGGGACGTATAGAAAATGGAAAATCGAATGGCAAAGTGATTGGAGAACCGATTCTCGAACTGAAAAATGTAAAAACTACCTTCAAGGTTCCGAAGGGAATCTTAAAGGCGGTAAACGGTGTGGATTTGACCATCTACAAGGGTGAGACGGTTGGCCTTGTCGGCGAGTCCGGCTGTGGAAAGAGTACGCTCGGAAAGACCATCATGCGTCTGTATCGCCCGGATGAGGGACAGGTACTGTTCGAGGGACGTGATATCTGGACGTACAAGAAAAAAGAAAAGAAAGAATACACCAAAAATGTGCAGATGATCTTTCAGGATCCATATGCCTGCCTGGACCCGCTTAGTGTTGTCAGCGATATTGTGGCAGAGGGCATGAAGATTCACAAAATGTATAAAGGACAGGAACTTGAGGATCGCGTGCTGGAACTTTTGAAAATGGTCGGCTTAAATAAAGACCATGCGAATCGCTTCCCACACGAGTTCTCTGGTGGACAACGACAGCGTATCGGAATTGCAAGAGCACTTTCTCTTGAGCCAAAGCTAATCGTCTGCGATGAGCCGATCTCTGCGCTTGACGTTTCGATTCAGGCACAGGTCGTTAATTTATTAAAACGTCTTCAGCAGCAGATGGGGCTTTCCTATCTGTTTATCACACACGATTTGTCGATGGTGCGTCAGATTTCAAATCGTATCGCCGTTATGTATCTGGGCTCCCTTGTCGAGATCGCAGACAGCGAGGATATCTATATTAAGAACCGCCATCCATACACGAAGGCACTTCTTTCCGCCATCCCGATTGCCGATCCGACAATCGAGCGAGAGCGACAAAGAATCTTGCTTCAGGGCGATGTGCCAAGTCCGGTTAATCTGCCGCAGGGCTGCAATTTCTGCAACCGCTGTCCGTATGCGACTGAGCTGTGCAAGAAAGAAAAGCCGGTTCTTCGCGAGATCGAGCCGGGTCACTTTACGGCGTGCCACCGGGCAGAGGAGATGTAAAAGGGACGCCAGGAAGGTTTATGAAAGGCACCTCGACAGACAGATTTTGTCGGCGAGCCTAACCGCTTCGCTTTACGGCGTCGCCTCGTAAAACTTCTGTCTCGGCACCATTAAGAAAACGAGGCGTCCCAAGTGTACATCACGTCTCCGACAAAAACTTCTCAATCTTAACGGCGGCCTGAAGCTGGAAGGTAATGTCGGCATCATCGAGGGAGACACCGAGCAGCTTTTCAAGCTTTTCGAGTCGTCCGAGCAGTGTATTTCGGTGAAGAAAAAGTGCATTTGCTGTCTGGACTTTGTTGCAGCGGCAGTCAAGCCACATACATAATGTTTCATACAGGTGAGCATCATGCGACTTGTCATATTCGTGGATCGGATCGAGAAAGCGTGATGTATACTCGCGCATGACAGATGCGAGAGGAATTTCAAATAGCAGCTGATAAAAGCCAAGATCGGTATAGGTAATCAGATGGCGGTCGGCACCGAGCAGCTTCCATGCAAGCAGGCTTCGTTTTGCATGAATGAAAGATTCGCGGATGCCAAAAAGACGCGAGCGGATATTGCCTTTTCCGGTGCAAAATTTGGTGCCGGGATATTGCTGCTCCATGCGAAGCACCAGTGATTCAAAGAAAGCATCCGCGGATTGCTCCTGAGAATCGGTATTGACAGGAAGTACGAAAACATTTGAACTGTTTCGGGCGACATGCCAGTTGCTGCCGGTTTCCTTAGATGCGATGTAGCCAAGCTTATTTGCCAGCATACGGAAAAATTCAGATGGCGTCTCAGTAAAGGATGAGCCGTGTGTAGATTCCTGTTTTTGAAAATATTCGGTAGCATTCATCATTTCAAAGATGTATACGCAATATTTGTAGCTGGGCAGATAGCCGAGAAACAGAGCCTGATTGAGTGTTGAAAGTTCATCGACATCCGTATTTTGAAAGAACAGCGAATACCAGAAAGTATTTGCAATCATCGAATCCTTTTCACGGTTCTCGATTAAGTTTATGATATCCTTTGTGATGGAGTTTACGTAGGCGCGGCTTGTGTGCGAGAAAACCGGAAGCTTTAACTCATCGGCCAACTGACGAATTTCATCGTCGAGATTTTCTTCGAGGATGTAGTGCCGGCCGACAAGAAACAGGATACCGGCGGCATCATTTTGTGCTGCGTCACGAATCAGCTGGGCCAGCTCTACCTTTTCCACGATGGAGTTTGCACCATAATAAATCAAAAATTCACCGCCGCTCACCCACTCTCCGATCGGAGGACACAGGATCACGTATGGCCAAGTGACCGTCCGTGAGAGACCTGCGGCTCCGCCGATTAGCTTCATGTGGGACAGAGACGGCAGCGATAGTAAATCTTTTGCAGTAGTCATAGAAGAAACCTCCTTGTCAGACAAGTGTACGTGATTTCTGCGAAAATTTCAATACAAAAGGGAGGAAAATGACATGAGAACGATCATTTATGCAAGAGTCATCGATTCCGTATCGGATGCGCCAATCGAAAACGGAATGGTCGAGATCGAGGATGACCATATCGTATATGTCGGAGAAAAGCGTGAATGCACCGACTCGGATGCGCAGATCTTTGATCTGGAAGGAAAGACCGTTATGCCGGGCTTTATTGATGCGCATGCGCACCTTTGCGGAAGCGAGAGTATTCACAAGACAGGCGATACGCCGTATGATCTGCTTTTGACAACTGTGCGCGATCTGGAAGATCTGGTAGATGCCGGTGTGACAGGCGTGCGTGATATGAGTGCATTTGGTGCCTCATTAAAGCGTGCGGTTGAGGCAGGGCTGATCAAAGGGCCGCGTATCATGCCGGGTGGAAGAGTCATGAGCATTTCTTCCGGTCACTGTGATTTAAATCCGATGCTGACACCGGAGGAATCCAATAAGCATGACCTGATCGGATGTATTGTAGACGGTCCGGAGGATTGCTATCGAAAGACCAGACAGCAGTTTCGCGAGGGAGCACAATTTATCAAAATCTGTGCGACGGGCGGTGTGTCTTCCGCAGTCGATGATTTCAATGATATTGAATTTTCACCGGAAGAGATTCGCGTAATTGTAGAGGAGGCAGCACGTCATAACACCTACGTTACGGCGCATTGCACCGGAACGGAAGGTACCAGGCAGGCCATCAAAAACGGCGTAAAATGCATCGAGCATGGCGTATTATTGGATGAGGAGTGTGCACAGCTGATGGCCAAGAAGAACATTCCGCTTGTCACTACACTTTCCGTATCGCTCGGCATTGCCGACATGAAAGGTCTGCCGGAGCATATGATGAGAAAAGCCAAGGCACTCGGCGATGCATCTAAGCATTCCTTTGCGCTGGCACATCAATATGGCATTCGCGTTGCGCTCGGAACAGATTATTCCAACTCTCCTAATACACCATATCACGAGATCGGAAAAGAGTTTTACAGCCTGACGCGCTGCGGCTATTCCAATATGGAAGCCATCAAAGCAGGTACGATTAACGGTGCGTATCTGATGAAGTCCGATGATAAGTTTGGAAGCCTCGAAGCAGGAAAGCTTGCTGACCTCGTGGTAGTAGACGGCGATCCGTCAGAGGATATCATGCTGCTTGCAAGCGCAGATCATGTGCGCCTCGTTATGATAAATGGTGAGATAAAGAAGAATACACTGTAAAAGAAGGGAGAATGCGATGATTCAAAAGGACGAGATCAGACAGGTGTTAGAGGCTGCATCCGCGCGCGGAATCGAATTTGCCGAACTGTTCTTCGAGGACAGAGAAGAGACAAACATCCCATGTGTCGAAACCGTGATTCAGGGTGTAAAGAGCCTTCGGATCTGCGGCGCAGGTCTGTATCTGATACAGGGGCTTTCCAATGTATATCTGTATACAAATCAGGTAACAAAGCAGGCATTGCTGGATCTGGTGGAGAAGGGTGCCGAGATGTTAGAAATAAAAAAGCGAGCAGCAACCACCGGAATTGTCCTAACAAAGCAGTTTTGGCACAATCCGTGTCCGGTAGTAAAATATCCGTCACAGATTAAAAATCAGGACAAGATCAATGTACTTCAAAAGGCAGATAAGGCCGCGAGAAGCGCAGGCGTAAATGTGCGTTCACTGGACTTAAATTACTTTGATACCGACCAGCGCGTGCTGATTGCAAATACAGAAGGTCTTTATACGACGGATCGCCGCGTGACCACAAGAATGCGTATGCGTGCCGTTGTCGCAGACGGAGCCGATGCATATGGCACATGGGACGATTATACGAAGGCTTCCGGCTTTGAGGCATATGACGATGAAGCTGCCTATACCGGATTTGCTGCCGATATGGTACAGCGCGCCGACCGAATCCGCACGGCAGGTACCGTTTCTCCATGCACCGTTCCGGTTGTACTCGCACCGGGCGGCTGCGGAACGCTGTGGCACGAGAGCTGCGGTCATTCGCTTGAAGCGATTGCGATTGCGCATTGCGCCAGTGCGTTTGTGGATAAGATCGGGGAGAAGGTCGCAAGCGACAAGGTTACGCTTGTCGATGACGGAACACTGCCGGGTCAGTACGGTTCCGCAGCCATTGACGATGAAGGTCATCCGATGCAGCGAAATGTTCTGATCGAAAATGGTGTCTTAAAATCCTATATGTGTGACCGTTATTACGGTAAGGTTCTTGGAATGGCAAGTACAGGAAGCGGAAGAAGACAAAATTATACCTACGCACCTGTATCCAGAATGACAAATACCTGCTTGGCAGAAGGAAATGACGATGAGGACGAGATCGTGCGCGGCGTGGATAATGGTCTGTATGTGGAAAGCATCGGCGGCGGCTTCGGCGGCATGCAGTTTTCTCTTGAAGTAAAAGAAGGCTTCTGGATCAAAAATGGTCAGATCGACCGCGACCATCAGGTAAAAAATTTGATGCTGACTGGAAATGGAATTGATGTAATCAAGCGCATTGACCGTGTCGGCAGAAAGATGAAGTACGAAAAGGGCAGTTTTTGCGGAGCAAGCTCCGGTCTGATTCCGACGACTACACCGCAGCCGATGGTGCGCATTTCCCATATGGCGATTGGGTAATAAATTTTGTGACAGACTTCGAGAGCAGATAATGAAAAAAGCAGAGATGTCAGCTACTCACCACCTAAAGGCAGTGTTTTTCCACGAAAAACTAGAGGATTTTATTTATGAAAGAATGTATGAGAGAATTAAAAGCGTATCAGGCAGCGATGCAGTCTCTTCCAAGCGGCTGTCTGGCGGCAGAGGCTGAGGCGGAAAAACAGGAAAAGCTTTCCGTTGAAATAATAGATTCCGAGATCGGCCCGATGAGCTGCAGCGAGCAGACCGAGCTTTTTGTGCGCGCGTCTGGTAAAAAGACGGGTATGGTTTATACGCAAAAGTTAGATGCCGATGCATCAGAGGTGCTTGCACAGGCATTTACAAATAGTGAGGCTTCTGCAGCAGAAAAAGCAGAGCCGATGGCAAGTGCAGATTACTGGGAGCGTGCTGAAGCAAAGATTTCAGAAGAAACAATCGCTTCGGATAAAATAGACGATTTAAATAGCGGAGAGACAAAAAAACTCATCTCCATCGAAATGTTAAAGAATAAGGCAAAATCCCTTGCCGGACAGTTAGAGGAAGGCATCGGACGTTCGGTTCGTCTGAACCTTTCCCAGACGATTCTTACGATGGGCATTGTGAACACTAATAATATAGAAGAAACAGCTTCTGTTTGCCGATTTGCGGCAGAGGTGGCAGTCGATGGATACGAGGGATATGCGTGCGCACTCACACTTGATGAACTCTCACCAAAGCCTTTGATCCATGAGTTTTCCAATCGAAGATTTTTGGAGGTACCGACTATCCCGGCGGAGGCAGGTGTATATCGTGCTGTGCTTTCTTCACAAGCCATCAACAATATTTTAATCACTGCATGGCAGATGTTTCGTGCAAAGTGTGCGCAGAGTGGTGCGACACCATTTTCAGGAAAGGAAAACACGAAAATCTTTTCAGATTGCATTACAATTCGCGATTATAAGGGCGGTGCCGATTCGGCAAATCGTGTGCAGTGCGGCTTCTCATGGGAAATGGACTGCGAAGGCGTGCCAAGCCGAGATATCACACTTGTTGAAAATGGTATGTTAAAGGGATGGATGCACAATCTTTCTACTGCAGAAAAGGCGGGCATACGTTCCACCGGTAATGCAGGACGCAAGACGCTTCTTAGCGGAAACATTCACACCGATATGGCGATTATGCCGAAGAACTTTACCATTGAGTCTGGCAAGGCGAGCTTAGAGAAGCTGCTCCAGACCTGCGGCGACGGCGTGTATGTATTTGAAAATTATGACCAGTTCCATGCATTAAACGTCGTATCCGGTGATTTTGCATTTCCGTGTAAGGCCGTGCGCATCAAGGACGGAAAGCCGGTTGGCATCATGGAAGGTCTGACAATGACTGGAAATGTGGCAGAGCTGTTTTCAAATGTTGAACTGCTTGGAAGTGATCGCGTGATAAATCCACTTGTTATGTACGACAGCTATACCGTATCTGGTCCGGCGATGCTTGTAAGTTCCTTGAAAATCAGCGGCTGACAGAGAAAAAAATAGTACAGAAATAAAAAAAGAACTGGAAAAGGCAGATTAGAAAAGCAGATTACGAAAAAAACAGAAAGGCAGGTTTAAAAAGATGAAGATTATCGAACAGGAAGAAGTAAGAAAACTTCTGCAGCCCAAAGACTGTATCCGGCTGATGGCAGAGGCACTAAAAGGTCTTGAAAATGGTGAGTATGCGCAGCCGGCACGTCTGATCACGATTATGCCAAATACGGCAAAGTTTGGCTTCATGCCGGCATACGTTGGCGAATATTTTGGCGCAAAGGTCATCTCTGCATTTGCACCGAACATGGGAACAGAGTATCCGTCCCACATCGGTTATGTGATGCTGTTTGAGTCGGCGCACAGCACGGTAGCCGGTATGATCGAGGCAGGCAGCATTACCGAGATTCGTACTGGTGCCGTCAGTGCTGCTGCTACGGATCTGTTAGCCAGAAAAGACGCACACAAATTGGCATTGATTGGAGCCGGTGCACAGGCGCGTTCCCATCTGGCTGCGATTCGCGAGATTCGTGATATCACTTCTGTGACTGTCTATGATCTGTTCCCGCAGGCAGCAGAACGCTTTGCAAAAGAAATGCAGGAAAAGTACCAGATTCCAGTTACTGTATGCAGCACTGTTAAGGAAGCGGCTGCAGATGCGGATATCATCTGTACCGTAACACCGTCCAAGGAGCCGCTTTTAACAAAAGAGATGGTAAAGCCGGGTACTCATATCAATGCAGTCGGCACCTTCACACCAACTACCAGAGAAGTTTCATCCGATCTGGTAGCCGCAGCACGCCTGTATTCCGATCAGACCGAGGCGACAAAGCGCGAGAGCGGTGAATATTTGATTCCATTGCAGGAAGGTTTGATCAAGGAGGATCACATTGTTGGCTCTATCGGAGAAGTGCTCTTAGGCAAGGCACCGGGCAGAACCGATGACGAGCAGATCACTATCTTTGATGCACTCGGTCTTGCAATCGAGGATGTGGCAAGTGCAAAATATGTGTACGAAAGGGCAATTCAATAATGGAATTTGATTTTGAGACGCTTGTTTCGCGCCCCGGCGCAAACTTAAAGCGAATGATGACACCGACTGAGGTCGTCGAAGCAGGAAATATCAGTCTGGATGGTGCTGAGCCGGATTTTAAGAGTGCGCCTGTCATCGAGGAAGCGGTCATTCGTTTTGCAAAGAATGGATCATACGGCTTTACGTTGCCGGATGATGCGTATAAAAGCGCAGTCGTCAATTGGATGAAGATGAGCAGAAATACGATCTTGCAGCCACAGTGGATTGTTACCACACTAGGAACAATCTATTCATTAGCAACAGCAATTCGCCTGACTTGTCCCACCCCGGAGGATGGAATCATCATCACAACGCCTGTTTATAACCGCTATCGTCAGGCAGCAGACCGCTTAAACCGCAAAACGGCGGAGTGTCCGCTCATTTATGACGCAAATGCCGGCTATTATCGCATGGACTTTGCTGCGATTGAGGCCGCGATGGCCGATCCGCATAACAAATTGTTTGTGCTGTGCAATCCACACAACCCTATCGGACAGATATGGAAAAAAGAAGAACTGGAACAAATAGCTACACTAGCAGAACGCTATGATGTGACTGTTTACTCGGATGAGATCTTTTCAAATAATTGCTATCAGGGACAGACGTGTCCCTGTTATCTTGATATTAAGGGAGCGAAGAAGCATGCGATTGTTGCGACAGGACTTGGAAAATCATTTGGCTTTACAGGTGTGAATCATGCAAACATTTTAATCGCAGATGATGAACTTCGAGCGCGATTCACAGACAGACGTACCCGTGACCACTACGGCAGTCTCGACCCATGTGTATACGAGTGCGTGCTCTCTGCTTATACCGATGAGGGCAAGGCATGGGTCGATGCTTCCAATGCGTATGTATGGGAAAATATGTGTGTGCTGCGCGACTATTTTGCAAAGTACTTGCCAAAAGCAAAGGTGTGCGGCGGTGAGGGCGCTTATATCCTGTGGATAGACTGGTCGGCTTACTTTTCTTCTGAAAAGGAACTAAATGAGTTTCTTGTGAAAAAGGCGCATGTATGCCTCGGTGAGGGAAGCGATTACGACAGCCCGCTGTTTACCCGTGTGTGTATGGCAACGCCAAGAAGATGCTTAATCAAGACACTTGAATCCATCGGAGAAGCCTTTGATACCAGATTGCTACGTGCTTTGCACTCTCGCAATCTTCAAAAACATT
>CAVJTU010000007.1:0-68770 GCA_963652495.1 uncultured Oscillospiraceae bacterium
AAATCCTCTTGCAAGCAAGCTTGCATCGGCTTTCTGACCTTTTGACCCTGGTATCTACTTTACATTTTATTTGTAAGAAGGCAGGTTTCGTATGTCCGATTTTGATCGTATGAAGGAGCTGGTGGAGCAGCTCGATGCAGCGGCGAGAGCCTATTATCAGGAGAGCAGAGAACTGATGAGCAACAAAGAATATGATGTGCTCTATGATGAACTTGCTGCACTTGAAAAAAAGACGGGAACAGTACTTTCCAAGAGTCCGACTGCCTATGCGGGCTACGAGGTAGTAAGCGCACTTCCAAAGAAAGTTCATCCATCTCCAATGCTGTCACTTGATAAGACAAAGGAAGTATCGCAATTGCAATCTTTTTTGGGAGAGCAGGCTGGTGTTCTTTCATGGAAATTAGATGGTCTTACCGTTGTGCTGACTTATGAAAATGGTACTCTCACAAAGGCTGTTACGCGTGGAAATGGCATTGCGGGTGAAGTGGTCACACAAAATGCCAGACAGTTTGAAAATCTTCCGGCACGCATCCCATTTAAAGGCCGCTTAGTATTGCGTGGAGAGGCTGTTATTTCCTATAAGGATTTTGAACGGATTAATGAAGAAAATCCGGATGCGGATGCAAAGTACAAGAACCCGAGAAATCTGTGTGCCGGTTCTGTGCGCCAGCTAAACAGTCAGGTGACAGCGGGCCGCCATGTGCGATTTATCGCATTTGCGCTTGTATCTGCAGAGGAAATACCAGACATAGCATCAGATTTAACGGAAACAACAAGTGATATAGAAACAACAGTGTCAACCGAAACAGACGATTCACCGGCAACAAGCCAAATGCAAACGGCATCCGCTGTCGACTTTCACAACTCCAGACGCTTCCAGTTTGAGTGGCTGGCAGCGCAGGGTTTTGAGGTGGTTTTCTACCGCATGGTAACAGCAGATACTCTTCCAGAAAATGTACAGTGGTTTTCAGCGCACATTGAGTCCAACGAGCTGCCATCCGATGGATTAGTCCTTCTGATGGATGATATCGCCTACGGTGAAAGCCTTGGCCGCACCGCAAAATTTCCGCGCAATGCCATGGCATTTAAATGGAAGGACGAGACAGCCGAGACGACGCTTCGCGAAATTCACTGGAGTCCGTCCCGCACAGGTTTGATCAATCCGGTTGCTGTATTTGATCCTGTTGAATTAGAGGGGACGACTGTGACGCGTGCGAGTGTTCACAATGTTTCGATCGTGGAAAGTCTCAAGCTTGGCATCGGAGATACGATCACCGTCTATAAGGCGAATATGATCATTCCTCAGATCGCCGAGAATCTTACTAAGAGCAGCAAGCTGACAATTCCGTCTGTCTGTCCGGTCTGCGGTGGCCCGACAAGGATTGTAGTAAATGACGAAGTGAAATGTTTGTATTGCGAAAATCCGGATTGTACTGCAAAGCAGACAAAGGCATTTGAATTGTTTGTCAGCCGAAATGCCATGAATATGGAAGGATTGTCTGAGGCAACGCTTGAGAAATTTATCGACTGCAGCTTTATCCATAATTTTGCCGACATCTTTCATTTAAATAAATACAAAGATGAAATTTGCAAAATGGAAGGCTTTGGTGAGAAATCTTGTGCAAATCTTATTTCCTCCATTGAGAAGGCAAGAAAGGTGCAGCTGTCTGCTTTTATTTACGCGCTTGGCATTCCGGGTATTGGCGTGGCAAATGCAAAGGTGCTTGCGCGTGCTTTCCATCAAAATCTTGATGAACTTCGATTTGCAACAGCAGAGGAGCTTACTGAGGTTGATGGAATTGGCGGTATAATGGCAGAGGCCGTCTGTGCGTATTTTAAAGATCCACAGAAAAACGAACAACTAAATGCATTATTACAGGAAGTAGAGCTGATCAAAGAAGAAAATAATGAACAGCCCTATCTTGAAAACCTTATATTTGTAATCACGGGCTCGGTCAATCACTTTGCAAACCGCAGCGAGCTGAAAAACTATATTGAAAAGCGAGGCGGAAAGGCGGCAGGAAGTGTGTCTTCTAAGACAAGCTATCTGATCAATAATGACAAAGAGTCCACCTCGTCTAAGAACAAAAAGGCAAAGGAGTTAGGAGTTCCTATTCTTTCTGAAGAAGATTTTCTTTCCCTGTGCCAGAGGCTTGAGTCCGGTGAGGGATGAATGAAGAAGAAAATGAAAAGAAAAGAGAGTGAGTTATGCCAATACGTGTAGATAATGACCTGCCTGCAAGGGAGGTACTCGAATCCGAAAATATTTTTATGATGGGAGAGGAACGCGCGGACATGCAGCAGATCCGTCCGCTCGAAATCGTAATACTGAATCTCATGCCGCTTAAGCAGGATTACGAGATTCAGCTGCTTCGAGCGCTGTCCAACACTCCCCTGCAGGTGAACGTTACCTGCATGAATGTCAGCAGCCACGTGTCAAAGCACACATCGGCGAGCCATATCAACAAGTTTTATACCACATTCGATAACATCCGCGATACGTACTTTGACGGCTTAATCATCACCGGCGCGCCGGTCGAAACGATGGAATTTGAGGAGGTCGCCTACTGGGATGAGTTAAAGAGCATCATGGAGTGGTCGAAGACAAATGTTACCAGCACAATTCATATCTGCTGGGGCGCACTGGCCGGTCTTTATTATCATTATGGCATTCAAAAGATGCCAACCGGAAAGAAATTATCCGGCGTGTATCGTCATCGCCTGCTGGATCGCTGTGAGCCGATTGTGCGAAGCTTTGACGATGTCTTTTATGCACCGCATTCCCGCTATTTTGGTGTAAAAAGAGAAGATGTGCTTGCCAATCCGCATCTGATGCTTCTTGCTGAGTCAGACGAGGCAGGCTGTTATCTGATCAAGGACGATCAGGGAAATATTTATCTGCTCGGTCATCCGGAATATGACCGCATGTCACTTGACGCAGAATATAAGCGTGATCTGGCGAAGGGCATGGATGCAGAAGTGCCGGTTCATTATTACGAGAATGATGATCCGTCCACAACACCGCTTTTAACATGGAGAGGACACGCGAACACGCTATATACAAACTGGTTGAATTTCTATGTATATCAGGCGACTCCATATAAGTGGTAAGGAATAGCAGATAGTCTCATAAACCTTCAGATAGTCTTGTAAAACTCGCGGACTGCATGAACAATCGCCCGACAAAAATACTTGCGCGATAAAACAAAATGAAGTATAATGAACAAGATTTTCGCGTCTGTATCGGTGCTTTTTACAGAAAAATAAAAAACTGTGTGTATCTACTTGATATTTGACGCAAGATTTGTTATATTTATAACAAGTTCGTTAATGAAATATCAATCTCTCAAAAGACGAAAGGAGTTAATAATGGGAAGTAAAATTACGATTATTGGAGCAGGCAGTGTTGGTTCTACTATTGCTCATATTTTATCACTGAAGCCATATGTATCAGAACTTGTCATGATCGATATCCTCAAGGATAAGGCAGACGGTGAGGTCATGGATATGGCACAGGGAACTGGTTTCAGAGATCCAATTTCCATGATTTCCGGTGACTACGAGGATGCGGAAGGCTCTGATATTGTGATTGTTACCTCTGGTGTAGCAAGAAAGCCTGGTCAGACCCGTATTGAGTTAGCAAAGACAAATGTTGCAATCATGAAGAATATTGCACCTCAGGTGGCAAAGCATGCACCGAATGCATTGTGCATCATCGTAGCAAATCCGGTAGACGTACTGACTTATGCATTCTTAAAGTTCTCAGGCATGAAGGAAAATCAGGTTATGGGTTCCGGTACACTGCTTGATACAGTTCGCCTTACTTATAAGCTGTCTCAGGAACTTGGAATTGCTCAGAGAAGCATTAAAGGCTATGTATTTGGTGAGCATGGTGACACATCCTTCATTCCGTGGAGCATGGTAACAGTTGAGGGCATTAAGATTGACGAATATACAGCAGGTGCAAGAAAGCTTGGCATTGATGCAAAAGATCTGAATCCTGAAGAAGTAATCACTTATGTTCGCAAGTCCGGCGGTGAAATCATCAAGAGAAAGGGTGCTACATTCTACGGTGTTGCAAACTCCGTTGTCGATGTCTGTGAAGCACTGATGGGAGCGCAGAACCTTGTGACCGTTGTATCTTCTATGATGCATGGCGAGTATGGTGTAGATGATGTCTGCACCAGCTGTCTGACTGTAGTTGGACCAAACGGTGTAAAGGGCAAGATCGAGGCAACTTTGACAGATGAAGAAATTGCAAAGTTTAAGGCAAGTGCAGATGCACTGAAGGCTGTCGTTAAGGAAATGGATATTGAATAAATAAAAAAGCAGCAGGCATTTTGGCGGTACTCTACGGGGTGCCGCCTAGGTTCATGTTAAGATGCGCTTTTAAATAGCTAAAAAACCTATTATAAGGAGGACTACTATGGAGTATCGTATTGAAAGAGATTCCATGGGCGAGATGCAGGTTCCTGCAGACCGCTACTGGGCTGCTCAGACTCAGAGAAGCTATCAGAATTTCAAGATCGGTATCGAGAAGATGCCAACTGAAATTGTACATGCATTTGGTATCTTAAAGAAGGGTGCCGCAATCGCAAATTACAATCTTGGAAAGCTGGACGAGGAGAGAAAGAATGCAATCTGTCAGGCGGCAGATGATGTCATCAGCGGCAAGCTTAATGATCACTTCCCGCTGGCTGTATGGCAGACTGGAAGCGGTACACAGTCCAACATGAACAGCAATGAAGTTATCGCAAACCGCGGAAATGAGATCGCAGGCAAGAAGCTTCTTCATCCAAACGATCACATCAATATGTCTCAGAGTTCCAACGATACCTTCCCGACTGCACTTCACATCGCAGCAGCTATGAGCATCGAGGATAATCTGTTCCCGGCTATGGACAAGCTGACGGAGACCTTAAAGCGTCTGGAGTCTGAGAATGAGGACGTTGTAAAGAGCGGACGTACTCATCTGCAGGATGCCGTTCCGATCCGTTTCTCTCAGGAGATCAGCGGTTGGAGAAATATGCTTGAGAAGACAAAGAAGATGTTAGAGGCAGCTCTTCCGGGCTTAAAGGAGTTAGCACTTGGCGGCACTGCTGTTGGTACCGGACTGAACGCTCCGAAGAACTTTGGACCGGAAGTTGCAAAGGTAATCAGTGAACTGACTGGAAAAGAGTTTGTGACAGCTGAGAACAAGTTCCATGCACTGACCGCAAAGGACGATATCGCATTTGCTCACGGTGCATTAAAGGCACTCGCGGCAGATCTCATGAAGATCGCAAATGATGTCCGTTGGCTGGCAAGTGGTCCAAGATGCGGACTCGGCGAGATCTCCATTCCGGAAAATGAGCCGGGAAGCTCGATCATGCCGGGTAAGGTAAATCCGACACAGTGTGAGGCTATGACCATGGTAGCCGTTCAGGTAATGGGCAACGATGCTGCAATCGGTTTTGCAGCCAGCCAGGGCAACTTCGAGCTGAATGTATTCATGCCGGTTATCGCATATAATTTCCTGCAGTCCGTAAGACTTCTGTCTGATGTCATCGTTTCGTTCAACGATCACTGTGCAGTTGGAATTAAGGCAAACAGAGAGAAGATGAAGTACAACCTTCACAACTCCTTAATGCTGGTAACTGCTCTGAATCCGTACATCGGCTATGACAATGCAGCAAAGACTTCCAAGAAGGCATTCAAGGAAAATATCTCCTTAAAGGAAGCCTGTGTACAGTTGGGATTTTTGACGGCAGAGAAGTTTGACGAGGTATTCCATCCGGAAGAGATGGCATAAAATGCAGACAATGCCGCGATTATGCATCCAAAAATTGCGTTACATAAGACTTCTCGACAGACAATCTACAGCGCAAGCCTGATCGCTTCGCTTTACGGCATTGCGCACGTAGATGTCTGCTCTCGAAGTCACGAAAGTAAATGGATCGCGGCATAAAAACACAGCCACTATGTGGCAGAATGGAAGGAACTATGAAGTATAGCTACTACCCAGGGTGTACCCTGAAGACAAAGGCAAAAGAACTCAATGATTATGCCATTGCTTCTGCAAAGGCACTGGGCATTGAGATGGAGGAGATTGAGGACTGGCAGTGCTGCGGCGGCGTGTATTCGACTGCTACCGATGAGATTGCCAACAAGCTTTCTTCCGTCAGAGCTCTGGCTCAGGCAAGAGATAAGGGACAGGATCTTCTGACTCTTTGCTCCGCCTGTCATAATGTAATCAAGCGTGTCAATAACGACATGAGAAATAACGAAGAATTTCGTACAAAAGCCAACAATTATATGGCACCGGATATGGAATACAGTGGTGAGGCAAATGTCATTCACTATCTTGAAATGCTGCGTGATGTAGTAGGCTTTGACAATTTAAAGAAAGCAGTTGTAAACCCGTTAAAGGGAAAGAAAATTGCTGCTTACTACGGCTGTCTTTTGCTTCGTCCGGGCAAGGTAATGGAGTTTGATGATCCGGAGAATCCAAAGATCATGGAAGACTTCATCAAGGCCATCGGCGCAACACCTGTTATCTTTTCACAGCGCAATGAGTGCTGCGGAGGATATATGACCTTAAACGACAAGGAACTGGCACAGAGAAGAAGCAATGCCGTTGTCGCATCTGCGTTGGATCAGAACGCGGACTGCATGATCACAGCCTGTCCTCTCTGCCGGTACAATCTTGTAGCCAATGCAACCGAGAAACAGATTCCGGTTTACTATTTCACCGAGCTGTTAGCGGAAGCACTTGGCGTAAAAGAGGAGGTGCAGGCATGACAATCAATAAGGAAATGATTACCGATATCAGTGGTGTGAACCCGCGTAAGTGTATGAAGTGCGGAAAATGTTCTGCAACCTGTCCGGCATTCGATGCAATGGATTATCATCCGCATCAGTTTGTTGATATGGTAGAAAACGGAAAAATCGAGGCACTGATGCAGTCAAAGTCCATCTGGAACTGCTTAAGCTGCATGGCATGTGTACAGAGATGTCCAAGAAGCGTTGAGCCTGGAAAGTTAGTAGAAGCAATCCGTCTGGCTGTTATTCGTCAGCAGGGAATGAATCACTTAAGTGAGGAAGCCATTCCGCAGCTTCTTGACCCAGAGCTTCCGCAGCAGGCAATTGTCAGCGCATTCCGTAAGTATAAGAGATAAAGAAAGGCTGGTTTACATATGCAGAAAATAGGAGTATTTGTATGTTGGTGCGGAAGTAATATCGCAGCAACTGTCGATGTTGCGGCTGTGGTTGAAGCCTTAAAGGTTCAGCCGGGCGTTGTATACGCAACCGACTATCAGTATATGTGTTCTGCCAGCGGACAGAACATCATTAAGGATGCCATCAAGGAATACGGACTGACCGGCGTAGTAATCTGTTCCTGTTCTCCTCGTATGCATGAGGCAACCTTCCGCAAGACCGTAGAGGCAGCGGGACTCAATCCATACATGCTTGAGATCGCAAATATCCGTGAGCAGTGTTCCTGGATTCACAAGGATAGAAAAGAAGCAACTGAGAAGGCGATTATCTTAGGCCGTTCCGCAATCGCAAAGGTTCAGTTAAATGCACCGTTGACTTCTCAGACAAGCCCGGTTGTAAAGCGTGCGCTTGTAATCGGAGGCGGTATCGCTGGTATTCAGACCGCACTGGACATTGCAGATGCAGGTTTCGAGGTTGATATCGTAGAGAAGAAGCCAACCATCGGCGGTAAGATGTCTCAGCTGGATAAGACATTCCCGACCCTTGACTGTGCGGCATGTATTTTGACACCGAAGATGGTAGATGCAGGTGCAAATGATAAGATTCATCTGTATACCTACTGTGAAGTAGAGAAGGTTTCCGGTTTCGTAGGAAACTTCAGCGTAACCATCAAGCAGAAGCCGCGTTATGTGGATCCTGTAAAGTGTACCGGATGTGGTGCCTGTACCGAGAAATGTCCGTCCAAGAAGACTCCAAACGAGTTCAACATGGGTCTGGACAACAGAACCGCAATCTACATCCCGTTTGCACAGGCAGTTCCGAAGTTAGCAGTCATTGACCGTGATGCATGTATTCACTTCAAGAATGGCAAGTGCGGACTTTGTGTAAGAACATGTGGTGCCGGAGCGATCAACTATGCTCAGAAGGAAGAGTTCATCACTAAGGAGTACGGTGCAATCGTAGTTGCAACCGGTTACAATCAGATCAAGCCGGTTAAGTTTGACGAGTATCTGTATTCCCAGAGCAAGGATGTTGTTACATCTCTTGAGTTTGAGCGTATCATGAACGCAGCAGGTCCGACAAAGGGACAGCTCGTATGTCCGTCTGACGGAAGACATCCAAAGAAGATCGTATTTGTACAGTGTGTCGGTTCCAGAGGAAACTCCTGCAGAGATAAGTCCTACTGTTCCAAGATCTGCTGTATGTACACAGCAAAGCATGCAATGCTTGTAAAGGATCATCATCCGGATATCGATGTTACGGTATTCTACATCGACGTCCGTACACCGGGAAAGAACTTTGATGAGTTCTATCGCCGTGCCGTAGAGCAGTATGGTGTTCACTATATTAAGGGTATGGTTGGTAAGGTTGAGCAGGGCAAAGGCTGCTTAAAGGTTCAGGCTTCCGATCTGTTAAACAACGAGCAGATCCATATGGACGCTGATATGGTTGTCCTTGCATCCGCAATCGAGCCGGATGAGAGTGCAAGAAGCCTTGCAACAATGCTGACTGCAAGTATGGATACAAACGACTTCTTTACCGAGGCTCATGCAAAGCTTCGCCCGGTAGAGAGCCCGACCGCTGGTATCTTCTTATCTGGTGTCTGCCAAGGACCGAAGGATATCCCAGAGACCGTTGCACAGGCAAGTGCCGCTGCTGCAAAGGTAATCGGCCTTCTTGCAAAGGATTCCCTTCTGTGTAATGCTTGTGTCGCTCATTCCGATGAGACACTGTGTAACGGCTGCTCCCAGTGTACCAATGTCTGCGCATATGGTGCAATCACCTATGAGGAGAGACTGGTTATGGATAAGGGTGTTCGTGAGACAAGAAGAGTTGCAGTTGTTAACGAAGCAATCTGCCAGGGCTGCGGTGCTTGTACGGTAACTTGTCCGTCCGGTGCTATGGACCTGAAGGGATTTGCAAATAATCAGATTATGGCGGAGGTAGACGCAATATGCAAGTAAATGAGACAAATGAAAACAAAGAGTTTACGCCTCTGATCGTGGCATTCTGCTGTAACTGGTGTTCCTATGCGGGAGCTGACCTTGCAGGAAGCAGCCGTCTGAATTATCCGGCTAATGTCAAGATCATTCGTGTACCATGCTCCTGCCGTGTAAATCCGCTGTTCATTCTGCGTGCATTCCAGAGAGGCGCTGACGGTGTAATCCTGTGTGGATGCCATCCGGGTGACTGCCATTATACGACTGGTAACTATTACGCAAGAAGAAGAATGACACTTCTGTTCTCCATGCTTGACTATTTGGGCATCGAGAAGGAGAGAGCAAGAGTGGAGTGGGTTTCCGCAGCAGAGGGTGCAAGATTTGCATCTGTTATGAATGATTTTGTGGACACCATTACAAAGCTTGGTGAAAACAGAAAGTTGAGGGATCTGCGATGCGAGAAATAAAAGAATTACTGGTGTCCAAAATCAATGAGCTCATTGACAATGGCACTGTAGACCGTGTGATTGGCTGGAAGGCCGGTGAATTCTGCTACGACGTATCTCCGGCGATCTTCACAAAAGAGAATCTGGACGAACTCGTTTACAATAGTTTCTGCGGCGCAAACCAGAGCAAGTTCTTAGTAGGCGCTGCAACTGTAGATGTGCCGTTTCGTGCACCAAATGCACCGGAACCGCCAAAGCCAAAGAAAATCCTTGCACTGCTTAAGCCATGTGACTGCTACAGCTTCAATCAGCTGCTGACGGAGCACAGACTGGATGCAGAGAAGGTATATGCACTGGGGATTCCGTGTACCGGAATGGTCGATGTCAATAAGATCAAGGCAAAGGGAATCACAGGTATTCTTCGTATTGAGGAAGAGGGCGATACCATTAAGGTACAGACCCTTTACGGCGAAGAAACATGCAAGAAGAGTGAAGTGCTTTTAGAGCGCTGCATGGTATGTAAGGGAAAGAATCACGTGGCCGGAGATGAGATGCTGATCCCGGATGAGGAAGCACCGGATGTGCCGGTAAGCGCAGACCGCATGGCTGAGGTTGCAAAGCTTGAGGCTATGACCGAGCAAGAGCGTTTTGATTTCTGGAGAAGTCAGCTGTCAAAGTGTATCCGCTGCAATGCCTGCCGCAATGCCTGTCCTGCATGTAGCTGCCGTACCTGCGTATTTGATAATCCGAAGTCCGGCGTTGCCGCAAAGGTAAACAACACCGATTTCGAGGAGAACATGTTCCACATTATTCGTGCATTCCATGTAGCCGGCCGTTGTACCGACTGTGGTGAGTGCAGCAGAGTTTGTCCGCAGAATATTCCGCTTCACCTGTTAAACCGCAAGTTCATCAAGGATATTGACGAGTTTTACGGAGATTATCAGGCAGGTGCAAAGGTCGGTGAAAGAGGTCCGCTGATCTCTTATACAAAGGAAGACTGTGAGCCAAGTATCGTTATGGAGAGGGGGAACTAATCATGTTAAAGATTGCAATGAGTGAGATTTCCCGCCTGTTTGATGCGATTCAGGCTGTGGATGAGCTGTATTTGCCGGTAGAAAAAGGCAATGAGGTGGAGTTTGGCCCGTATAGTGCAGATGCAAAGGTGCGCCTTGATGCGCTCCAGACCGTAAAGTCTGCAAAGGATATGTTCTTCCCATTCCAGGAAGACATTATGAAATTCCACATGAACGGAAAGCAGATTTCGGTAGAGGCTGCTGCCAAGAAGGATAAGGATTTTGTTGTATTTGGTGTCAGAGCATGTGACGCAAGAAGCTTTTCTATTCTGGATAAGGTTTTCTTAGCCGATCCGGTTGATACCTATTATCAGGCAAGAAGAGAGCACGGAATTGTCGTATCCATGGCATGTCACAGACCGGAGGAGACATGCTTTTGCAGCACGTTTGGAATTGATGCAACAAAGCCGGAAGGCGATGTTGTTACATGGATTGCAAACGGCACTCTGTACTGGGAAGCACAGACCGAAAAGGGTACTGCATTAACGGAGAAGGTTTTGGCTGTTTTGGAAGAGAGCGACAGCGCTGCTGTAGAGGCACAGCAATCTGCTGTAAAGGAAATCTTAAAGAAGCTGCCGCTTGCCGATCTGGATCTTTCTTATTTCACATCCCATCCGGAGCTGGAAATCTTCAAGAGAGAAGAGTGGAAAGAATTATCCAGCCACTGCTTAGGTTGCGGAACATGTACCTTTGTATGTCCGACCTGCCAGTGTTACGATGTGCGCGACTACGATACCGGACATGGCATTGAGCGTTATCGCTGCTGGGATTCCTGTATGTACCGCGACTTCACTATGATGGCACACGGAACCAACCGTAAGAGTCAGGTAGAGCGTTTCCGCCAGAGATTCATGCACAAGCTGGTATACAATCCGCTTAGAAACAATGGTGAATTCTCCTGCGTAGGCTGCGGCCGCTGCTTAAAGAAGTGTCCAAATTCCCTGAATATCGTTAAGGTAGCAAAAACATTGGGAGGTACACAGGCATGAGTGAGAGAAGAGAAGAATTGATTCCTGTCCTCGGCGTTGTTACAGATGTCCGAAAGGATACGCCGGATGTAAAGACATTCCGCGTAGTAACGCCGGATGGCAAGAAAGCATTTGAACATAAGCCTGGTCAGTGTGCCATGCTTTCTGTTCCGGGTGTTGGTGAGGGTATGTTTTCCATCACCTCTTCCCCAACACAGGAAGAATATATGGAGTTCTCCATTAAAAAGTGCGGATGCCTTACCACATGGCTGCACGCTCTTGAGCCGGGTCAAATGATTACGATCCGTGGACCATATGGAAACGGATTTCCGGTGGATACTGAGTTAAAGGGCAAGAATCTGCTGTTTATCGCCGGTGGTATCGGACTGGCTCCGCTTCATTCTGTAATCAACTACTGCCGTCACTATCGTGACCAGTATGGAGACATTGATATTGTTTACGGTTCCCGTTCCATGGATGACTTGGTAGATATCAAGGAAATTCAGGACGAGTGGTGCAAGGAGGCCGGAATCAACGTTCATTTGACCATCGACCGCCCGCAGGAAGGCTGGGATGGCCATGTTGGATTCGTTCCAAGTTACGTAAACGAACTGAACCTTTCCTTAGACAAGACGATCCTGATCTGTGGACCGCCAATCATGATCAAGTTTACTCTGCAGAATCTGCAGGCACTCGGCTTCTCAAAAAGCCAGGTATATACAACCATGGAGCTTCGCATGAAGTGTGGTATCGGAAAGTGCGGCCGCTGCAATATCGGTTCCAAGTACGTCTGCAAGGACGGCCCGGTATTCCGCTTCGACCAGCTGGATGAGCTGCCAGACGAGTATTAATCAGTACAAATAAGTGCAGATCATATGAATGCGAAAGCAATGAGCTGTGCGCTATTGTTCACATGACACTACTGTAACGTAAACTAGCGGTGAGACGGATTGCTTTTTTATAAAACAATCGTCGAACCGCATTCGTAGAGTAGTGAGAGGAATAGCACGGCGCAATAAAGATTTGTAAATGAATATGGAGGAAATATAATAATGGACGAAATGATTACAGTTTATTTATATGGTAAGAAATATACTGTTCCCTCCAGCCTGACAATTATGGAAGCTTTTGAGTATTCCGGTTATCAGCTGGTTCGCGGCTGCGGCTGCCGTAATGGTTTTTGCGGTGCCTGTGCTACAATTTACCGTATCAAGGGTGAGACCACTCTTCACGGATGTCTTGCATGTTCCACAAAGGTTGAGGACAACATGTGCGTAGCATCTCTTCCATTCTTCCCATTAGAGAAAGAAATCTACAATATCGAAGAGATCCGTCCAACTCAGGAGATCATGATGCAGCTGTATCCGGAAATCTATTCCTGTATCGGATGCAATGCCTGTACAAAGGCCTGCACACAGCAGTTAAATACGATGCAGTATATCGCATATGCACAGCGCGGTGAGTATGAGAAGTGTGCTGAGGAGTCCTTTGACTGTGTAATGTGCGGTGTTTGCTCATCCAGATGTCCGGCTGGAATTTCCCATCCGCAGGTAGCTCTGCTTGCAAGAAGACTGACCGGAAAGTACTTAAAGCCGGAAGCAAAGCATCTGACAAAGCGCGTTAAGGAGATCGCAGAGGGAGATTTCGATGAGGCGATGAAGGATATCATGAGCAAGTCCATCGACGAGCTGAAAGATATGTATAACAATCGTGTAATCGAAAAATAAAGGAGGACGAATAAGATGAGCTTTCCATATACAGAGGAAATGATGGAGTCTGTCAAGAAGGTTGAAGCGACCAGAGCAGCCCGTATGGCAGCTGAGCCGAGACGTATGACAGCAGATGAAAAGGATGCGCTGCTGGAGCAGTACCATCCGGACTATAATCTTTCCAGCTTTGCACAGATCACAGTTGGACCAAACAAGGGCGAGAAGGCTCCAAAGGAGTTAGTTGCTCTTTTGCAGGCAAAGAGCCGTGTTCAGGGAATGAATCTGGATCTGACTCATCCGGATTATGATACCGACGTGCTGGTAATCGGCGGCGGCGGTTCCGGTGCATCTGCCGCAATCGAGGCACACGAGGCCGGAGCAAACGTAATGATCGTTACTAAGCTTCGTATCGGTGATGCCAACACCATGATGGCAGAGGGCGGTATTCAGGCAGCAGATAAGGAAAACGATTCCCCGGCACAGCATTACTTAGATGTAATGGGCGGCGGACATTTCGCAAACGTTCCGGAGCTGGTCGAGAAGCTGGTAAAGGATGGACCGGAGTGCATCAAGTGGTTAAACGATCTCGGCGTTTTGTTTGATAAGGACAAGGATGGCAACATGATTACCACACACGGCGGCGGAACTTCCAGAAAGAGAATGCATGCGGCAGCAGACTACTCTGGTGCTGAGATCATGAGAGTTCTTCGTGATGAGGTTCAGAACCGTAAAATCCCGGTTGTTGATTTTACATCCGCAATCGAGATTATTAAGGATACCGAGGGCAAGGCAGCAGGTGCCGTTCTTCAGAACATGGAGACAGGTGAGATTTTGATCGCCCGTGCAAAGTGCGTAATCATCGCAACCGGTGGTGCAGGAAGACTTCATTATCAGGGATTCCCGACATCCAACCACTATGGTGCGACTGCAGATGGTCTGGTACTTGCTTATCGTGCAGGCGCAAGACTTCTGTATCAGGATACCTTACAGTATCATCCGACTGGTGTTGCATTCCCGTCTCAGATCTACGGCGCACTCGTAACTGAGAAGGTTCGTTCCATGGGCGCACAGTTCGTCAATGTAAACGGTGAAGCATTCATGCATCCGCTGGAGACAAGAGACGTTGCAGCATCCGGTGTTATCCGCGAGGTATCCAGAGGAAATGGTGTTCATACGCCGCTTCGCGATGGCATCTGGCTGGACAGCCCGATGATCGATGCAATCCACGGTGAGGGAACTTTAGAGAAGAGACTTCCGGGTATGCTTCGTATGTACATGAGATATGACATCGATATGAGAAAGGTGCCGATCGTAATCTACCCGACACTGCATTATCAGAACGGTGGCGTTCGCGTCAGCGTAAATGGTATGTCCGATGTTGAGAATCTGTATGTTGCAGGTGAGGCAGCCGGTGGTGTTCACGGAAGAAACCGTCTGATGGGCAACTCCCTTCTGGACGTTATCGTATTCGGCCGTAATGCAGGACAGCAGGCAGGTAAGCAGTTTAAGAATGTGACACTGTCTGATCTGACTCTGGATCATGTAGACGCATTCGAGAAGGAGTGCGAGGCTGCAGGAATCCATACCGACGAAGTATCTCCGAAGATTCTTCCGGATTACAGAAGAAAGAAGTAATTTTGCGAGTCAAGCGGATATTCGCAGCTTGATTTAGTAAAAAATCTGTAAATGGATTTAATAGGAAAGGCCGGAGAGATCTCCGGCTTTTTCCGCACGTAGCAATCTGGTATCAAAGGGGTCAAAATGCCTTTTGCCCCCAACATCATTTCAAAAGCATAATACAAAGAGGGAAGAAAAACACAAAGGCAAAAAATAAAAAAGCGTTCTCATAAAGAGAACAGCAAGGGGAGCTGCCATGGAATATGTGAACAGTGTTTTATCAAATTCGGCCTTTCAGGTATTTTCGATTGCCATGATCGGCTATATTTTAGGACGTATTAAAATCAGAGGAATTGAGGTAGGAGATGCCGGAATCCTGATTGTATCGCTGATTGCGGGACATTTCGGTGTCACCTGTCCGTCGTTTGCGAAGAGCATCGGCATTGTATTATTTGTAGCATCTGTTGGTCTGATTGCCGGACCAAAGTTTTTCCATAATTTTCTGCATAATTTTAGGTCTTATGTACGTCTTGGTTTCTGCATTATCATTACAGGTGGACTGTGTGCTGTACTAATCTGCCTGATCGGAAAGGTAGATGGTGCGCTGGCAGCTGGATTGCTGTCGGGAGCGCTGACTAGTACGCCGGGATTTGCGGCAGCGCAGGAAGCAGCCGGGGACTTAAAGAATGTCGTATCAGTTGGGTATGGAATTGCGTATCCGTTCGGTGTAATCGGTGTTGTACTTTTTGTGCAGCTCATGCCAAAGCTGACGAAGGTTGACATGGCAAAGGAGCGTGCAAGACTGGCAGAGGATTCCGGAAGTGCACCAAAGAACGTTAAGACAAAGGGATTAATTTCAATCGATGCGCTTGGTATGATGCCGCTTTGTTTGACAATCGTTCTCGGACTTATCATTGGACTGATCAAGATTCCGCTTCCGGGTGGTGCTTATTTCTCGCTTGGAACATCCGGTGGCCCGCTGATTTCCGGACTGATTGTCGGTCATCTGGTACATATCGGGCCGATTGACTTAAAGCCAAAGAAGAGCGTCATGGAGTGTATGCGCGAGTTTGGTCTGATTTTATTCTTGATTGGAGCCGGCTGTGAGGGCGGTGCAGGCTTTGTCGAGACATTAATGGAGCAGGGACCGATCCTTTTCGTATATGGTATGATCATGACAATGGTTCCGATGATCGTTGGTTATGTGTTTGCCAAGAAGGTACTGAAACTTCCGATTCTCAACAACATGGGTGCACTCTGCGGAGGTATGACGAGTACACCGGCGCTTGGATCGCTGATTCAGGTGGCAGGAACAGATGATGTGGCAGCGGCATATGCATCAACTTATCCGATTGCGCTGGTAACGGTTGTACTGGTGGAGCAGATGATTGTACTTCTGTTCTAAATTAGATGAAAGAAAAAAGCAATTTGCATGAAATGCAGGTTGCTTTTTTTGGATTTCATCGTGTATAATTTTTAGCGCAGGCTTTTGTTAGAAATGAAAAAGAAAAGTTAGAAATGCAAAAGTCAAGAACTCAAAAGAAAGGAAGAAGAAAAGATCAATGATCAAAAAAAGACTTTTGAACATGGTGCCTGAGAGTAAGCGCTATATCATGTTAAATGTGCTGTTTCAGTGGATTTCACTGATTGCCAATATTGTGATGATGGCATCAATTACCAGCCTTTTAGCCGCGTTGTTTTTCGGTACACAAAATACCGATTCAATTGTAAGAACTGCAATTATCTGTATAATTGCGCTTACCGTGCGTGCAGGCTGTTCGGTCAGCTCATCACGTATGGGATATTTGTCATCAAAGACAGTAAAGAAAGTAATTCGTGAGCAGATTTATCAAAAACTGCTTCGTCTGGGAAGTGGCTATAAGGACGAGGTACAGACCTCAGAAATCGTACAGATTGCAGTCGAGGGTGTGGAGCAGTTAGAAACATATTTTGGTGCGTATATGCCGCAGTTTTTCTATGCAATGCTGGCACCGTTGACCCTTTTTGCTGTTCTTTGCTTTGTTAATGTGCCATCGGCAGTGGTACTTTTAATCTGCGTTCCGCTCATTCCGATTGCGATTGCGGCAGTACAGACATGGGCGAAAAAGCTGCTGTCCAAATATTGGGGTCAGTATACGGCACTCGGCGACACTTTCCTTGAAAATTTACAGGGACTGACTACGTTGAAAATTTATCAGTCGGATGCCTATAAAAATGAAGAGATGAATCAGGAGGCGGAGAAGTTTCGCAAGATTACAATGAAGGTGCTGACAATGCAGCTTAATTCCATCACGATCATGGATTTTATCGCATACGGAGGTGCGGCGCTCGGCATGATTCTTGCCGTAACACAGTTTCAGGCGGGTCGTGTAAGCCTTGGCGGCTGTCTGCTGATCATTTTGCTATCTGCCGATTTCTTTCTTCCAATGCGCCAGCTGGGATCGTTCTTCCATATCGCAATGAACGGAATGGCGGCAAGCGACAAAATCTTTGCACTTCTTGATCTGCCGGAGCCAAATGCAAAAACACAGTCCTGTCCTGCAGAGGGTGAGATTATCTGCAGAGATGTCAATTTTTCTTATGATGGAAGCCGTCAAATTTTGAAAAATGTAAATTTGACTGTACACGCACATGGACTGACAGCGATTGCAGGCGAGAGTGGCTGCGGGAAATCTACTATCGCCTCTATTCTGATGGGACGTGCAAAAAAATATCAGGGAAGCATCAAAATTGGAGGCGTCGAGCTTTCTGATATCACTGAGGAAAGTTTGATGAAGCAGATCACCTATGTCAGTCATCAAAGCTATCTGTTTAAGGGAACCGTTCGTGAAAATCTGTTAATGGGAAAGCCGGATGCGTCAGAGATGCAGCTTTGGGAGGTATTGGAGCGTGTCAATTTGGCAGCATTTCTTCGATCAGAGAATGGGCTTGACACACCAGTGGCAGAGAAGGGAAGCAATTTTTCAGGTGGACAGTGTCAGCGGCTTGCGCTTGCGAGAGCGCTGCTGCATGACAGTCCAGCTTACATTTTTGATGAGGCTACGTCCAATATTGACGTGGAGAGCGAGAATGATATCATGGCAGAGATCATACGAATGGCAAAGACAAAGAGCGTGCTTGTCATTTCACACCGCCTCGCCAATATCACAGGCGCCGATACGATCTATGTAATGGAAAAAGGAAAGATTGTCCAGAGCGGAACCCATGCAGAGCTTTTGTCACATCATGGTGTCTATGAAACGCTGTGGACATCTCAGCAGAGCCTGGAACAGTATACACAGCAGACAAAACAACAGAGAGCAGAACACCAAAAACCGGAAAATGGCAAGACAAAAGGAAATATAGCAGAAAGAAATACAGCAGAGCATCAAACAACGGCATCAGGAAAGGAGGTCTGGTCATGAAAGAACAGAAAAAACGAAGCGGATTTCAGGTGATGGGACGGCTGATCGGACTGGTTAAGCCGCTTTCCGGTTACATGGTACTCGCTATCCTTATGGGACTGGCCGGCCATCTTTGCGCGTCATTTATTACAATCTTGGGCGCATATGGTGTGCTGCATGTGCTTGGAATCAAGACTTTTGTGCCGCTTGGCGGGATCTTTGCATTATCGGTCATTTTTGCACTGGTGCGCGCTGGACTTCGCTACGGAGAGCAAAGCTGCAACCATTTTATTGCATTTAAGTTGTTAGCATTGATTCGTGATAAAGTATTTATTGCCTTGAGACGCCTCTGCCCGGCAAAGCTGGAAGGGCGCGATAAAGGTGATCTGATCAGCGTGATCACATCAGATATTGAACTGCTGGAAGTCTTTTACGCGCATACGATTTCTCCAACGGTCATTGCGTTTCTATTTACCATTGTTATGTGTCTGTTTATTGGAAGCTTTCATCCACTGGCTGGTGTGCTGGCACTTATTGCCTATCTGACAGTCGGCATTGTCATTCCGCTTTTGGTTTCGCATGCAAGCGGTGACTTGGGTATGCGTTTTCGTAAGGGCGCAGGTGATCTGTCTGCATTTGTGCTGGATAGTCTGAGAGGTCTTTCAGAGACACAGCAATATGGACAGGGAACAGCTCGCTTGCAGCAGATGAACGAAAAGACAGAAAGCTTAAGCCAGGATGAGGCACAGATGAAGCGTATTGCAGGACGAAACACGGCGATCACAAACAGCATAATTCTGATCTTTGATCTGGCAATGCTTTTTTTGTGCACGGTGCTTTACCAGAGGGGCAGTGTCGATTTTTCCGGCGTGCTGATTCCAACGGTAGCATTAATGAGCTCATTTGGACCGTGTGTGGCACTCGCGGCACTTGGAAGTACATTACAGAATACGTTTGCAGCGGGAAATCGTGTGCTTGATATTTTAGACGAGGAGCCACTCGTTGAGGAAATCACAGGAAAAGAGTCAGGGAAGATGACAGAAAATGTCGCAAAATGCGTCGCATTTTGCGCTAAGGATTTCGATTCTGCGGTAGACACCACGTCAACCATATATCCGGCTGCCGAAGCAGAGCATGTAACATTTTGCTATGCTACGGAGACCATTTTATCCGATGTGTCGGCTGCGATTCCAAAGAATCAGATTGTGGGCATTGTCGGAAAGAGCGGAAGCGGAAAGTCTACACTTCTTAAGCTTTTCATGCGTTTCTGGGTACCAAATGAGGGCACGCTTCGTGTGGCGGGGCGCTCTCTTGAGCAGATCAATACGGCCGATCTTCGTCAGATGGAGAGTTTTGTCACGCAGGAGACGTATCTGTTTCATGAAAGTATCAAAAATAATCTGCGCATTGCAAAGCTTGATGCCACCGATCAGGAGATTGAGGAAGCCTGCAAAAAGGCATCGGTTCATGACTTTATCATGACGCTCCCAAATGGATATGACACGCCGGTGGGTGAGCTTGGTGATACGCTTTCAGGCGGTGAGCGTCAGCGCATCGGATTGGCAAGGGCATTTCTTCACGATGCACCGCTTATGCTTCTTGATGAGCCGACCAGTAACCTTGACAGCTTAAACGAGGCGGTGATTTTAAAATCGCTTCATGAGCAGAAAAAGGATAAGACAATCGTGCTTGTCTCACACAGACAGTCTACGATGAAAATTGCAGACACGGTATATGCGATGGAGGAGCTGACGCAAAATAAAAGCAGGGAAAGCTAAACGATTCTTAACAAATAAAGAAAAAAGGTCAGAGAAAAAAGGAAAAATTAGAAGAAGAAAAAGACAGAAAGAGAAAGAAAAAAGTGAAAGAAAATAAATTAATTCAGTCAAAGCGCGAGCGGGAGCAGTATGTGGTTGCTCAGATGATCGTACTTTATTGCAGAAAAAAGCATGGCAGCAAAAACGGTGTGCTCTGCAAGGAGTGTCAGGCATTGAAGGACTATGCCTGGCAGAGGAGCGAAAAGTGCCCGTTTATGGAAACGAAAACCTTCTGCTCCAACTGTAAAGTACACTGCTATAAGCCAGCCATGCGTGAAAAAATACGTGAAGTGATGCGCTTTTCGGGACCGAGGATGATGCTTTATCATCCGGTATTGGCAGTCAGCCACGTAATTGAGTCCCGAAAAGAGAAGAAGTCGCTTAAGGAATGAGGTTACAACATGCGTGAATGCGTGGTCTTAGCTTGAATCACCTGCAACTCAAGTTAAGCAATCTGTGATTTCAAATCAAGCGATTTGCAATTTCAGATTGAACCATCTGTAATCAGATACTTTTCCAGAAGCGTAAATGGCAGAGATCCCAGCTTCAGATATGCCGCATACATATCTTTATCGGAGGAATAGTAGCCGCAGATCTGATCAAAGAGATCTTTCGTTTGATAGTAGCCGACGCTGTATGGCAGGTAAGTGCCAGGATTGCTGGCGCAGGTATCGACAATGTTTTGACAGATTCCGGTATCCAGATTTCTATAGTACGTACTTAAAAAGTCGAAAGCTTCTGTAAGACCCCAACCTTCGTAGTTCACACCGATATCCACGATGGAGATGGCTGCCATTTCCATGATTTGGTTTGAGAAGTAAGCATCTGCAATCGTCTCATCTATGACAGTCCACTCCAGGGCGAGTTTTTCTACATAATATGCCCACCCTTCAAGGGTGCCGAGCGATCCGATAAGTGTTTCAATATTATATTCAAAGGAATTTTTCATAAAATACTGGTGCTGGTAGAGATGGCCCGGATAGCCCTCGTGAGCCATTGTTGTCCACAGAACCATCGAATCATCGCCCACCTCGCTCGGATTGATGCGGATGATATTGCGGGAGACATTGTCGATTGGGCTGGACAGATAATAGGCCAGATTGTGTGGAATCTGAAGTGCCTCAGGGAGGTAGCTGAGCGTGTATGTGGTATCGCCGATATCCGGCATACATTCAGCTGCCTTCTCTTTTAACATTTCAAGGACTGCCTGCGCTTCTGTTTCTGATGCAGTCAGAGAATTAAGTGTGTCTGACAGATTTGGACGAAGGGAATAGGCTTGAGACAGCGTTGCTACTTCTTCGGTCAGTTTGTCGGTCAGGTAATCCTTAAGTTCAAGTGGTGTCATGTCTGTTCCTGTGTTGTCCTTTACCAGAAGTTCATAATATTCTGCTCCCTGATCATAGAAAAACAGACCTTTGCTCTCGCCGGCAGAGGCTTTTTTTGTTTCAATTGTTTGATAAAAGGAAGAAAATGCCGGAAGCACCTCATCTGTCAGCACTGTCTTTATCTGTTTTGTATAAGTACTGATTGCCTCATCAGACAGACTGGCCTCTGTGACATTTGATTCAAATGCCTCCAGATATGGGTGATTTTCCAGTGTTGTCATCGCGTTTTTGTTTTCCAACGTCTGCTCATAAGAATAAAGGCTGGGAGCATAGCCGATACTCTCCTGATACTCGATTTCTTTTAACACATCATCCAGAAAACGAGGAATGTCCTTTAAAACGCTGATGTAACCGTCAATATCCTGTTCGGAAAGCAGATAATATTCAGTAACAGTGGTATTTAAATTGGATAAAATGCCGTCCATAGAACCAAGAGTATTGGTATAATCCGGAAGGCTGCAATAACTCAGGTTAATATTGGCATAATGTTCAATCATTTGGTATACTTGCTTTTGTTTGGCTGTCAGCGAATTATAATCAACCTCAGCAAGATTCTTCTTTGCGCGGTTTAAGATTTCTTCGGTTTCAGTGTAGGTTTCGCTGAATGAGCCAAGCGGCGGCTGATCGGATGGTTCATAATCTTTTGAGTATGAAAATGAATAGTGCAGATTGACCGGAGAGGAATCCATGATATCCTGGAAAAGAGTATTGGCCGCATTGTCAAATGCTGTATTGTTATCGGATACAGACTCTGTAGATTCTGCTGCCAGTGAAAAAACGGTAGCTGTCAGTGTGATTGCCGGGAGCATAACGGCACAAAAAAGGCATCGCCTGATCTTGGATTTTGATTGTAGATTTGAAAAAAACATAGAATCTCCTTTCGTTGATGAAAATAGTGTTTCAAATATAGTGAAAAATATGCTATGATACCAGAGTGCATGAATGGCAAAAACGGTAAAAATCGTTATTGCTCACAGACGCTCATCGCAAAAACGCATGAGTCAAATGCAGTGAATATCATATCATGCACAGACAGACAAACGCAAGCAAAAAAGGCAGGAAATAGAATTGATGAAAAAAAACAAAAAGACAGCTCCGATAATTAGTAATAAGGCCATACAGAAACGGGAAACACAGCGCCAAAAGGCAGGCAACAGAAATCCAGAGAATAGAAATACAGCGCACAGAGAAAATAGCAATCGAAATAAAATATCGAAACGACATAAACGTTCCCCAATTTTAAATCGCCAGTCCGTCTTTGCAGGTGGATTTTGTGTGGTGGCGGCAGCAGCAATTGTTGTTGGTATCTTCTTTTCAGAAAAGACTAATACACCGTACGAGAAGCAGGTAATTACGTTGTATGCACAAGAGGATGAATCACAGGCGGAGCAGGAAACGAATTCAGAGGTTGGGACGGACAATGGTGTTTCTGGTGGTTTAAAGCAGGTGCGCGATTATGGTGTAGAACTCCCTGAGACATTTCAGAATCCGCCAATTTTTGAGAGCACATTTACTTATACAGGAGATGCTGTTCTCGATACAGCGAATCGCTATGCGGCTATGTATGATTATGACACGGCAATTGAGACGATTCAGGCGGTGAACGGCTACGAGAAAAACGAGGAGTATACAAAGGCACTTGAGGAGTATAATCTGGACAAATCTCATCTGTTTCTGTGGAATGATAACTATACGATTACGCATATTTTCTTCCATACACTGATCGTAGATCCGGCAAAGACCTTTGATGTGTCTCTCAGCAGCGAAAAGCAGGTAATCGCGTACAATGAGGCCATGACCACGATTAATGAGTTTGTCAAGATTATTCAGAAGCTGTACGATGACGGTTATGTGCTTGTCGGTCTGCATGATGTGGCAGAGATGGTGACACAGCCCGATGGCACACAGGTTATGCAGATGAAGCCAATCTACCTTCCGGCAGGAAAAACACCATTTGTGCTGTCACAGGACGATGTTTGTTATTATGAGTACATGACAGGCCAGGGATTTGCCGATCGTTTTGTAATTGATGAGGATGGAAAGATTACAAACGAGTATACGCTTGACGATGGAACAGTGATTCGCGGCTCCTTCGATGTACTGCCCATTCTGGAGGATTTTATCGAAGCGCATCCTGATTTTTCTTATCATGGCGCCAAGGGAACACTTGCCGTTACCGGATATAATGGTGTATTTGGCTATCGAACCTCTGATTATTGGTACAACTGGGATTGTGATTATTTTGATCAGGAAAATGCAGATGAGCGCCAGCGCATGTATTTCAATAATGAGAACATTGAGGCAGATAAAGTATCAGCGACTGAGGTGGCAAATGTGATCAAGGAACTTGGATGGACAATTGCAAGCCATAGCTGGGGTCATATTTATATTGGAAGCAGAGACTATGAACATGTCTGCTGGGATACTGATATGTGGGAGCGTGAGGTTGCTCCGATTGTCGGAAGTACGGATATTATTATTTTTGCATTTGGTGAAGACCTTGATGGCTGGCAGGGATACGCGGCGGACAATGAAAAGTTTTTGTATCTGAAGCAGAAAGGCTTCAATTATTACTGTAATGTGGATGCGTCCAGTGAACACTGGATTCAGATCGGTGCAAACAAGGATTATTTCCGTCAGGCAAGACGAAATCTCGACGGCACGCGAATGTGGGAGGCTGTTATGAGTTATACGGACAGCAGTTACAAAAATCGTCTGTCGGACTTATTTGATGCGAGAGATATCTTTGACCCGGCAAGACCGACACCGGTGGAATAAAAGGGGTCAAAATGCCTTTTGACCCCAACATCATGAAGATATGCCAGTCAAAAGAAAAACAGGAATTTTGATATCTTTTCAGAATAATTTTAAAAAATATGTATGAAAAGCATCATATTCTTTTGAATATTGACCGTTTTTTTATCATAATTCATATTGCAAAAAATGCGGATCTGTAATACAATAATACGTGCGGGCGCTGCATAAGAAAAACAACAGCAGACATTGGACGCAATACGCATACCATTTTCGTGTGAGTGAATGGACGAATGAGTGGTATAGACTTAGGAGGCTGCACATTATGAAAGCATATGAGGATATGACCAGAGAAGAACTTCTCGCAGAGAAGGAAAAACTTGAAGCGAAGTATCAGGAATACAAAGGCCAGAATTTGGCATTGAATATGTCCAGAGGTAAGCCGTCGGCAGCACAGCTTGATCTGTCTAAGGGAATGATGGACGTACTTAAGTCGGATTCCAATCTGACATGTGAAGATGGAACAGACTGCCGCAACTATGGCGTCCTTGATGGTATTCCGGAAGCGAAGCGGCTTTTGGCTGGTATGGTGGGCGCAAAGCCGGAACAGGTAATTGTGTACGGAAACTCCAGTCTGAATATTATGTATGACACTGTTGCAAGATGTATGTTTGAGGGTGTCATGGGTGGAAAGCCGTGGGCATTACAGGGTAAAGTAAAGTTCTTATGTCCGGTTCCGGGATACGATCGCCATTTTGGTATCACCGAGCATTTTGGTGTTGAGATGATCAATGTTCCTATGAGTCCGGATGGCCCGGATATGGATATGATCGAGAAACTTGTGTCTGAGGATCCGTTAATCAAGGGTATCTGGTGTGTTCCGAAGTATACAAATCCGCAGGGCTATGTATATTCCGATGAGACTGTGCTTCGTTTTGCGAACTTAAAGCCAGCGGCAGAGGATTTCCGTATCTTCTGGGACAATGCATATTGCATCCATCATCTGTACAACGGTGAGCCGGCACAGATTTTAAACATCCTTGAGGAATGTGAGAAAGCCGGACATCCGGATATGGTATATGAGTTTGTATCTACTTCTAAGGTTGTATTCCCAGGTTCCGGTATGGCAGCACTTGCAGCCTCCACTGCAAATATTGCATCCATTAAGAAGCAGATGGCTGTCCAGACCATCGGTCACGATAAGGTAAATCAGCTGCGCCATGTTCGTTTCTTCGGTGATAACGAGGGTATGCAGGCGCATATGAAGAAGCATGCAGATCTTATCCGTCCAAAGTTCGAGGCATTGATTTCTATCATGGAAGAGGATCTTGGCGGGCTTGGAATTGCAGAGTGGACAAATCCAAAGGGAGGTTATTTTATTGGTTTTGATTCCATGCCGGGATGTGCAAAGGCTATCGTATCGAAGATGAAGGAAGCAGGTGTTATCCTGACCGGAGCAGGAGCTACTTTCCCATATCACATCGATCCGCAGGACAGAAATATTCGTTTGGCACCGACTTTCCCGACTATTGATGAGTTGAAGCTTGCTTCCAGAGTATTTACTGTATGTGTTCGTCTCGTATCCGCAGAGAAACTGTTGGAGAAGAAGGCATAATTTGATAGAACCAAACGAAAAAGCAGCCTTTAGGGGCTGCTTTTTTCGTGAAGTATAAAGAAAGTCAAGCGAATAATCGAAACTATTTTGCAGTGTATCATGACAGCAGCATGCGGTCATTATCCAGCTGCTGTCCAACACCCTCCTTGAAGCGCTCAAGCAGATCATTCACGGTCAGCTTTGAGCGTTCTTCATTTGATGTATCAAAAATGATATGTCCTCCGTTCATCATAAAAGTGCGGTTGCCAAGTTCAAGAGCCGACTGCATGTTGTGCGTGATCATCATGCAGGTCAGATGATGCTCGGCAATGATGGACTTTGTGAGAGTAAGAACTTTCTCAGCGGTGCCCGGGTCGAGCGCAGCAGTATGCTCATCAAGGAGCAAAAGCTTTGGCGGGTTGATGGTCGCCATCACGAGAGTAAGAGCCTGACGCTGTCCGCCTGAGAGCAAGCCTACCGGTTGATGCATGCGATCCTCCAGTCCCATGTTTAATGGGCGAAGCTTCTCGCGAAACAGTTCCTTTTCTTTTTTGTTAATGCGGGAGAGCCAGCCGCCCTTTGAACCGGCAAGTGCCATATTTTCTTCAATCGTCATGCCAGGGGCTGTGCCGCTCATCGGATCCTGAAACAGATGACCGATTTTTCGGGCACGAACGTAATCCGGCTGCAGCGTAATATCCTCGCCATCCAGAATGATCTGTCCTTCATCGGTGTAAAAGGTGCCGCAGATCGCATTGAAGAGTGTCGATTTTCCGGCACCGTTCGCACCAATAATGGTGACAAAATCGCCGTCATTTAAATTTAAGGAAAGTTTATCGAGGGCTTTCTTTTCATTTACCGTGCCAGGGTTAAAGGTTTTTGAAACATTTTTCAGTTCAAGCATAATTTGCTTCCTCCAATTTTCCACGTTTTCCATTTTGACCAGTTTTCTCGTCTTTCGAGTACTGAACATCAGTTTTTAGGATGCGTCAGTCTGCGCTTCATCATCGGAATCTGAGTCTTTAAATATGGGAAAGAAAGAGCGATAACAACGATGATCGAGGAAACCAGCTTAAGCATAAAGGCTGGCAGATGGAAACGAAGCGCAATGGTGTAGACAAGGCGGAAAATAAAGGAACCAAGTACAACACCGACAGCGCGTGTCACAATTTTTCCACGTCCGAGAATGGTTGCGCCAATCAATAAGGAAGCAAGCGCAATTGTCACCATACCGGAACCGATGTCGATGTTAACTGATTTCTGATACTGGGCAAGCAGACAACCGGACAGACCAGTAAAGGCATTGGCAATACACAGACCGACGATTGTGGTAAATACCGTATTGATGGAGGAGGACTTTACCATGATTGGATTGTTTCCTGTTGCACGGATCGCAAGGCCGAGGCGCGTACTCAAAAACAAAGTCAGCAAAATGATTACGGCAATGACTGCAATCAGGGCAACAAACAATTTGTAGTAGCTTGCAAAGGGTGTGCCGGAGAGCAGATCCTTCATCATGGTAAATACTGTCGCGGTTTTGTTCATATTCAATAAGGAGGAACCGCCCATGACGGCGATATTGACTGAATAAAGACCAGTGTTGACAACAATACCGGCAAGCAGACTGTTGATGCCAAATTTTGTCTGTAATGCACCAGTGACAAAGCCGGAAAGAATGCCTGCACCCATCGCAGCGAGAATTGCCAAAAACGGGTGACCCATAAGCGCAACCTGAGCGCCGACTGCAGCGCCCAAGGTAAAGCATCCGTCTGTAGAAAGATCACAGACATTCAGCATGGAATAACTTAAAAATAATGCAAGAACGGTGAGGGAACAGATTAAACCAAGTTCAAGAGCCGTCTGCCCCAGCGACAATAATGTTTGAATATCCACGAGAAAACCCCTTTAACTTTTGTTTATTTTGTCTGAGCCTCAGAGCTTGCTTCTTCTGTTTCAGTCTCGGACTCGCTCTCAGTCTCTTCCTCAAATTCCTCAGCAGTCTCGATGCCCTTTACAGCGGTGCAAAGCGGCTCGAAGATCTTGCTGATCTCCTCAAAGTCATAGCCTAACTGGTCACATACCTCAGTATTAATGGTTGCGATACCATTGTCAAATGTCAGAACAGGTGTGGTGGCAGGATCTTCGCCGTCAACCAGAATGCTGTTTATCATGTTTGCAGTCTCAACACCTAAGTTGATGTAGTCAACGCCATATCCGCAGAAAGCACCATTTAATGCAAAGGAATCTGCACCGGCGTAGTGCGGGATACCTGCCTCTGCCAGTTTTTCATAGATGGAAAGTTCAGCGGTCATGATGGTGTTATCAGATGGGGTAAAGACTGCGTCAGCACCGTCAGCAACGATAGAATCAACAGCTAACATAACTTCATCAACGGTGGTTCCGGTATATTCGGTATACTCAACACCCTTTTCATCGAGATATTTCTTTGCTTCCTCGATTGCGGTAGTAGCGGAATCCTGTCCCTGATCGTATAACAGAGCAATCTGCTCAGCATCTTCATCAGCGGCAAATAATAAATCCATAACAGCGGTGGTATCTAAGTAATCGGAAGTACCAGTGATGTTTGCACCAGGCTCATCCATGGAATCGACAAGACCAGTGGAAACCGGATCGGAAACAGCAGCAAAAACAACCGGGATCTCATTGTCCTCGGTAGCAGCCTGCATTGCCATCGCAACAGGAGTTGCAACACCGACCATCAGATCAACATCATCAGCGATGAAATTTGCAATGATCTGATCGAGAACAGTAGCATCTGCCATACAGTTTTCTGTGGTTACTTCAAAGACAACAGAGCCATCGGAATCTTTTTCAATTTTCTCAAGCTGCTTTTCAATATTGGAAACAATCTGATTTAAGGAAGCGTCGTCAACATAGTTGCAGATGCCGATCTTAAAGGTCTGGACATCGCTATTGTCGGATGCAAGTACAGGTGCAGAAGCGATAGTGCTCATGCTCATTGACGAAATCAGTGCGGCACAGGTTAAGTAATTTTTTCTCATAATAACATTCTCCTTTTTGATAAATAAATTAAGATAGTTGTCCGGCTTGAAACCGGAATTGAGTAAGATTGGGAGAAAAAATTAATTTTTGATAACAAAAAAAGCCTCATCCCAATCCTAATGGGACAAGACTGTTCATCCTGCGGTGCCACCCATATTGATGCAAATGCATCCAACTCAACTCGCACATTTAATCATGGAAAAGACACAACCACAACAACTATGCGATACGCAATGGATAACGGGCTGCGCACCCCGTCGGCTGCTACTTACAAAGACAAATCGAAAACTCGACCTGACATTGCGTTCGGCCGCCCTCATAAGTCCATTCATCATGATCTGTGCTGCCACTTTCCCACCACCAGCGACTCTCTGTGAACACGCAACCAAGACTACTTACTCTTAATCACAGGTTTTTTAATTGAGTGTAGTTTACTTCAATAAAGTGCAGTTGTCAAGAGGAAAATTATTTTTTTTGTCTGCAGGCGATGCATGGAAAGTGCGGCTTTGCGAAAAGGACTCTGAATAATTACTTATTCGTTTCTTACAAAATTGAAAGAATTTTTTCAACTTTTTTACTTGAATAAATAATATAAGGCATGGTATGATAAAATAGGTTTGACACAGACGATATAGATTTGTCCGGTGAATGTCTGGGAATATGGAGGATAACTGTATTGCCTGTGCAATAAATTAAAGGAGAATGGGTTATGAAAAAAGGATTTGCAGTAGCAATGAGTGCTGTTCTGGCGGCAGGAGGCAGTGTTTCAGTTTTTGCAGAGAGTGAAACTGCGTTTACACCATCCACTTATGTTGGTGAGTTTTCTGTTACCGCAGAGGGAGAATCAGTGCTGTTCTCTATTAAAGCAGAGCAGTTCGCAGAGGATGGGGTAAGCCTTTCAGCATCCGTTACATTGCCGGCATCTGTAACAGGTGAGGCAGAGGATACCGTATATGGACTGAATGACGTCCTTCGTATTGTTTCAGGCGATATTTATATCAATGTTGCTGAGGTGTGCGATGTATATGAGGAGTTGTCCGGTTCTCCTATCAGTTCGATCTTAAGTGTAGTTGGTATTGACAAGGACTGGATCGAGATCCCGGCTGTGGATATTCAGGCGGCAGAGGAAGAGGCTGAAAGTGAATTTGACGTTGATTCTTTGACAAATGATTTAACATCTCTGATAGAAAAGTTTAATGTTGAGACAGCAGATGATGGAAGCACAACGATTACATTTGATGGTTCGGCTATAGTGGCTGTTGCTCAGACAGCTGAGAATCTGTGGGATACAGTAAGTGAAGAACTGTTTTCCAGTGTCAGCGCAACGGATACTTCACAGATTACAAGTGTATTTTCGGATTATATTTTGGCAGCAGCAGAAGGTATCAATGAGGTATCACCTGATGTTTCTGTCGAAGATGCACAGGCACAGATCAATTCGCTGATTGATTCAGCAGTGCAGGAGGTGATTTCTTCAATCGAGGTTACACCTCTTCAGCTCGAGGATGGTCAGAAGTTTTCTGAGGCACTGCAGCAGATGCTTGATGAGGGTACAACGGTTGACGGTACTGTATATATAGGCGCAGATGGAACAATGACTGAAACTATTACAGCAGTAAATGGCGAAGATACTGTTGTATTTGATGCTTCCTTTGATGGAACCACGTATACTGAAGTTATAACCGAGAATGGAGTTGAGGTCGCTAATATCAACGGTGTTCTTTCTGTACAGGACAACGGAGTTGGACTGGATATGACTATGACTGCTGACGGACAGACCGTTACCGCAAATGCAGTATTGACTTTGCTGGATAATGGATTGAGCGTTTCTATGACGGCAAACGATGGCAGCGAGGATGTTTCCATGGCAGCAGCTTTCACTCAGGAGGAGGGTGTTACTGTTACTGATACAGAGGCTCCACAGGCAACGCTGCTTCGTGATGTTGTAAAGAATGTTGTTAAATTAATCTATACGGACGATGAGTCCGCATCAGCAGAGTAAGAAGTATCCACTGCAGCTTGGTAAGTTTAGTTGTACATAAGATGGCCTGCCATATCAGAAGAGGTATGGCAGGCTGTTTTTGTGTTATAGTTCTTGCCAATCGGACGTTTCTATACTATAATAGCCACGTAACATTGATGCAATGAAACATTTTAACCGAATCAAGCAAGTTCTCTGCTTCAATTGTGTGAAGCAATAAGCAGTGGGTTGGGACTTGCACTGCGAAGCAGCTATTCGGTAGAACTACGTAGCGAAGCGGATTGCGAATGTCCGCTTTGACTTCCCAGAAGGAGGCGGATATGCCGGATTTAACAGAAGAAGAGAAAAGGATACTGCGTCAGGCATATGAGATAAAGGAGCGAATCAAAGCAGAGCAGCTCGAGGCGGGAGAAGTGTCTGTGGATGAGGCGGTAGAGGAAGAACTGGAACCTGACATGCCAGTTCAAAGATCAAGACGTCAGCAGACCGCATCAAATTCAACTGTGCGATTGCCAAAGCATCAGCAGCGAGAGGGGTATTCTCTGAGTGATGAGACACAAAGCAATATCTCTCAGCCGGATGAGAGGGACATTTATGGACCGGAAGCACCAGGCAGTACAGACAGGGAGAATACGAAAAGAAAAGTTGATTCGCAAGTGCCAAAGAAAAATGACGGGACAAAGGATGCAGAAAAGAAAACAAGTGAAGCGAAAGCAGCTGTAAAGTTGGATCATGCCAACGTCAAGCCTGCATCAAGAGAAACAAAAGTACAGAGAAAAAGAGCGCAGGACAGTCAGCCACAGCGTTCAGAGCAAAAAAATGCGGCTGCGCAGGAGGCAGCGCGCGTGTCAAGGAAGCGTCTGAATGAACAGATGGTACAGACTGATCATAAATGGGAGAGAGAAAAACGGCAGAAACGATCAAAGAAAATGATTAGGGAGGAAAAAAGAGAGAAAAAGGTCAGAAAGAAAAAAAGCTTCACGCATAAGCTTTTAAAAGTACTGATCATTGTACTGATTGTTGCAGCCGTACTTTTGGGTAGTGTTTATGTATTTCTGCGTACGACTATTGCACAGACAAACTATAAGCCATATGAGACTTCTTATGAGCGTCAGGCCGATGTGCTGACACAAAAAGGTGTGACGAATATACTGTTGATTGGAACAGATACGAGAGTGGCTGGTTCAAATGATGCCAGATCAGATGCGATGATTGTGGTGTCGATTAATCCATACAAGCGAAGGCTGGTTATGACGTCGATCATGCGTGACAGCTATGTTACTATTCCGGGATATGGCGAGAATCGTATCAATGAGGCATATTCAAGAGGCGGTGCGGCGCTTTTGATTCAGACGATTGAGGAAAATTATAAGCTCGGCATTGACTATTATGCTCAGGTGGATTTTTTCAGCTTTGTTAGTGTTATCGACGCGTTCGGCGGTATTACAATCAATGTCGATCAGGAAGAAGTGCAATGGATTAATGGCTACATCGCAGAATATAATCAAGTCAGTGGAATTGAGGATCGAGATGGATTTGTGGACGAGCAGTTTGCGGGCGGTGAGATTACATTGACCGGAAAGCAGGCGCTTGGCTATGCAAGAATCCGCAAGATCGGAAATGATTTCGCGAGAACACAGAGACAGAGAACCGTAATGAATGCACTGCTGGAGAAGGTGGAGAAGGCAAATATATTTACGATTTATAAAGCGGTGGAATCTATTTTGCCAGATATTTCAACCAATATTTCAGATTCTAAGATGTGTTTACTGCTGATGCAGTCAGTGCTGTATTTAAATTATGACAGGGTTCAGGCGCGGGTTCCTGAGGACGGCACATGGAGCAATGCGATTATGGGAGAGAATCAGGAAGTTTTGGCTGTTGATTTTGGGGCAAATAAAAACTATCTGCAGTCTACCATCTACGATTAAAAATTGATGGAAAAGAAAGGATTATCTAATTATTATGATGTATGTGTTTATCTGCCCCAATTGTAAAGCAACCAGAATGGTCAGTCTGCTTAGGAAACTGAATTGTCCGTGTTGTTCATCGCCGATGGCAAACTGTGAGATGGATTATTCAGAATGGGTGAATCTTACACGAAAACAGCGGCAGAAGCTGATTGATTTGTATCACAACGCAGATAGAGACAAGCTTTGTTTTTTGCGCCCAATGCCGTTTTATGACAGATGGGAACGAAATTATTACATGTAGCTGCAGTATTATAGTATGCTGTATTTCTATTGGCTGGAAGGAGGGCATGGAGCCGTACTATCCGGTGAATAATGAACATAATGAAGGGCAGGACAGAAATATGGGTAAGTATTTTGGAACGGATGGTTTTCGTGGTGAGGCCAATGTAGATCTGACCGTAGAGCATGCATTTGAGGTTGGTCGTTTTATTGGCTGGTACTTTGGGAAGGAACATAAATGTAAGGTCGTAATCGGAAAGGATACAAGACGAAGCAGTTATATGTTTGAGTATGCGCTTGTTGCCGGACTGACTGCTTCCGGAGCCGATGCGTATCTTTTACATGTTACCACAACGCCAAGCGTATCCTATGTAGTTCGTACTGAAGATTTTGATTGTGGAATCATGATTTCTGCAAGCCACAATCCGTTCTACGACAATGGAATTAAGCTGATCAACGACAAAGGCGAGAAGATGCAGGAATCAGTGATCAATGAGCTTGAGAAATATCTGGATAATGACAAAAAGAATGTGCCGTATGCAGTAAAGGAAAATATCGGATGCACAGTAGATTATGCGGCAGGAAGAAATCGTTATCTGGGTTATCTGATGTCTCTGGCACTATGTTCTTTTCGCAGCATGCGCGTTGGTCTGGACTGCGCGAACGGAAGTGCATGGATGATTGCAAAGAGCGTATTTGACGCACTCGGAGCAAAAACCTATGTGATTAATAATGAGCCGGACGGAATTAATATCAATACAGAATGCGGCTCTACTCATATCGAAGGATTACAAGCACTGGTGAAGGAAAAGCATCTGGATGTTGGATTTGCATTTGACGGCGATGCAGACCGCTGCCTGTGTGTGGATGAGAAGGGCGAGGTTGTCGATGGTGATGCCATTCTCTATATCTGTGGAAAGTACCTAAAGAACAAGGGTGAGCTGATTGACAATACGGTTGTTACTACCGTTATGTCCAACTTTGGTCTGTATAAAGCATTTGATGCGGTGGGTATTTCTTATGAAAAAACAGCAGTTGGTGACAAATATGTATATGAGTGTATGAGTGAAAATGGATATCGTCTGGGCGGCGAGCAGTCCGGTCATATCATTTTCAGCAAATATGCGGCAACCGGTGATGGCCTGATCACAGCGATCAAGATGATGGAAGTTATGGTATTGAGCAAACAGACAATATCTCAGCTAAGACGTGGTTTTATCGCATATCCGCAGAAGCTGACCAATGTTCGCGTAAAGGATAAGGCAGCAGCAAGAGAAGATGCAGATGTACAGGCAGCAGTGGCGCAGATTACAGAGGCACTTGGGGACAGCGGCCGCATTCTTGTAAGAGAGAGCGGAACAGAGCCGGTGATTCGCGTTATGGTAGAAGCAAGCGATCCGGATGACTGCGAGAAGTACGTCAATCAGGTAGTTGAGGTATTGCGCAAAAATGCACATGTGAGAAAGTAACGAACAGTTACGATTAATTTGATGATACCAGGGTCAAAAGGTCAGAAAGCCGATGCAAGCTTGCTTGCAAGAGGATTTTTGACCCCTTGCCCCCAACTGGAAAAATAAATAATAAATGCGAAAAGGGAGGAATAACGGATGAAGATGCCGATTATTGAGGCTTACCTGGATGACTTGATCAAAAACAGTACGCTTGATGTACCAGCATGGAATATTGAGGCGGCGAGAAAGGGCGGAAAGTCTGGTTGGAATTATATCGATGGCTGCATGATTCTTGCAATGATCGAGACATGGAAGATTACCGGAGAAAAAAAATATATTGATTTTGCAGAGGCATATATTGATCATCGTGTGCAGGACGATGGTACGATTAAGGGTTATAATCCGGAAGATTACAATATTGATAATGTGAATGCAGGAAAGACGTTATTTTTACTGTATGATATAACCGGCAAGGAAAAGTATCGTAAGGCAATTGATGTAATTTATGGACAGCTTAAGGGACAGCCGAGAACAAAGGAAGGGAACTTCTGGCACAAGAAGATTTACCCGAATCAGGTCTGGCTGGATGGACTTTATATGGGACAGCCGTTTTATATGGAGTATGAGACACGCTTTAACAACAAGAAGAATTATCCGGATATTTTTAATCAGTTTTTTAATGTTGTAAAAAATATGCGTGATGAAAAGACGGGACTGTATTATCACGCATATGATTCATCCAGAGAGATGTTCTGGTGTGGTCAGATAACAGGTCTGTCGAAAAACTTCTGGCTGCGTGCGCTTGGCTGGTATTCAATGGCACTGCTTGATACGCTCGAGAAGGCGGATAAGACCTATCAGCCAGATTATGACCGCTTAAAGCAGGTATTTGTTGATCTGATGGAATCCATGGTTAAATTTCAGGATGAGAGTGGCATGTGGTATCAGGTAGTCGATATGGGCGGCCGTGAGAAGAATTATCTGGAGACAAGTGGAAGTGCGATCATGGCATATTCTATGCTTAAGGGCGTGCGCCTTGGCTTTTTGCCGGAGCGGTTTCGTGAATATGGGAAAAAGGCATTCCATGGAATCTGCGAGCGCTACTTAAAGGAAAAGGATGGCCGTTTAAGTCTTGGCGGAATCTGTCTGGTAGCAGGTCTTGGGGGTCCGCAGAGGAGAGATGGCAGCTATGAGTATTACATGTCCGAGCCAGTGGTGGAGGATGATGCAAAGGGTGTTGGTCCGTTCCTGTTAGCTTATACAGAGCTTCGCCGATTGGATGATTGAGAAACATCAGTTTCTAAGCCTGGAAACAATTGAAAAGATAATGAGTGAAGCGAAACCAAAGTGAGCCATCGAAAAATGAAAATGAAAGGCAGGGAAGCGATGAAGGGAACATCTTGCGAGGAATGTACATATTTTGAGTATGATGAAGATGAAGAATCTTATGGATGTCAGTTCTTTTTTGATGAGGACGATCTTGCAAGAGCAAGTCTTTATGGTGATCGTTATGTCTGCCCGCACTTTCAGTACCGGGACGAGTATCGAATCGTAAGAAAGCAAATATAATTCACAACAGCAGTTCAAAGATTTCAATGAGTTTTTACTCTGAAAAATTGAAACAGATGCTGTAAAAAGGCATAATGGCAGAAAAAAACTATTGTCAATTTCAAGAAGCCGTGGTAGAATAGCCCTTGAAATTTAAAGGCAATGACGGAAAGAGTAGTGCAGAGAAAACATTCAGAGAGAATCGTGTATGGTGGAAGCGGTTTATGGGAATCCTGTACGAAGACCATTCCTGAGCTGCGCGCAGAAGAAGCTGACATAGGATAGGCTTTGAAGCGTTGCCGTGCTGCTGCGTTATAAGCAAAGAGTGAAAGATAAGGTGGAACCGTGCTTTGGCACCCTTAGGTATGTGACGTACCTATGGGTGCCTTTTCTGTTTCACCTGTTGTCACGAATGGAAAACAACTGTTAAGAAAAGACAAAAATCAAAAAGAATCAAGAGGAGATCAAAATGGTAAACTTTAAAGAAGATGAAGCTTTAAAAACATTGAATCATTCCTGCGCCCATCTGATGGCACAGGCAATCCGTCACCTGTATCCGCAGGCAAAGTTCTGGGTAGGACCAGTTGTCGCAGAAGGCTTCTACTACGATGTCGATTTCGGTGATCATGCATTCAAGGAAGAGGACATGGCTGCGATCGAGAAAGAGATGAAGAAGATTGCAAAGAGAGGCTTCAAGATCGTCCGCAAGGAAATCTCCAAGGAAGAAGCAATGGAAATGTTCAAGGATGATGAATACAAGCTGGATCTGATTTCCAATCTGGAAGATGGAACGATCTCCTGCTATGAGCAGGGTGATTTCACCGATCTGTGCCGTGGACCTCATGTTGACAATGTAAAGCTTTGCCGTTATTTTAAGCTGTTAAAGCATTCCGGTGCGTACTGGAAGGGTGACAAGAACAATAAGGTTCTCCAGAGAATCTACGGTGTATGTTTCCCGACTGCTGAGGAGTTAGAGGAGCATTTGAAGCTTCTTGAGGAGGCAAAGGAGAGAGATCACAGAAAGATCGGTAAAGACATGAATCTGTTCATGGTAGATGATCTGGTAGGCCGCGGCCTTCCGATGTTCCTTCCGAAGGGCTATGTAATCTGGCAGGAGTTAGAGAACTATATTAAAGAGAAGGAAAGAAAACTCGGCTATCTGCACGTAATGACGCCTTGTGTCGGCACTGTAAACCTGTACAAGACTTCCGGTCACTGGGATCATTACAAGGAGAACATGTTCCCGGCAATGGAAGTGGATGGTGAATCTTTCGTTCTTCGTCCGATGAACTGCCCGCATCACATGATGATCTATGCAAACCGTATGCATTCCTACAAGGATCTGCCGATTCGTATCGGTGAGATCGCGCACGACTTCCGTTATGAGTCCAGCGGTACCTTAAAGGGCATTGAGAGAGGACGTCATTTCTGCCAGAACGATGCTCATCTGTTTGTAACACCAGAGCAGATCAAGGATGAGTTCTCCAGAGTTGTTGACCTGATCTTCAGCACCTACAAAGATTTTGGTATTACCGATTATCGCTGTGTTCTGTCTCTTAGAGATCCGGAAAACAAGACAAAGTATCACGATGATGATGAGATGTGGAACAAGGCAGAGAATGCACTTAGAGACGTTATGAATGACCTTGGAATCGAGTACACAGAGGAGATCGGTGAGGCTGCATTCTATGGCCCGAAGCTGGATGTAAACGTAAAGCCGGCTGTTGGAAATGAGTATACCCTGTCTACCTGCCAGCTTGATTTCTGTCTGCCGGCAAAGTTCCAGCTGACTTATATCGACAAGGACGGTGAGAGAAAGACTCCTGTTGTTCTGCACAGAGCAATTCTTGGATCGCTTGACCGTTTCATGGCTTATATCCTTGAGGAGACAAAGGGAAATCTGCCGACATGGCTGGCTCCGGTTCAGGTAAAGGTTATGCCTGTTAAGACCGATAACGAGGAGCTGATGGAGTATGCAAGACAGATCTGCGAGAAGCTTGAGGATCGCAATGTTCGTGTTGAACTGGATGACAGAGCGGAGAAACTTGGCTATCGTATGCGTGAGGGACAGGTTCAGAAAGTTCCGTATCTGCTTGTAATCGGATTCAACGAGATGGAGAATCAGTCCGTTTCCTACAGACTGCACGGTGAGATGAATACCACAACTGTTGGTTTGGATGAGTTTGTTGAGAAGATCCATGAGGAAATCAAAAATAAAGTAAGATAAACAGGCAAGACAGTTGTTTTAATTGTCAGGCTCCGTGAAAATATCGAATGTGAGTTGAAATGATACCAGGGTCAAAAGGTCAAAATGCCTTTTGATCCCAAAATCTTGAAATAAGACAAAGTAACGAAAGAAAGAGAAGCACCAATTGGGAAAAAACTCAATGGCGCTTCTTTTTTTATTCTCGTATTTTTGTCAATACAACACCGTACTTGATCCAATTTTTCATTTCTTCCTCGTTGTACGGGTCGATATAAAAGGCTTCTCCGTAGCCGTTGATCGGTTCGAGAATCCTGGGAATCTGTTGAACAAAGCGCCGCAGATAGGCGCAGCCATTTTTCTTATTTATAAAAATGGCTGTGTCACCATCGCGGGGAGGGCGTCTGGATATGAGCAGGATATCGCCCATATAATAAATTGGGTTTAAATGGTTGGATGTAATTTCAACACCGATATGGATTTGCGAACCGTATCGCTTGCGACAGGAACTGATATTTATTTTGCGGATGTTAGCAGAATCCCAAATCATACCGTCTTCACAGTTACCAGTTGGAATGATTACGGTGAGCAAGTCTGTAGGAACACATTCCTTGTCCTGGTTGACAAAATCCAGCTCAAAATCAATAATGCCTTCCACGAAGTTCCGTTGAGAAGGTGACAATTTTAAAAATTTTGAAAATACGGATAACTCAGGTGTAGGAGAGTCAAAAAATTCAAAGAGCGGTTTTCCGGTAAGCTCATACAGATAGTGTGCAAGGAAAAGATTTGGACGGCGATACTGACCTGCAATCAGCTTTTTATAATTGGATGCAGACATGTCTAGCTTTTCTGCCATTTGAGCCTGTGTTAAATCGAGATGTACGCGCTCTTTTTCCAGATTTTCAATAAAATGAGATAAAAGTTCATGCTGTGTCATAAAATGTTCAGTCACTTTCGTATAGTATTCGGTACTTCTGTATATATGCAGAATAATTAACAATGTAATTTTTAGTCACCCTACTACAAGATACATATGATATGATATCTCCATTCCTAAAGGGTAACTATCAGAATTTCACCGTGAAATCTCGTATTTTGTGTATCGCTGCAAGTATTTTTGAATAGTTGCTTGATAAGTTGTATTTGTTAGTCTGCATGACAATAGAATACTTCAAACTGGAAAAAATGACAAGAGTAAAGTGGGAGGAAATGTACAGTGATTGATAAAAGGCTAAAAGTAATGATGAACAAAAAAGGATTGACACTGGAGGCACTGTCTGATTTGTCCAATGTCCCTCTGGAAACGATTCGTAATATTCTCTATAGAAGAGCAAAAAATCCAAGAATAGACACGATTCTTGCACTTAGCCGTACACTGAATGTGTCGATAGAGAGTCTGATAGGAGAAAGTCCGTGTGAAGAAGAGGAGGAACTTTTGTTTGCATATCGTGAGAGTGGAGAACATGGAAAGAAATTTATTCGCGCAATTGCACAGATCGAAGCACAGTGGCAGTCTGGAATGGCGACGAATGATGGTCGTGAGATTCCCTGTTTGGTTCCGACAGCAGCAGAGACATCGGATGGAGCCGCATTTTCAAGTTTTGATGTGGAGCATGTGAAAACGTCATGTGAAAATGCATATATGGCGGTACGTCTGCCGAATGATCATTTTTCACCAAGGTATTGTAAAAATGATGTATTGCTGCTGTCGGATAAGTTCCCAACGGAAGGTGAAAATGCGCTGTTTTTATATGATCATCGCCTGTATTTTCGTCAGTTTCATATCTTAGAAAAGGGATATTCATTAAATACAATCAATGGAAGAGGTATTCCACTGCATTTCAGGAGAATGGACAGATGCCGTTTAATCGGAACGTGCATGGCAGTACAGTAGGGTTGTCCATCGAAGAGTTTTATATAGAACGTTTTATTCTGCAGTTGGTTTTGTACAAAATCAAATACATCGCGAAAATTACCCTTTATCCCGGCAAAAACAGATAGACAGTCAATATCTGACATGCTACAATGCTTCCCGTGTGTGTCAAAAAGACGCACAAAGAGGGGGATATTTTAATGGAAGATCTCAAACCGATGCTGTTTACCTGTTTGAAAAAATATTCAAAGGAACAGTTCATCAAGGATCTGATTGCCGGAATTATCGTGGCAATCATTGCGCTGCCGCTGTCCATTGCGCTGGCGCTTGCATCTGGCGTAGGACCGGAGCGAGGAATCTATACGGCGGTCATCGCCGGCTTTGTCATTTCTTTTTTGGGAGGAAGTCAGGTGCAGATCGCAGGACCGACGGCTGCATTTGCAACTATCGTAGCAGGAATCGTGGCAAATCAGGGAATGGACGGACTGGCTGTGGCAACAATTCTGGCAGGAATCATTCTGATCATTATGGGATTTTGCCGTCTTGGTACGCTGATCAAGTTCATTCCGTACACGATCACGACTGGCTTTACTGCCGGTATCGCAGTGACGATCGCCATCGGACAGCTGAAGGATTTCTGCGGTGTGACCATTCCGGCAGGGATGCCGACCATTGAGACGATGGAAAAGCTGGAAGGTTTTCTGGCAGGAATCGGGACACTCAACTGGCATGCTGTTTTTGTCGGTGCTGTATGTCTGGCGATTCTGATTTTAATGCCAAAAGTGAAGGTACTTGCAAAGATTCCACCGTCACTCGCAGCAGTAGCAGTCGGTATTTTGATGGTAAAAGTGCTTCCGATTCACGTAAATACGATCGGTGATCTGTATACGATAAGCAGCAGCCTTCCGACTTTTCATTTGCCGTCACTTAGTCTGGATGTAATTCAGAAGGCACTGCCGAATGCATTTACTATTGCAATTTTGGCAGCAATCGAGTCACTTCTTTCCTGTGTTGTGGCAGATGGTATGATCAATGGAAATCATCGCTCCAACATGGAGCTCGCCGCACAGGGTGCAGGAAATGTAGCATCGGCACTGTTTGGAGGAATCCCGGCGACAGGAGCGATTGCGCGTACCGCAGCCAACATCAAGAATGGCGGCCGTACACCGGTGGCAGGAATGGTTCATGCGATTGTGCTGTTTCTTGTACTTCTTGTGCTGATGCCATATGCAGGATGGATTCCAATGCCAACCATCGCAGCCATTTTGTTTATCGTTGCATACAACATGTGCCAGTGGCGTCCGTTTGTGCGTCTAATAAAGACAGCACCAAAGAGTGATATCGCCGTGCTTATCATCACATTTGTGCTGACTGTCGTATTTGATCTTGTAGTTGCAATCGAGGTAGGCATGGTATTGGCATGCCTGCTATTTATGAAACGAATGAGTGATGAGACTGGCGTGCGCAACTGGAGGCATACCGAGGAAATCTCCGATGAGACTCGCGAAGCCGAGAAAGCACGTATGCGTGACATTCCGATTTCCATCAGCGTATGTGAGATCACAGGGCCGCTGTTTTTCGGTGCAGCAGATCAGATCGGCTTGATTTCTGTAACAAAGAATACAAAATGCCTGATTCTTCGTATGAGAAGTGTTCCGGCACTCGACAGTACTGCAATGAACTCACTGGCAGCACTGTATGAAAGTTGTCTGAAAAAGAATATTACGCTTGTCTTATCTCACGTAAACGATCAGCCGATGCGTGTCATCCGAAAAGCAGGATTTGATACCCTGATCGGAAAGGATAACTTCTGTCCGAACATCGATGCTGCGATCGCAAAGGCAGAGAAGATTGTAAAAGAAAAGTAATCGTTTCCGAATAGGTTAAGATTTGTGAAGAACCGCTTCGGCAAAGGCTCGTATCCGCATTGGGTCTTTGCCGGGGCGTTTTTTGTCTGCATATTCCACACCGGAAGAGATATCCACGCCGTCCGGGTGTAAGGTGCGTATGGCATCGGATACATTTTCAGGTGTCAGTCCGCCTGCCAGCATGAAAAGCTTCTCATTTCGGGGAAGTGACTGCAAAAGCGTCCAGTCAAATACCTTGCCGCTGCCAGGCTCTGCTGCATCAAATACGAAGCCTGCGATATTTGGACAATCGCGCCAAAGTGCATAATCCTCAATATCGGATACATTGAATGCCTTTAATATAGGAAGAGAGAGCGACCTTGCAAAGGCAGCTGTCGCTTCCGTTGTTTTTTTTAAGAGTTCGGCAGGACTTTTATGGATTTGAATCAAATCAAATCCGACATCCTGTAGTTGCTTGATCTGTTCAATTGTCGGCGAAACCGTCACCGCCACTGTCTTGATTTCTGGCATCAATTGCTGCTTTATTTTTATTGCCTGTTCTAAGGAAATATTTCGCTTGCTCTTCGGGAAAAATACGACCATTCCCGCGAAATCTGCATGAATTTCATTTAAATAGGCAGCTTCCTCAGGTCTTGTCAGTCCACAAATTTTGATTTTTATACGTTCGTTTTGTTCCATTTTTCATTTGCCTTTCCTGTTTTTTCTGCCGTTATTGCTTATGGACAGGGTTACAAAAGCCCACCGGTGCAATGAACGGTAAAAAGGGTAATCTTTTGTCTATCATAATGGAAAAAGAAATCGACAGCAAGTCTTTTGGGTATAGTTTATATCAATATCAATCCATCGGGAAAATCTTCTTTTCATTCAAGAAAATCCATGTTATACTTACTTCAAATATGCCCTAAGGGGCAAAACTCGTCTGCTCTGCAGGGCAGATGAGAAAGATAAATGAACTAACAGAAAGAGGAATGATAAGTAATGAAAGTAAATGAGATATTAACAAATGGAAAGATTACACTGTCCTTTGAGGTATTCCCGCCAAAGACCGATGCTCAGTTTGAGTCCGTGCGTCAGGCAACTGTTGAAGTTGCTGCATTAAAGCCAAGCTACATGAGCGTTACCTACGGAGCAGGCGGCAATACCAGAAAGAATACGGTTGCGATTGCAAAGAACATTCAGGATACTGCTGGTGTTACGACCATTGCGCATCTGACTTGTGTTGGTGCGACAAAGGAAAACATTCATGCCACGCTTGATGAGATGAAGGCAGCCGGAATTGAAAATGTACTTGCATTGCGTGGTGATCGCCCGAAGGATTTTGACGGTGATCCATTTAAGGATTTTCACTATGCATCCGAATTAGTAGAGGAGATCAAATCCTACGGTGATTTCTGCGTTGGCGGTGCCTGCTATCCGGAGGGTCATGTAGAATCCTCAAATAAGTATGAGGATATTGCAAATCTGAAGAAAAAAGTTGATGCAGGATGTGAGTTCTTGACTACTCAGATGTTCTTTGACAACAACATTTTCTTTAACTTTTTGTATCGCGTCAGAGAGCAGGGAATCATGGTTCCGGTGATCCCTGGTATCATGCCGATCACGCGTGCAAAGCAGGTAGAGACGGCGCGTGACCTTTCCGGATGCAGCATGCCGCAGCGTTTCTTAAATCTGGTTGACCGTTTTGGTTCCAATCCGAAGGCGATGGAGCAGGCAGGTATCGCTTACGCAACGGATCAGATCATTGACCTGATTGCAAATGGAATCAACCATATCCATGTATATTCGATGAATAAGCCGCAGATTGCAGCCGGTATCCAGAAGAATTTGTCGGAGATCTTAAAATGATTGAACTGAAAAAGCTGCGGGAGCGTGAGATCATTCGATATCTCGGCTACCGAAAGATCGAGCCGGACGAGCAGGTAATGACACTTATTCATCAATGCATGGAAGAAGTAACACAAATTGCCCAGCCGCGCCATGTATATCGGCGTTTTGCACTGACACACCTTGCTCCGGGGCAGATGCAGGCAGGCGGTGTCGATCTTGTCAGCAATAGCCTTGAGCGGAATTTGAAAAATTGCAATGAAGTGATCTTCTTTGCGGCAACGCTCGGTCATGAGGTGGATCGGTTGATGGAGCGCTACTTAAGGCTGAATATCACAAAGGCGGCGGTATTGCAGTCTACAGCGGCAGAGGCTGTTGAGTGTTACTGTGATGATTGTCAAAAGCAGATAGAGGTGGATGTGGCAAAGGAAGATCTTTTTGTGCGTCCGCGGTTTAGCCCTGGTTACGGTGATCTGTCGCTGTCTGTGCAGCCTGCATTTTTGCACGCGTTAAATGCGCAAAAGACAATCGGCCTCTTTCTTTCTGAGGGCGGTGTCATGCAGCCGGAAAAATCTGTCACGGCGCTGATGGGATTAAGCACGATCCGCACCGGATGCGTTACCGGGGGGTGTGAAGCCTGCGGCAAAACAGATTGCAGCTTCCGGCGCGATGTGTAAGCGGTGAGAAGAGACAACAGAAATAGCAAAATAGTGTAATTATTCAGAAATGCATTTGAAGAATAATCAGAAAAAAGTTGGAAAAACCTGAAAAACACAGGATACAAATACTTGTGATTTTGAAAGGACAGGAATGATTGTGAAAAAAAATATATTAGACGAACTGGGAAAGCGAATTGTATTTTTTGACGGTGGTATGGGTACGCTGCTGCAGGAGCGGGGGCTGGAGGCTGGCGAGCTGCCGGAGAACTGGAATCTGGAGCATCCTGATATCATAAGAGAGCTGCATCGCGATTATCTGAACGCAGGTGCCGATATTATTTTGTCCAATACGTTTGGTGCAAACTCATTGAAGTTTCCAGATAATCTGGAAGAAATCGTAACGATTGGCGTTCAGAATGCGAAAAAAGCAGTCGAGGAGACAGGAGGAAAGGGCTATGTGGCGCTTGACGTTGGCCCGACCGGAAAACTTCTTAAGCCGCTTGGCACACTCGATTTTGAAGATGCCGTGTCCATATTTGCCAGAACCATAAAGGCAGGTGCAGCAGCGGGTGCCGATCTGGTTTTGATTGAGACGATGAGCGACACCTACGAGTTAAAGGCAGCCGTGCTTGCCGCGAAAGAAACTTGTGATCTTCCGATTATGGCAACGGTTATCTTTGGCGAGAACGGAAAGATGCTGACAGGAGCCACACCGGAGGCGGTAACGGCACTGCTGGAAGGTCTTGACGTGGATGCATTTGGTATGAACTGCGGTCTTGGACCAGAGCAGATGAAACCATTTTTTGATCGTCTGGCAGAGACGGCATCCATCCCGTTAATTGTAAATCCCAATGCAGGTCTTCCGAGAAGTGAAAATGGAAAGACCGTATTTGACGTCGATCCGGCTGAATTTGCAGCCGATATGAAGAACTTCGCCAAAGATGGCGCATGGCTTCTCGGCGGCTGCTGCGGTACGACACCGGCGCATATCAAGGCACTTGTGGAGGCGTGCAGGGATATCACACCAAAGCCGCTTGTCGATAAGGATTTAACACTTGTTTCTTCTTATTCTCATGCTGTCGAGTTGGGCAAGATGCCAATGTTAATTGGCGAGCGCATCAATCCGACCGGAAAATCCAAGTTTAAGCAGGCACTTCGCGACCGCAACATGGAATATATTCTGGAGATGGGCGTAAAACAGGCAGACGCAGGCGCACAGATTCTCGATGTCAATGTCGGACTGCCGGAAATCGACGAGCCTGCACTGATGAAGGAGACGGTTTACCAGTTACAGAGTATTCTCGATGCGCCGCTTCAGATTGATACGACAGACATGGAAGCGATGGAGCAGGCACTTCGTATCTATAACGGAAAGCCTATGATCAACTCCGTAAACGGAAAACAGGAGATTATGAAAGAGGTCTTCCCGTTAGCAAAGAAATACGGCGGTGTCGTAGTCGGACTGGCACTCGATGAGGATGGCATTCCGGATACGGTTGAGGGACGTCTGGCTGTTGCCGAGAAGATTTATAAGACAGCAGAAAGCTACGGAATCGCTCGAAAGAATATCGTAATTGATGCGTTAACCATGACGATGAGTACCGACAGCAATTCTGCGAACGTTACGCTTGAAACGGTGCGCCGCATTAAGGCACAGGGCGGCCGCACGGTGCTTGGTGTGTCCAATATTTCTTTTGGTCTGCCGCAGCGTGAGATCATCACGTCCGCGTTCTTTACCATGGCAATGCAGGCAGGTCTTTCTGCCGGAATCGTAAATCCAAACTCACAGGCAATGATGCAGGCATACGATACCTTCCGTGTACTCGGCGGCTACGATGCGCAGTGCATGTCCTATGTTGAAAAATATTCTGCGATGAAAGTGGTATCGACGACTGTAAAGGCGGGAACAGCCGATAAGTCCGAAAAGACAGGAGCAGCGGCAGGAAGCACCTCCGGCGGCATGGATTTAAAGACTTGTATCATCAAAGGTCTTAAGGATCCGGCCTACAAAGTAACAAAAAAGATGCTCGAAGAAAAGGAGCCGCTTGAGATCATCAACAATGAGCTTGTTCCGGCACTTGACACCGTAGGAAAGGGTTTCGAGAAAGGTACGATGTTCTTGCCGCAGCTTTTGATGAGTGCAGAGGCGGCAAAGGCCGGTTTTGCTGCCGTAAAGGAATTTATGGAGGCAAAGGGCGGCGATCAGGAGAAGAAGGGTACAATTGTAATTGCAACTGTGAAAGGTGACATCCACGATATCGGTAAGAATATTGTGCGCGTTTTGCTGGAAAATTACGGATATGATGTCATCGACCTGGGAAAGGATGTGCCGCCGGAGACCGTAGTAGACAAGGTAGTCGAGACACATGCGCCGCTTTTAGGCTTAAGCGCACTGATGACCACCACAGTTGTCAACATGGAAGAGACCATTCGTCAGGTACGGGCAGCAGCTCCATGGTGCAAGATCGTAGTCGGCGGTGCCGTGCTCACGAAAGAGTATGCGGACATGATCGGCGCGGACTACTATGGTAAGGACGCGATGCAGACCGTGTACTATGCGGAGAGCTTATTCAACCCGGAAGGTTAATGAAGGACCCCTCGATGAATGTTTTGTCGGCGACCCTGGTTCCCGCGGTGCCTTCTACGTTATTTAAACGAAAGTTTACTGCGTAAGCCCGCTCCCACACGGGATCGCCTCGTAAAAGCATTGCATCTCAGGGCCCACTACATACATAGTGATGCCTTTTTGTAAGTACAATATAGAGAAAGATATAGAGAAAACAATATGAGTATTTTAAATGTAGAACATTTGTCCCACGGATTCGGAGACAGAGCGATTTTTACAGATGTGTCCTTCCGTTTATTAAAAGGAGAGCACATCGGTCTGGTAGGTGCCAATGGAGAGGGAAAATCTACCTTTATGAGCATCATCACAAATAAACTCATGCCGGACGAAGGAAAGATTGAATGGGCAAAGAATGTGCGTGTCGGTTATCTGGATCAGCATACGGTGCTGGAGCCGGGGCAGACCATCCGTGACGTGCTGAAAAATGCCTTCAGCTTTTTATTCGACATGGAAGCGCGCATGAATCAGATCTGTGAGGAGATGGCGGATGCATCTGAAGATGATTTAGTTGTCATGATGGAGGAGATGGGTACCATTCAGGATCTTCTTACGATGCACGATTTTTATATGATCGATGCAAAGGTAGAGGAGGTAGCCAGAGCATTTGAACTGGATGCACTCGGCTTAGAGCGTGATGTGACCGAACTCTCCGGAGGTCAGAGAACGAGAGTGCTTTTAGCAAAGCTTCTTTTGGAGAAGCCGGATATCCTTCTTCTTGACGAGCCGACGAATTATCTGGATGAGAAGCATATCGACTGGCTGCGCCGCTATCTGCAGGAGTATGAGAATGCTTTTATCCTGATTTCCCACGATATACCGTTCTTAAACAGCGTTGTCAATCTGATCTACAACATGGAGAATCAAAAGCTTGACCGCTATGTGGGCGATTACGATCACTTTAAGGAGGTTCATGCGGTACAGAAGGCACAGATTGAGGCCGCTTACAACCGCCAGCAGCAAGAAATCGCGCAGTTAAAGGACTTCGTTGCCAGAAATAAGGCGAGAGTTGCGACAAGAAATATGGCAATGTCCCGTCAGAAAAAACTCGACCGCATGGAGGTAATAGAATTAGCAGCCGAGAAGCCAAAGCCAGAGTTTCGCTTTTTGTATGGCCGTGCGCCGGGACGTTTCTTATTTATGACCGAGCAGCTTGAGATTGGATATGACAGACCGCTTACAAAGCCGCTTGACCTTGTTATGGAGCGCGGAAACCGCATTGTTATGGTCGGTGCAAATGGTATCGGAAAGACTACGCTGTTAAAGAGCCTTCTGGGGCTGATTAAGCCATACAGCGGAACCGTTCATCAGGGTGATTATCTGGAAATTGGTTATTTTGAGCAGGAGACGAGCGGAGACAACGGCCGTACCTGCCTTGAGGAGATCTGGCAGGAGTTTCCGTCATGGAATCAGTACGAAGTGCGTTCTGCGCTTGCAAAGTGTGGTCTGACTACAAAGCATATCGAGAGTCAGGTGCGCGTCCTCTCCGGTGGTGAGCAGGCAAAGGTACGTCTGTGCAAGCTGATGAACCGCCAGAGCAATGTGCTGATCCTCGATGAGCCGACCAACCATCTCGATGCCGATGCAAAGGATTCTCTGCTTACTGCATTGAAAGAATATAAGGGAAGTATTCTAATGGTTTGTCATGAGCGTGAGTTCTACGAGGCACTAGGCGCACAGATTTGGGACTGCAGTGGGTTTTGCAAATAAATTTGTTACTGTTCACGGATCATAGCTTAGATTAGCGGTGAGACGAGTTGTTTTTACGAGGCAGAACGTTGAAGCGAGCTGCTCAAAATACAGTATTACAATAAAGTGCGTAGTGGGCATCGCTGAAAAGTGATGCCGACAAAACAATCGTCGAACCGCTTTCGTTGAACTTCCGGGACGCGTGAACTGCAATAAATAATTTTGTGCAAACTGCAAAAAAAAGATTCGTCATATTGACAAAATTTTGTATCCTTGCTATCATATCGGTAGCAGGGATATTTTTATTTGATGATACCAGGGTCAAAAGGTCAGAAAGCCGATGCAAGCTTGCTTGCAAGAGTGCAAAGCACGTAGCAATCTGGTATCAACAATATGAAGGAGGGAAAGTGATATATGAAGTGGAAAAGAGCGATTTTGTTCTGCGCGGGATTGGCACTTACATTGACCGGCTGCAGCCAAAGCAGTAAAAAGGAAACGACATCTTTAGAGCAGGAAGCCCAGTTAAAAGAAAAATCGGTCGCAGCCAGACAGCTTACAGAGGGAGATATTGGCTTTTTGGAAGCAAACGATACTGTGTACTGGTATGATGGGACTACATGTCTGTTAAACTATCTGGACGAGAGCGATATGTCATGGCATGTATTGTGCGGAAAAGCAAATTGTGCGCATACGGTAGAAAATGGTGAGAATAATATAGGTCATACTTCGGATTGTGACGCATTTATTGAACGTATGTATTATTCGCCGCTTGGCTACTACGATGGAAGAATTTATTATGTGGAAGGTGTTCCGACGCTGTCGGATCGCTGGCTTAGCAGTGTAAAGGCAGATGGAACGGATCATAAGAGAGAAACAGAAATTGGGTATGAGCAGGGAGCGGACTCAATACAATATTATTTTCACTATGGAAGATTGTATGTGCTGAATTCATTTTCAAGTAAAAAGTCTACAGTATCTATTTATTCTTTGAATGATAAGAAAGAAACAAAAGCTGCATTCGATGAGTATGTTGGTAGTCTGTATATGGGAGATGAGTTTGTTTATTATTATCAGCATCCTGTAGATGATTTCTCAAATACGACACTCAAAAGAATGACATTGGATGGAAACGTGACAGATTATGAAGTGAAAAGCAGTTCTTCCAGCATTGGAGTTTATTTTGCGGATGATGCGATATATCATTTTCTTCCAGAAAAGGGACTTTTCAAAACAGATTATGAAACAGGAGAGGACACGGTTCTTTGGAATGGTATGTCCGATTATGATGCACCGGCGTATTATCTGTTTTGTGATGGTCAGTATATCTATTTGAGGGCATCCGGTAAAGGACTTTACTCTCAGGAAGATCAGCATACGCTCTTAGTGTTTGATATGGCTGGAAATTTAATTCGTGATATAGACATCGTAAATACAGAAGAGGCAAAGACAAAATTAAAGGAAACGTTAGATGCAACAGAGGATAAGGAATTAAAGGCACAGTATCAGAATTTCTATCGTCATATCACTGCGGATGGAACTTCTAGTGGCTATGATGCATTTTATGGCTCTATTAAGGGATATGTTTTCTCCGGAAATTATGCGATGCCGAATCAATACATGACGGTTTCTGATCTGACTTCAAAGGACGCAACACCTGAGTGGAAGGACACCATATTTGCAAATTAAAACAGTGATGCAAAGCAGTGTCAGTTAATGAAAACACAAATTGTAAAATTGCAAATGGAGCAATTATAGAAGTCAGTAACGGTTGAATCAGGTCACGACATATGTATGCAGGCATATATGTGTTGTGACCTTTTTCTTTGAAAAGAGCAACGTGAAAATAAGCGGAGGAGGGAAGATTGGATGGAACTTAAGATTGAAAATCTGACAAAAAATTATGGAAAGAAATGCGCACTCGATCATTTCACATTTACATTTGGGTGTGGAGTGTATGGAATTTTAGGTGCAAATGGAGCAGGAAAAACAACATTGATGAGCCTGATCACGGATACGCTCAAGCGAGATGATGGCAGTATTTTGTACGATGGTGAAGAAATCTTAAAGATGGGAGCTGATTTTCGCAGCCTTGTCGGTTATATGCCGCAGGAACAGGGCTTTTATGAAAAAATGTCTGTAAAAAGCTTTCTGTTTTATATGGCAGAGCTAAAAGGGTTGTCGCGCCGTGAGGCAAAAGAGCAGATTCCCAAACTGCTGGAAGTCGTCAATTTGAAAAACTGCGGTCACATGCACATGGAATCGCTGTCCGGCGGTATGCGTCAGCGTGCATTATTGGCGCAGGCACTTTTAGGGACGCCAACGGTTGTTATTTTGGACGAGCCAACGGCAGGACTGGATCCGTGGGAGAGAAAGCGTTTGTGCCGATATATTTGGACACTCGGAGAGAAAGCAATTGTATTTTTGACATCACATATCGTATCGGATATTGAAGATACAGCCGACTATATTCTCATCATGAAAAACGGACACATCATTGAAGATGGCTTCCCGGATGAATTGGTAGAAAAGAGTGGAAAAGCCAATTTGGAGGAATTGTTTTTAGCTGTTTTAGATCGCGAAAATGTCGAATACAGTGACAAAGAAAATAACGATAAATATAATAATTGCAATCACAATGGTAATTGCCATGGCAATCATAATAGTAATTACAATAATGATTACGATGGTGATTATAGTGATGGCAATCATGATCGATCGTGAGAGGAGAAGCTGCAATGAGAGAAGATCGGAAACGAGTAATTTTTTCAATAAAAACAATTCTTTTTCTTGCAATTTTGATTGGACTGAGCGTGTGGCAGTATCAAAATACATATATCAGCAATGATGATGGCGCACAGGAAAAATATGGCTTTTATCAGGAGTACATTGACCAGTTTGCAGCACTCACAAAAGAAGAACGCAATGCACAGCTTGAGACGCTTACAACAAAATTAGAAGAATCAATCGAAGCAGAAATGGCAAAGGAACAGGCAGATGAGCAGATGATTACCAAGCTTTTTTTGCGGCAGAGTGCATTGACAATGGTGCAGGAGCAAAGTGATTATGTGGATGGATATCAGGAATATCTCGATAAAATACAGTCCGATGCGGCATATATTCAAAAAGGCGGTATTTTTGGATCGGCAGACGGCTATCTGGCAAAGGATGCCGCAAAAACGGCTTCGGATTATGAAAAAATGAATGCAGTTGCCGACCGTGTTTGTCTGGCACCCGTATATGGCTTTGAGACGATTGTAAAAGGTGATTTGACAGGGCTTCTTGCGGCAATTTTTACGCTGTATTTGTCCGTATGCCTTGTTCGTTTTCAAAAACGCGGTCTTTGGGATATGGTATATGCTGCTCCAAAAGGAAGGACTCGTTTTTTCTTGGGGCAGATAGCTGTTTTGTTTTGGGGAAGCATTATCAGTGTGTGTCTTTTATATGGCGCAAGGGCAGTGACCGGTGTGCTGTTTTTTGGAAAGGGCAGTTGGAATCTTCCTGTACAATGTTCGTCACTATTTGAAAGCTGTACACTTCCCGTTTCCATAGGACAAATGATTGTATTGGTTTTCCTGTTTCACATCGCATCGGCCTTTGCAAGTGCGCTTGTCAGTTTATTTTTCTGTATTTTAATCCGTCAGGAAAAGATAGCCGTTTTGGTATGCCTTGGAATTGCTATAATTGAATCCATTTTGTATAAAAGTATTTCAGCCAACAGCAGTCTCGTACTCATTCGTATATTTAATATTGCAGCACTGTGGAATATTCAGGAGGTGATGTACGGCTACCAGAATGTGCCGATTGGGACGATCCCTGTTGGACAATATACAAGTTATATCGTTTATATCAGTATATTGATTTTGGTATGCGCGTGTACAATCATTCTTTTGGGAAGCAGACGTCATCCCAAAGGTGCAGCGTCTTTGTCAGAACGTTTAATGGAATTGATCGGCAAAGCAGCATCCCGGTTTGCAGGTGCATTTCCACCAATTTTTTCCGAATGGAGAAAACTTCTTTTCTTTGAGCATGGATTTTTGCTCCTTCTTCTATTTGGCTGGTTTGTCTATACGATGTTTGGTGCAGAGAGTGTGCTGTATATGTACTCAGACAGTGGAATCAAAGACGGGATTTACAGCCAGATTGAGAAAATGGAGGTTCATGATGCGGTCCGCTGGCTGGACGAAACAATACAAACGAACAATAGCGACCTTGCAAAGCTGGCGCAGGCACAGGAAGATTATAATAATAAGAAAATCAGCTACGAACAGTGGGATGCAATTCGCCAGAAATACCGTAATGCTTCTCTCTATGCGGCAGCTTACGATGATTTGCAAATCGAATTGACACGCATCTGGCAGTTATCCGAAAAGACAAACAAAACCATTCATGTAGTCTCGCCGTTTGGTGCTGAGGAACTGGCAGGAAAATTAAATTTGTTGGAGGCATTTGACAATGCCAAATATCAGAAAAGACTTTTGTGGTGCTTTTATGAACTGATTATTCTTGTATTTTTGTTTGCAGGGGTATTTCCCCACGAGAATAAAACAAAGATGGCACGCATATTGATCGCATCCCCGAAAGGACGCAGAATCTTAAATCGAAGAAAATGCAGGATGGCACGATGGACGGTTGTATTTTTGTGGCTGGCAGGCAGCATCATGCAATTTCGCCAGATCATCATTTCAGGCGGCAGCTTCCATGGCTTATTTGAACCGGCGGCAGCAGTCAGTGTATTTGCGAAGTTTCCAGTCTGGATTTCATTTGGCGCAGCATTGGCAGGTGTGTGTGTACTTCGTTTGATTCTTCTTTTAAGCGTTTGCGGCATTCTTATGGGAATCGGAAGCAAATGCAAAAATACCGCACAGGCAGCAGCAATCGGTGCAATTTTTGTATTGGTGCCGTCAGGATTGGAATATTTATTTTCGTTTCGATTTTTCCCACTTTCCATGTTGGATGCCATTCAGAATTTGTGGACAGATTCGACAGGTATGCGGATCGAAAGTGTGGCTTTGGTAGTGGCAGGAACTGTGGGATATCTGGTGGCAGAATATAGTAAATCGTGAGTTAGAGTCAGGTCTATCAAATTAGGAAGAGTACCACGTCTATAGGAACTACGCACCGTATCCGTGAATTGTAACAGTTTTACACCTTACAAAAAAGCAGCCGGAATCCTTTGGTTGCTTTTTTGTTTTATATATGGTAAAATGAGTCCATTATTGGTACAACTGATACTGGGGCAGAATATGCAAAAAAGCGAAAAAGCTTCTATAAAAGTAAGACAGCGATTTTGTATCAGTACAGCAAAGAAAAAGAAAGGCACGGTAATAGCATGAAGGTTGTAATACTGGCAGGAGGATTCGGCACCAGAATCAGCGAGGAAAGTGTAAATCGCCCCAAGCCGATGGTCGAGATTGGCGACCAGCCGATTTTGTGGCACATTATGAAGGAGTATTCGCAGTACGGATTCAACGACTTTATTATCTGCCTTGGTTATAAACAGTATGTGATCAAGGAATATTTTGCAAACTATTTTCTTCATACATCCGACATTACGATTGATCTCGCACATAATTCCATGGAACTGCACGACAATTACTCAGAGCCATGGAAGGTAACACTTGTGGATACCGGACTGAATACGATGACAGGCGGCCGCGTAAAGCGCATTCGCAAATATGTCGGAGATGAGCCATTTTTATTGACGTATGGAGATGGTGTTTCAGATATCAACATAAAGGAGCTGTGCGAGTTTCACCGTTCCCACGGAAAGCTTGCCACAATTTCCATGACAAATGTAGGACAGCGTTTCGGCGTAATTGACTACGACGAGAAGGGTCAGATCGCGGCATTCCGTGAGAAATCCGACAAGGATGGCAGCATGATCAATATCGGCTACATGGTAATGGAACCTGGTGTATTCGACTATATTGACGGCGATGACCAGCCGCTTGAGCGTGAGCCATTCGAGCGTCTGGCAGCAGATGGACAGATGATGGGCTACATTCATGAAGGCTTCTGGTCCTGCATGGATACGCTTCGTGATAAAAATCGTTTAGAGGCACTGTGGGAGAGCGGCAAGGCACCGTGGAAGACATGGAAGGACTAAAAAATGCAGAAAACAGAGATGTCATTTTTTCATGATAAGAGAATACTGATAACAGGTCATACCGGTTTTAAGGGAGCGTGGCTTTCAAGAATTTTAATTGATGCAGGAGCAAAGGTGACAGGCTTTTCCCTAGAGCCTCCGACCAGTCCGAGCATTTTTCGTATCTGCCGTCTGGAAAACCAGATGGACAGCGTGATCGGGGATGTGAGAGATTTTGAACTGTTGAAGGAAACATTTGCGCGTGTGCAGCCTGAGATAGTGATTCATCTGGCGGCGCAGCCGATTGTGCGTGAGTCCTACAAGAATCCGCGTGAGACATACGAGACGAATGTGATGGGTACAGTCAATATACTGGAGTGTGCGCGTAAGTTTGCATGTGTTCGTTCCTTTTTAAATGTGACAACCGATAAAGTGTACGAGAACAAAGAGTGGGAGTGGGGCTACCGTGAGGAGGATGTACTGGACGGATTTGATCCATATTCCAACAGCAAATCCTGTTCAGAGTTGGTGACACACAGCTACATCCGCTCTTTTTTTGCGGACAGTGATACCGCAGTCTCCACGGCAAGAGCAGGAAATGTCATCGGCGGCGGTGACTTTGCATCAGACCGTATTATTCCGGACTGCTATCGGAGCGCAGTAATCAAGCAGCCGGTAACAGTGCGAAATCCATATTCGATTCGCCCATATCAGCATGTGCTGGAGCCATTGTTTTTGTATCTGACGATTGTAAAGAAGCAGTGGGAGGATCCATCCCTTCGCGGCTACTACAATGTGGGACCGGATGATTGCGACTGTGTGGACACGGGTACACTTACCACGCTATTTTGCAAGAGCTGGGGCAGAGGCATGCAATGGGAGAATAAGAGCGACGGCGGTCCTCACGAGGCGGGTTTTTTGAAGCTGGATTGTTCGAGAGTGAAGCGCGTCTTTGGCTGGAAGCCGACATGGCATATTGCGACAGCGGTGGCAAAGAGTGTGGAATGGTATCAGCTGTATAGTCTGCTGATTACCCATCAGACAGGACCGAAAGAGTTAGCGGATAAGATGAATGCCTGCATGAGAGAGCAGATCAGAAGTTTTCTGGCAGACGGAGAGGAGCAACATGTTTGAAAATATGAATGAGCAGCAGGCAAGAGAAGAGATTCTAAAGCAGGTAGCTGCCTATTGCGATAAATATCACAATACAAAGAAAGAATTTAAGGAAGGCGACCGCATTCCATATGCGTCACGCGTCTATGACAGCGATGAGATGGTCAATCTGGTAGACAGTTCACTGGAATTCTGGCTGACATCAGGCCGTTATACCGATGAGTTTGAGCGAGAATTTTCCAAATATCTTGGTGTTCGTTTCTGTTCTCTTGTAAACTCTGGCTCTTCCGCAAATCTAATCGCATTTATGACACTGACGTCCCCGCTTTTAGGTGATCGTCAAGTAAAACGAGGTGATGAAGTCATCACGGTTGCGGCGGGCTTTCCGACCACGGTAACGCCAGTAATTCAGTACGGAGCCGTGCCGGTATTTGTGGATGTGACCATTCCGCAGTATAACATTGATGTGACAAAGTTAGAGGATGCACTGTCCGAGAAGACAAAGGCAGTTATGATCGCGCATACGCTTGGCAATCCATTTGATCTGACTGCGGTAAAAGCGTTTTGTGACCGTCATAATTTGTGGCTGGTTGAGGATAACTGTGATGCACTTGGCTCTGTCTATGAGATTGACGGCAAGGAAAAGCTGACGGGAACGATCGGTGATATCGGAACGTCCAGCTTTTATCCGCCGCACCACATGACGATGGGCGAGGGCGGTGCTGTCTATACCGATAATCCGCTGCTGCACCGCATCGTGCGTTCCTTCCGCGACTGGGGACGCGACTGCATCTGTCCTCCGGGACGCGACAATTTCTGCGGTCATCGTTTTGATAAGCAATATGGACAGCTTCCGGCAGGCTACGATCACAAATATGTATACTCTCATTTCGGTTATAATTTAAAGGCAACCGATATGCAGGCAGCAGTCGGCTGCGCACAGCTAAAGAAGTTTCCGTCCTTTGTGGAGAAGAGACGTCACAACTTCTCTTATTTAAAAGAACTTCTTTCGGATTGCACCGATAAATTGATTCTGCCTGAGGCGGCAGCGCATTCCAATCCGAGCTGGTTTGGTTTCCTTATGACCTGCAAGGACGGCGTTGACCGCACCAAGGTTGTCAACTATATCGAATCACACGGCGTTCAGACACGTATGCTGTTCTCTGGAAATCTGATCAAGCATCCGTGTTTTGATGCGATTCGCGGAACCGATGCATACCGCGTAGTCGGCGGACTCACACAGACCGACCGTATCATGACATCCACCTTCTGGGTCGGTGTTTATCCGGGCATGACGGATGAGAAAATCGCATATATGGCAAAGGTTATTTACGAAGCCTTGGAGGTATAATTTATGAGAATGAAGGTATCCAATTATATTGCGAAGCTGCTTGTTCAAAATGGGATTACAGACGTATTTATGATCACCGGAGGTGGTGCGATGCACCTTGACGACGGACTTGGTCACGAGCCGGGACTTCACTGTGTATACAATCATCACGAGCAGGCATGTGCCATTGCAGCCGAGAGTTATGCCAGAATCCATAACCGCATCGCAGCTGTCTGCGTTACAACGGGACCGGGTGGAACAAATGCGATCACAGGAGTTGTCGGTGGCTGGCTCGATTCCATTCCGATGCTTGTCATTTCCGGTCAGGTGCGATATGACGTGACTGCCAGAAGCACCGGACTTGGCATCCGTGCATTTGGTGATCAGGAATATGATATTTGTAAGAGTGTAGAGCCGATGACAAAGTATTGCGAGATGGTGACGGATCCAAAGCGCATCCGCTACGTGGTTGAGAAGGCACTTTATCTGGCACAGACAGGAAGACCGGGGCCGTGTTGGCTGGACATTCCGTTAAATGTGCAGGGCGCGATAGTTGAGACAGATGAGTTAGAGGGCTATGATCCGTCAAAAGAGGATTTGATCAAAGTTCCATCTGTCACCGATGAGCAGATAGATGCCATTATCAAGAAGGTTCGCGAAGCAAAACGTCCGGTATTCAATGCCGGAAATGGAATCCGCATCGCAGGTGCATTTGATGTATTCCACCGTGTAGTAGAAAAGCTTGGCATTCCGGTTGTGACCGGATGGAACAGCATTGATCTGATGGAGGACGAGCATCCGCTTTACACGGGACGCGCCGGGAACATGGGCGACCGTGCCGGAAATTTTGCCGTACAAAACAGTGATTTGCTTTTGTCCATCGGAAGCCGCTTAAGCATCCGTCAGGTCAACTACGATTGGCCAGCATGGGCAAAACATGCCTTTGTCATTATGAATGACATTGATGCGGAGGAGTTAAAGAAGCCGTCTCTTCATGTGGAAATGCCCGTATGGGCAGATGCAAAAGAACTGCTTGAAAAGCTTGACAAGCGATTGGACGAGCTGCTTGCAGATGGCGAGACTCTTTTTAAGGGCGATGAGTGGAGACAGGTTTGTAAAGATTGGAAGAAAGATTATCCGGTTGTACAGCCAAAGCACTATGAGCAGAAAACTCCGGCAAATGTGTATGCTTTTATTAAGGAAGAGAGCCGCCGCTTAAACGAGGGCCAGATTACCGTTGTCGGAAATGGTTCTGCGTGTGTCGTTGGCGGTCACGGCTATGTCATCAAGAAGGGACAGCGCTTCATCACAAACTCTGCGATCGCATCCATGGGCTATGACCTTCCGGCAGCGATCGGTGCGTGCGTGGCAAACGAGCGCTATTGCAAGGAGACAGGCGAGACCGAGCAGGATATCATCTGCGTCACCGGAGACGGCAGCATTCAGATGAATCTTCAGGAGTTGCAGACAATCATTCATCATCAGTATCCCATCAAAATTTTTTTGATCAACAATGGTGGTTATCATTCCATCCGTCAGACACAGAACAATTACTTTGGCAAGCCGCTTATCGGTATCGGAACAGACAGCGGAGATCTTAGTTTTCCGGATATGGCAAAACTGGCACCTGCCTATGGCTTTCCGTTTATTCGTATCGAGAGTAATGATGCGCTCGGTGAGGGAATCGAAAAGACACTTGCCATCAAGGGACCGGTGATCTGTGAAGTCATGGTAGATATGGAGCAGAAGTTTGAGCCAAAGGCTGCGTCAAAGCCGATGCCAGATGGCAGCATGGTTTCTGCACCGCTCGAAGATTTGGCACCATTCCTTCCGGAAGAGGAACTAAAAAAGAATATGCGCTGGTCGGAGGAGTAGTATGCGTGTAATCGTAACAGGAGCGACAAGCTTCATCGGAAGCCATGCCGTACAGGAGCTTGTCAGCCAGGGCTTTGAAGTCTGCGCACTGATCCGGCCAAACTCGGCAGGCCGTAAAAAATTAGAGAAGATGATTTTGCAGAAAGAACGGCTTGAGATTATTGAGTGTGAGTTAAGCAAACTCAAAGAACTGGCGATGAGTGCTAAGAAAAATGGGCAGGTCAGTCAAAATGGTCAAACCAGTCAGCTTAGTCCAATCGGACAGAAATGGGCGCATGATCTGGGAAGGGCCGATTACTGGCTGCATCTTGGCTGGGACGGCTCAGGAAGTGATAACCGAAAGCTTTCGGATGTACAGTCAATGAATGCCGTCTATGCGCTTGATGCACTTGAGGCGGCAGCGGTCTCCCACTGTAAACGTTTCCTTTTCTGTGGCTCTCAGGCAGAATATGGTGTGCGAAATACAACGATGCGTGAGACAGATATGCTGCATCCTCTTTCTGAATATGGAAAGGCAAAAGCAAAAGTAGGAGAGTTTGCGCCTGTGCGTGCAAAAGAGTTAGGAATTACGTACATTCATACGCGTGTCTTTTCTGTATATGGACCGGGCGACCATCCGTGGTCACTCGTTGCCAGTGCGATTCGCACCTTTCAGGAGAACGGTACGATGGAGTTTGGTGCGTGTACACAGCTGTGGAATTATCTTTATATCACCGACGCGATTCGCGCGCTTATGCTGCTTTTGACAGGTGATGCACCGGCAGGTGTATATAATGTAGCCGGGGAGGACACGAGACCGCTTCGCGAATACATCGAGGCGATTCATGCGTTGTGCGGCGGACATGGTATCTGTCAATATGGTAAACGGCCGCCGAATGCGGAGGGTGTGACGTCGCTTGATCCGGACATTACGAAGCTAAAAGAGGCGACAGGATTTCATCAGGAGATTTCTTTCGAGCAGGGAATCCAAATGATGATAGTTCACAGGTAAGGTTGCAAGGGCGGTTTCTCTTGCCGCCGATTTAAATGCTGACGTGAACAGTAACATTAAGCAGCGGTGATTTTAGGAAGGGCATGTAAAAATATGGGAAATTGTATTTCATGCAAGGCATCTCTGGCAGGAACCGAGATCATTGCATTTGACAATATGCCGGCAGCAGCACAGCACATGCCGGATGAAGAACAGGTAAAAAATGACAGAGGAATCCATCTGCCGTTATGCCAATGTAAGAAGTGCGGCTTGATTCAGTTTGACTGCGAGCCGGTAGCATATTATCGCGATGTCATCCGTGCAGGAGGTTATTCCACTACCATGGTGGAACTGCGCCGCCGTCAATATCAGGAGTTTATTGGACGCTATCACCTTGAAGGAAAGAAAATCATCGAGGCTGGCTGTGGCAGAGGCGAGTTTCTTCGCGTGTTACAGGAGTTTCCGGTAAAAGGATATGGCATTGAACACGATTCTGAGCTGGCACAGATCGCAAGAGATGGCGGATTAGCTGTTATGGATGGTTTTACAGAATACCCAGACCAACAGCTTGCAAATGGCTCGTTTGATGCATTTTTATCCTTTAATTTTTTGGAGCATCAGCCATCTCCGGATGTGATGCTGACCTGTCTGTACAATAACTTGACAGAGGACGGTGTGGGTCTGATTACGGTACCAAGTTTTGAGTACATCACCGATCACAACACCTATTATGAGCTGATTCACGATCATTTAGCATACTATACGTTTGATTCACTGACCTATCTGCTCAATCAGAATGGCTTTGTCGTGGAGAGCAAGGAGATGATCAACCGCGATACGCTCTCCGTGATGGTGCGAAAGAGCAAAGATCTGATTTCACCGGTATCCTCATGGAAGGATTTTACACCGGAAATTACCGCTCTCGGTGACAGCTTACGCAGCATTCGTGCACAGATGGAGAATCTTTCAAAAGAATTAGAAGGAAAACATCTGGCAATATGGGGTGCAAGCCATCAGGGCTTTACACTTGCGGCAACGACTTGTCTGGGCGAAAAAGCAGAGTATATCATTGATTCTGCACCATTTAAGCATGGAAAATATGCTCCGGCATCGCATCTTTTGATCGTATCGCCAGAAACAGCACTGAAGAATCCGCCAGATGCGATTTTAATCGCAGCGCCAGGTTACACCGATGAGATTGCAAGTGTAATTCGCGTTCGTTTCCCAGAGACGGTGCGTATCTTCGCAATCCGCAGTAATCAGATTGAAGAAATTTTATAATTTGGACGAGCTTCGGGAGCAGACATCTACAAAAGCAATGCCGTAAAGCGAAGCGATCAGGCTTGCGTTGTAGATTGTCTGTCGAGAAGCTTTTAGAGAAAGGCATGGTTATCATATATGAAGGCATTTGTATTAAGAGAGCCGGGTGTTGTCGGCTATGAGCAGGTTCCAGAGCCAGTGCTGACTCCATATGGAGCCATCTTAAAGCCGGTCGCTGTCGCACCTTGCTCATCGGATGTCCACACCGTTTTCGGCGGTGGCTCCAGAAAGGCACCGAATCTGGTACTTGGTCATGAGTGTGTGGCACGTGTGCTGGAGGTTGGCGAGTATGTGAACGATTTTGTGCCGGGCGAGCTGGTCGCGGTACCGGCCATCACACCGGATTGGCGTGCAAAGAGCATTCAGGAGCATAATTTTAAACATGCCTCTGCACCGTTTTCCGGCCATCAGCTCGGACGTAGCCAACCGGGTGTCTTTGCCGAGCGTTTCCTGATTCCAGATGCGGATACGACACTGGCAAAGATTCCAGAGGGTGTCAGCTTAGAGCAGGCATTGATGTGTGTGGATGTTGTGACAACAGGCTTTACCGGTGCGCAGAATGCAAATATCAAATTCGGTGATACTGTTGTTGTCATGGGAATCGGACCGATCGGTCTGATGGCAGTAGCAGGAGCCGCACACTTAGGAGCCGCAAGGATTCTTGCTGTCGGCAGCAGACCGCTCTGCGTTAAGACTGCTTACGAGTTTGGCGCAACCGAAGTATTAAGCTACAAGAATGGCGATATTGTAGGGCAGGTGATGGAGCGCACAGATGGCGTTGGCGCCGACAGTGTAATCATCTGCGGTGGAAACGATGAGGTATTCGCACAGGCAATCGACATGGTGCGCTACGGCATCGGAACCGTCTCCAACGTCAACTACTTTGGCGGAACCGGAAATCTGCCATTTCCGAAATTCTCCGGTGGACGCGGCATGGCAGGAAAAACCATCCGCACCGAGCTGGCAGAGGGTGGACGTGCCCGCATTGAGCGTATGCTTGCCATGGTACAGTACGGCAGAATCCATCCAGAGAAGCTCGTCACCCATCACCTTCATGGACTCGATCAGGTCGAGGAGGCGCTGTATCTGATGCGCGACAAGCCTGCTGACCTAATAAAAGTGATGGTTACTATGGAATAAAAATTGTTCACGGGGCACGAAAAGTTAGGGAAGCCCCGAGGCGAATGTGCTTTACGGTACGGGCGGTTTTGCGAAGGACGTCCTGTGAACATAAAAAAGTCACTTCGCCGAGTGGGCGTTTCGTGAAGATAGATTCCCGTGAACAGCAAAAAAGAAAGTAAAAGAAAGCGAAAAGCAAAAGAAAGCAAAAAGCGAAAAGAAAGATTAGAAGGCACATTCATGAAAACAATCAGTATTGTAGTGCCCTGTTACAACGAAGAGGAGAATGTTCAGGCGATGGCCGATGCGCTTCGCGAGACATTCAAAAAGGAACTTCCGGCCTACCGCTACGAAATCCTTTTTATCGACAACGATTCAAAAGACAGGACAAGAGACATTATCCGAAAACTCTGCGCAGAGGATAAGGGAATCAAGGGAATTTTTAATGCGAAAAATTTTGGACAGTTCAACTCACCTTACTATGCCATGCTCCAGACAACAGGAGATGCCACGGTGTTGATGGCTGCCGATTTTCAGGACCCGGTCGAGATGATCCCAAAATATGTAAAAGAGTGGGAGAACGGGTACAAAATTGTAATTGGAATCAAAAAGTCCAGCCAGGAAAACAAGATCATGTACTGGCTTCGCGGCTGTTACTATAAATTGATCAAAAAGCTCTCCGATGTAGAGCAGATCGAGCAGTTTACCGGTTTTGGTCTCTATGATAAGAAGTTTATAAATGTCATGAGAGAACTTGACGATCCGACACCATTCCTTCGAGGCATCGTAGCGGAGCTTGGCTTTAAGCGAAAGGAAATTCCTTACGAGCAGCCAAAGAGACGTGCGGGAAAGACAAGCAACAACTTCTATCGCCTGTACGATGCCGCAATGTTAAGCATCACTTCTTATACGAAGGTAGGACTTCGACTGGCAACCTTTATCGGTATGACCGTCGGCTGCATCAGCTTGATCGTTGCCATCGTCTATCTGATTTTAAAGCTTCTGTTCTGGGACAACTTCCCGGCAGGTATGGCACCGCTTTTGATTGTCACATGTCTGCTTGGTTCCATGCAGCTGTTCTTCATCGGTATGATTGGTGAGTATATCATGAGCATCAATGACCGCGTAAAGAAGCGTCCGCTTGTCGTGGAGGATGAACGTTTGAATTTTACAAAAACGCCTGAGGATGCAGAAACAGCAGAGAAATTTGCAGCTTGCAAGACAGAAAACGAAGTCACAGACGGCAAGAGTGCAAAAGAAAAGTGAAGAAAGCGGAATGCTGGAAAGACAAATTTTGGACAGCCGAATGAGAGGAATTAAGAGTGGAATTTGACAAGACAACACAGGATGCGTTAAAGCTCATCCACGAGGGCAATCATATCATCTTTCGTGAGGTAGGGCGCGTCTGTGAGAAGTATCATTTGAATTATTTTTTAGATAGCGGAAACTTAATCGGTGCAGTGCGTGAAAAATCCGATATCCCGTGGGATGACGACGCAGACATCGCAATGACGAGAAAAGATTTTGAGATATTCCGAAAGGTTGCGCGCACCGAGCTGAAAGATGGCTTTGCTTATGTGGAGCCGGACGAATTAAATGGTGCATTCTATGATTTTGTGCCGCGCGTTGTCATGCTGGATTCAACAATGCGTGAGAATAATGCGGAGCAGAAATATTATGGAAATGGCATTCATAATCACATGCGTACCGATATTTTTATCGTTGATGACGTTTCCGACAACATGCTCAAGCATAAGTTTTGCCATGCATTGCTGATTCTTGTATATGGCATGTGCATGGGGCGTCGCTATAAGCTGGATTTATCCGAATACAAGGGCGCATCCAAGATCGTGGTTGCGATTCTTTCCGTGATTGGACGGCTATTTCCGGTGAAAACGCTTGTCCATTGGTACGATGCGATCAGCAAGATGGAGCGCGGTCAGAACAAAAAGTACAAGCGCTGCTATTACAGCAATTGCCTGTTTCCGGATTTAGGAAAAATCTACAAGGCAGAGTGGTTTGATCATGCTGTCGACTTAGAAGTGGACGGTGAAAAATTCCCGGGGCCGTGCGGCTATCATGAGGCACTTACCATGTTGTATGGCGATTACATGACACCGACACCGGCAGGAGAGCGGGAACTTGCGCACTGCGATCCTAAGTTTGTTACCTTATCTTATAAAGAAGATACAAAAAAAGAAAATAAAAAAGAAAACAAAGAGAATAAAGAGAATAAGGGAAAGAAAACAAACACAAAAGATGCAGGCATAAAGGGAGAAAAGAAGCAATGACACAAAAGCAGTCAAAAGCAAAATCGGGTTTGCGCCGGTTTGCGGGAGATATGATCTACAGTCTTGCCGGACTGATGATCCTGAACATGACGCTTTCTTTTGGAGTATATCCGTTTTTGAGAAGCCATATGGGGGCAGACGGAAGCGGAAAGATGCTATTTTTTACGGCAATCATGGGACTGATGGCATCGGCTGTCGGTTCCGGTATCAATTATGGCCGAATGAAGTCATCCACACGCCACGAGACAAAAAATGGCGATTACAACCGTTTTCTGGTATTCACGGCATTACTCTGTGCGGTTGTCACCGTAGTGGCGATCTGTGTGAAAAAGGATACCGCAGGCGCACTTCCGATTTCGATTGGTGTATTGATTTTTGTGACAACGGTTCGCTACTATGCCGATGTGGAGTACCGACTGAGTTTAAATTACAGAGGCTTTTTCTTCTACTATCTGCTCGTTGCAGTGGGTTATGCACTCGGCATGGCGCTATATTCGATCAGTCATTCATGGGTCAGCATTTTTATCTTAGGAGAGGTATTCGGACTAGTATTTGTCGCGGTCACAGGAAGCATCTTCAAGCGGCCATTTTTTGAAAAGAGCCGTTTCTTCAAGGAGGATGCAAGGACATGTGTTTCACTTTCCTCGGCATATCTGTTATCCGATTTTGTCACATACACCGACCGCGTCGTGCTGCCGATGACCGCAGGAGATGCCGCTTCGTATTACTTTTTTATCGCAAGCACAGTAGGAAAGATGAGTTCACTCATCTCCACGCCGCTTAATGGCGTAATCACAGGTCATCTGGCACGTTATCAGGGCAAGATCACAAAGAAGATGTTAGCCGGTGTGTTTGGCGCATTGTCGGCACTCGCGGTTGTGTTAATTGCAGGAACGACAGTCGGCTCTCATATTTATGTCTATCTCTTTTATCGAGAAGATTATGAGGTTGTCAAAAATCTGTTTTTACTGGCAAATGCCGGACAGGTATTTTTCTTTATGAGCAATACGATGATGACTGTTGTGCTTCGCTTTGCACCGGAGCGATATCAACTGATTATGGGTGTCATCTATGCAGTATTGTTCTTTGCGGCAGTTGTTCCGGAAATGTATTTTTACAAGATCTGGGGCGCTGTATGGGGTCTTCTTGCTGTCAATGTCGTTAAGTTTTTGCTGATCACGATGCTTGGTTTTCTGGCACTGTCAAAGAATGAAAAAGCAAGTGATCTTGCAAACCAGTAGTAGAATCATAGAAAGGGCACGAAAAGAAAATGAGTCAAAAACATCAAAAAAGTCCGGCGCAGGTTGTGCAGCAGGAAAATGAACAGATAAAAGAATCAATAAAGAAACGGCCGGCCAAACAGGCACATGTGCTGTCAGTCAGTTCGATTGCGGAAAAGCCGCTTTTGATCTGGGATTATCTGATATTTGCCATCATTGCAATTTTCTGTTTTCTCGTATTTCAGCAGTCCGATCTGCTGCATACGGCAGGCTGCAGCTATGGCTATTTAAATGGTCATTTCCGCGATTTCTATGATTACTGCGGTACGTTTAATATTCATCCGGCCTACATGCCGAGTTTTTATTTGATCTTTGCAATCTGGAATATTCCGATGCGTCTGTTTGGCATCGTGACATTTCCAACAGAGGATTTGCCGCTGCTTGCAGTCATGTGGGCAAAACTACTGCCGTGTCTGATCTATGTGGCAAGCGGCGTGCTGATTTATCACATCGCCATTCTTACCGGAATGGGCAGCAAAAAGTCAAAGCTGTGTGCGTATGCATGCCTTACGATGCCGGTTGCCTTTTATGCACAGTTTATCTTCGGCCAGTATGACATCATCATGACCTTCTGTGTGCTTCTTGGCGTTTATTATTATTTAAAGAAGAAGGACATCTGGTTTATTTTCTGGTTTGCAATCGCAATGACCTTTAAGTATTCTGCATTATTGATTTTTGCGCCGCTTCTTTTGTATCGCGAGAAGAATGTATGGAAGATTCTTGCATCCTGCGTGTTGCTGATGATTCCGTTTGTGCTGGAGTTTTTTGTCTATCGAAACAGTCCGGTTTTCCAGGCATATGTGTTTGGATTCGGCGGTAATGCCGTCAGCAGTCCGACCGGCTATATCATGAACGCGGGTTATTATACCGGATTTGAGCTGTCCACCTTCCACTATGAAGTCAGCTTTGCTGTTCTGGCATTTGGCGCACTGTGCGCATGGTGCTATTTTAATAAGCCTTCCGACAGACAGAATTTCATCAATACCGTATTTTATATCTGCTGTTTGGCATTCTTTGTTTTGTTTGGATTATCCAAATGGCATCCGCAATGGCTGCTGTTTGCGGTACCATTCTGGGTCATCAGTGCATTTCTTCATAAAGATACGAAAATTTTTATAATTTTGGACTTGATTTTTATGGTGGTTTATACCATATTTAATGTAGAGATGATTCCGAACAATGTCGATCAGGCGATGTTCAATAATGGCATTCTTGGATCGCTTGTAAACGGAAACATCGGTACCGAGCTGATGATGGAAGATTTGATTGGAAAGCTAGACCGAAGTCTTTGCTTATCCATTCTGACCATGATGATGCTTGTTTATGCGGTATTCAAGCATCCAAAGTATTGCGCTGAAAATCCGGCACAGGAAGTAAATTGCATGGGATGGATGCGTACCCGCTTTATTGGCGGTGTTGCAGTCTTTGTTATTCCGGCATTTGTATGTTTGATGGCATATTTCAAAGCACCATATGCCGGATATAAAGTAGAGAATGTATATAGCCAGGTGCAGCTTTGCGAGTTGGGTGATGAAGTCAGTCAGACCTTCTGTGCGACCGGCAATTCGATCAGCAAGATTCGCTTTGTTGTCGGTGTAAACGACCGTGTCAATAACGGATACGTGAAGCTGACGCTAAAAGACAGCGAGGGTACGATTTTGTATGAGGAAGACTGGCAGACATCCGGATGGCTTGAAGACCGCATCGTCACTGCAAGCTTAAATGGTGTGCCGACCACACCGGGCGAGTATTATACCGCAGTGTTTGAGGTCACGCAGGCAAATGGTGATTATGCTGTATCTATCTATCGCTCAGAGGACAATGTAACAGGTGACAAAAAAGAGATCGCAGAGGCTGACGGCAAGAAGCAGAATTATCAGCTGGAGATGATTGTCTATCAATAAGTAGAAAGGCACAGGTGCTTTTATGACACAAATTCAATTCATCACAGAGTTAGAGCAGGCGCTTCGTGGAAATGTGGACGAGCGCGTGATTCAGGAAAATGTAAGATATTATAATTCTTATATCAGCGAGCAGAAGGCCGCAGGAAAATCCGAGGAGGAAATCTTTGCTTCTCTTGGAAGTCCGCGTCTGATAGCAAAGACGATTATTGATACCTCCGGTGAGGCAAACACGCAGGGAAGCAGCCGTACCGGTAGTTATGATTATAATACAGGCAGGTCAAACAACAGTTCAAACGGCGGAGATGGCTGGAGCTTTAGTTGGATGAAAGAGACAGCGTCCCAAAACTGGCTGACAAAGATTATTGCGGTTGTGGCAGTGATTGTGGCTGCTTTTCTGATATTAAGCATTATCGGTTGGGTTGCGAAAATCTTGTTTAAGCCGGCAGTTGTCGTGCTGGCTATTGCAGCTATATATTATCTGGTCAAAAGATCGTCAAACAACTAAGAAGCATTATGGAACAATTTCAAAAACGGGAGTGTATGCTGTAGAACAAAATGAATGGAATAATCCATATTTATCTCAGAAAGAACAGAGTCAACTACCCACCATCTAAAGGTAGTGGGCTTGTAACTGCCCAGTCGTGGTAACGGCTTATGCCTCCGAC
>CAVJTU010000008.1:0-66044 GCA_963652495.1 uncultured Oscillospiraceae bacterium
TAGAACAAACGTTTTGAAGGCTTGGTTGAAATTCAGTAAAAGAAAAAAACGAGAAGTTTACTCGTCAGAGCTGAGGAATCGCAATTATCGCTTGCAATTTTAAGGCTTGTGTTGTATAATCGTATATTGCAGACATATGACTAAATTAGATAGTAGTTAAATGTGGCAGGCGTCATATGACAAGGACGAAAGTTTTTTTAGGAGGAACCAGTAATGAGTGTACAGGTAGAAAATCTGGAAAAGAGCATGGCAAAGCTGACAATTGAAGTTAGCGCTGAGCAGTTTGAGGCAGCCATGCAGAAAGCATATATCAAGAATAAGGGCAGAATTCAGCTGCCTGGTTTCCGCAAGGGCAAGGCACCTCGTGCTATGATCGAAAAGATGTACGGCGCAGGTATCTTCTATGAGGACGCAGCAAATGAGATTATTCCGGGAGCTTACGAAGAGGCAGCAAAGGAGAGCGGTTTGGTAATCACTTCTCAGCCGGAGATCGACGTAACTCAGATCGAGAAGGGCAAGTCCTTCATCTTCACTGCAACTGTAGCAGTAAAGCCGGAAGTAACTCTTGGCGAGTATAAGGGTCTTGAGTATGAGGCACAGCCGGTAGAAGTTACCGATGAAGAGGTTGAGGAAGAACTGAAGAAGGTTCAGAATCAGCAGGCAAGAACCGTAACTGTAGAAGATCGTCCGGTAGCTGACGGTGACATCGTTACCATCGATTACGAGGGATTTGTTGACGGAACTGCATTTGCAGGCGGCAAGGGTACCGATTATGATCTGACTATCGGATCTCACAGCTTCATCGATACATTCGAGGAGCAGTTAGTTGGCAAGAATGCCGGAGATGAGACCGAGGTTAATGTTACATTCCCAGAGCAGTACCATGAGGCAAGCCTGGCAGGAAAGCCAGCTACTTTCAAGGTAACTGTTAAGGCAATCAAGGCTAAGGAACTGCCTGAACTTGATGACGAGTTCGCAAGCGAGGTTTCTGATTTCGAGACTCTTGATGAGTACAAGGCTGACCTGAAGGCCAAGGCATTAGAGCGCAAGGAGAAGGAAGCTAAGACTGCAAAGCAGAATGCTTTAGTAGCAAAGGCTGTTGAGAATGCATCCATGGAGATTGCAGATGCCATGATCACTTCTCAGGCACGCAACATGGCAAATGACTTCGCACAGAGACTTCAGATGCAGGGCATGACTGTTGATCAGTATCTTCAGTATACCGGTCTGACAAGAGAGGCTCTTGTTGATCAGATGAAGCCGCAGGCTGAGAAGCGCATCAAGGATCGTCTTGTTCTGGAAGCTGTTGCTAAGGCTGAGAACATTGAGGTTTCCGATGAAGAGGTTGAGGCTGAGATGCAGAAGATGGCAGATGCTTACAAGATGGAGCTTGATAAGGTTAAGGAGTACCTTGGCGAGGCTGGTAAGGATAGCTTAAAGGATGATCTGGCTGTACAGAAGGCAGTTGATCTGATTGTTGAGAGCGCAAAGTAAATTCTTATTAAAATAAAGACAACCATTCAGAGCCGCCGTTTACATCAAGAAATTTTACAAGGCTCTGAATAGTTGTAAATAATAAGGGCAGCGGCGAAGAGCCGCTGTCTTTTGGAAAGGATATGGTGACATATATGGCATTAGTACCTTATGTTGTGGAGCAGACAAACCGCGGCGAGCGTTCCTATGACATCTATTCCCGTCTGCTTAAGGAGAGGATCATCTTTTTGGGCGAGGAAGTAAATAATGTAACTGCGAACCTGATTGTAGCACAGCTGCTGTTTTTGGAGTCTGAGGATCCAAATAAGGATATCAGCTTTTATATCAACAGCCCGGGCGGTTCCATCAGCGATGGTATGGCAATTTACGATACGATGAAGTACATCAAATGTGATGTTTCTACAATCTGCATCGGTATGGCAGCCAGCATGGGCGCATTCCTTTTATCAGGAGGAACCAAGGGCAAGCGTTATGCACTTCCAAATGCGGAGATCATGATCCATCAGCCGTCCGGCGGTTCCCAGGGTCAGGCAACAGATATGAAGATCGTTGCCGAGCATATACTGAAGACAAAGGCACGCATGAACAGACTTATGGCAGAGCATACAGGACAGCCGGTTGAGAAGGTTGAAGCCGATACCGAGAGGGACAACTGGATGACGGCAGAGGAAGCAAAGGCATACGGTCTGATTGATGAGATTATCACAAATCATTGATGACTATTAAAGGGGATTGATTATGGCAACAAGATCAGAGGATTTACGCTGCTCTTTCTGTGGAAAGCCACAGAGACAAGTGCGCAGGCTGATTGCAGGATTAAACGGAAGTTATATCTGTGATGAGTGTACCGAGATTTGCTATGAGATTCTTCAGGAAGAGGAGAATGGCGAGGAAGAGGCAGGCGGCTATCGTCCAGGGGACATCAACCTGTTAAAGCCAAAGCAGATCATGGAGCATCTTAACCAATATGTGGTTGGTCAGGATGAAGCGAAGAAAGCATTGGCAGTAGCCGTATACAACCATTATAAGCGCATTACTCATATCGAAGAGGGCAATGACGTTGAGATTCAAAAGAGCAACATCCTGATGCTTGGTCCGACCGGTTCCGGAAAGACCTATATGGCACAGTCGTTGGCGAAACTGCTCAATGTTCCGTTTGCAATTGCAGATGCAACATCCCTGACAGAGGCTGGTTATGTGGGCGAAGATGTTGAAAACATCCTGTTAAAGCTGATTCAGGCAGCCGATTATAATATCGAGCGTGCAGAGTACGGAATCATCTATATTGACGAGATTGATAAGATCACGAAGAAGTCTGAGAATGTTTCCATCACCAGAGATGTTTCCGGTGAGGGTGTACAGCAGGCACTTTTGAAGATCTTGGAAGGAACAGTGGCCAGCGTTCCGCCACAGGGTGGAAGAAAGCATCCGCATCAGGAGCTTTTACAGATTGATACGACAAACATTCTGTTCATCTGCGGAGGTGCATTTGACGGTCTGGAAAAGATCGTTGAGGGCCGTCTGGGAAGTGGTTCGATTGGATTTGGTGCTGAGATTATAGGCAAGGATGAACGCAGCATAGGTGAATTGTTTGCGCAGGTGCTTCCGGAGGATCTGGTAAAGTTTGGACTGATACCAGAGTTTATCGGACGTCTTCCTGTTATGGTATCGCTTGAGCAGTTAGATGAGGCTGCGCTGGTAAAGATTCTTACCGAGCCGAAAAATGCGATCACAAAGCAGTACACGAAACTGTTCGATATTGACGGCATAAAGCTTACTTTTACAGAAGATGCAGTGAAAGCAGTAGCCAGAAAAGCACAGGAACGAAAGACCGGTGCGAGAGGCTTACGAGCGATTCTTGAGTCTGTCATGATGGATACCATGTATGAACTGCCTTCAGATGATACAGTGGGAGAATGTATCATTACCGAGCAGACTGTAGAGGGAAAAGAAAAGCCGCAGATCGTGCACCGCGATATTGAGGTTGTAAAGCGGGAAGAGAGAGCCCGCAGATTCCTGAATAAATCCGGGGAGACTGCCTGACAGTCTCCCTATTTTTGTTTTGTAAAGGAATCCCGTAAACTGTACAGAAATGTACTATTGTAAGGGAGAAGAAAAGTGTCTGAAATACAAAATACATTGATTACAATTGCCCTGAGGGGAATCACGGTACTTCCACGTATGCGAATTTATCTGGATATGAGCAGGCCGATGTCGATTGCAGCAGCGACCAATGCACAGAAGACAAATCAGAACGTGTTTTTGGTTGCACAGAAGGATCCCAGTGTGGAAAATCCGGGTCAGGAGCAGTTAGAAAAGTATGGTGTTATTGCGCAGGTAAAGCAGATTATTAAAGGACCGGATGATGGATTCCGTGTGCTGGTTGCAGGTCTGCAGTCGGCAAGGCTAGAGAATATTGAGGAGTATGTGCCGAATCTGCTTGCAAGAGTCACCATTTTTCAGTCGGATGATGAGAGAGATGTGATTCACTCTCGTAATGAGCATAGTAAGAATGCAGATGCTGAAGGAACCGATGACAACGAGGAAGCAATAAAAAAATGCGAATTGGAGCAAGAGCAGAGGGCGTATCAAAAAGAACTTGAGGATGAGGCAAAGATTCGTGTCCTTAAGGATTTGATTGAGCAATATTGCCACGTTCAGCCAAAGGCAAGCAGGGAGTTGGCTAATTTATTGCTTCAGGATATGGATCTGGGAAGCTTTTGCGCGCTCGTGGCATGCAATCTGCCAATGAAGCAGCAGGATCGTCAGGATTATCTGGCAGTATACCCAAATGAGGACGAACGCTATGAGTTTCTTTTGAAATTGCTCAACAATGAGACATTAGTTGAGCGTTTTCGTATGGAGTATCAAAGCAGAGTCAAGACAGCACTCGATAAGCAACAGCGCGATTACATATTGCGCGAGCAGATGCGATTGATACGAAAGGAACTTGGCGAGGGTGCAGAGTCTGCGGCAGATCGCTATGAAAGTCAGCTTGCTAAGTTAAATGCATCAAATGAGGTGAAGGCACAGCTTGAAAAGGAAATCAAAAGATTGCGCAGCAACCCGATGGACGGCCCGGAGAGCAAGGTCAGCCAGAATTACATTGAGACTTTGCTTGAGATGCCGTGGGAGGAGCGTACCGAGGAGCATATCTCCATTCGTGCTGCGAGAGAAGAACTGGACAGGGATCATTATGGTCTTGAAAAGGTAAAGGAGCAGGTCTTAGAGTTTCTCGCTGTAAGACAGCTGCAGATGCATGCACAGAAGATGTCAGTGTCAGAGAAAGATCAGACAGACGAGACACAAATGGGTGAAGCACAGACCGAAATATCGCAGGATGAGCAGTCGCAGGCAACACAGCCGCGAAAAGGCGGTCGCATTCTTTGTCTGGTCGGCCCGCCGGGAACAGGAAAGACGTCCATTGCACGATCCATCGCATCGGCACTGAATCGAAAATATGTGCGCATCAGTCTTGGCGGTGTACACGACGAGGCTGAGATTCGCGGTCACAGACGAACTTATGTCGCAGCGATGCCGGGGCGCATTGCACAGGCGATTAAGAAGGCTGGAGTCATTAATCCGTTAATGCTTCTCGATGAGTTGGACAAGATGGGAAGCGACAGTCTGCATGGTGATGTGTCCTCCGCGATGCTGGAGGTACTGGACCCGGAGCAGAACGCCGCATTTAACGATCACTATCTGGAAGTGCCGCTTGATCTGTCAGATGTACTGTTTGTCGCGACGGCGAACACGTTACAGACCATTCCGCAGCCGCTTTTGGATCGTATGGAGGTCATCGAGATCAGCAGCTATACTGAAAAAGAAAAGTATCAGATCGCAGATCGATTCCTGCTTCCAAAGCAGATCAAAGAGGCAGCACTGCCGGAAGGACTTTTGCAGGTAAACGAGAGCGCATTGAGACGGATTATCAGTTGTTATACAAGAGAGGCCGGTGTGCGCGGACTTGAACGTCAGCTTGCCATTCTCTGCCGCAAGGCTGCACTCGAATATTTAGAGGAAAATAAGGAAGCTATCGAAGTCACTGCCGATAATTTGTCGGACTATTTGGGTCGGGATCGTTTTCATAAGGAAGAGATCGCTGCAAAAGGTGAGCCGGGAATTGTTCGCGGACTGGCATGGACCAGTGTGGGAGGTGTGACACTGGAAGTTGAAGCAAATGTGACACCGGGCAAGGGAGTGCTGAAACTTACCGGAAAGCTTGGTGATGTCATGAAAGAGTCTGCGCAGGCGGCACTCAGCTGCGTGCAAAGTGTGGCAGACGAGTATGGCGTGGATTACAGTTGGTTTGAGCAGCACGATATCCACATCCATATCCCGGAGGGAGCCGTTCCAAAGGATGGACCGAGTGCCGGAATCACGATGGCAACTGCAATTCTCTCCGCTGTTTTAAATCGAGCCGTGCGTCCGGATGTGGCAATGACAGGAGAGATTACACTTCGCGGTCGTGTGCTTGCGATTGGCGGCTTAAAGGAGAAACTTCTTGCAGCAAAGGCAGCCGGTGTCAAGCTTGTGTTTGTTCCGGCAGATAACCGTGCAGATTACGAGGAACTGACAGGTGAAGTAACGGAAGGATTGTGCGTGCGCTTTGTGACGCATATGCGCGAGGTCGTGAAGGAGGTATTTGAAGCATGATTATCAAATCAGTAAATCTGGAAACCGTCTGCGGTATTACGAGTACGCTTCCGGAGAATGTATTTTCTGAGTTTGCATTTGCAGGAAAATCAAACGTTGGAAAATCCTCTCTGATCAACGGTCTGATCAACCGAAAGGCTTATGCGCGTACATCCGCAGAGCCGGGTAAGACACAGACCATCAACTATTATAAAGTTGATTACCGCGAGAAATCCCAGAAGGAAATCGAGGCAGAAGGACTTGACGCTTCCTATGCACAGGAAAAGAACGTTTACTTCGTCGATCTGCCGGGCTACGGTTTTGCAAAAGTTTCTATGGAAACTAAGGAAAAGTGGGGCAAGATGATCGAGCGGTATCTGCACACTTCAAAACAGCTGAAGGGAGTTTTCTTACTTGTTGATATTCGCCATAAGCCATCTGCAAACGACTGCCAGATGTTTGACTGGATGGTTGACTCTGGCTTTTCTCCAGTCGTCATCGCAACAAAGCTCGATAAGATCAAGAGAAGCCAGCTGCCAGCAAGAGTAAAAGAGATACGCAACACGCTCGGCATGAAATCAGGCGAGGTGCTGATTCCATTTTCGGCAGAAACCAAGCAGGGGCGTGAGGAGATCTGGGCATATATCGACAGCAAGAATAAGGAAGAAGCATAGTTTTTACTTGCAGTTTCTCCACTTTTATGCTATACTTCACTGTGAATTATCAGATATCTGAGTTAGGAGGATGAAGGACATGAAGGAAACTAAGACTTTAACAAGCAAGATTCTGCAGAATACCATGGCAAAGGGCGGTTGTGGCGAGTGCCAGACTTCCTGCCAGTCCGCATGTAAGACTTCCTGTACAGTAGGAAATCAGAGCTGCGAAAACAACAAGTAATTTTCTGGACTTGGTTAATGTGAGACCGGGGAGGAAACTCCTCGGTTTTCCATTGTATGCGATTTTTTAGGTTATAGTTTATGTGATTTTGCGAGTGGGCGAATCACGTGAACAGTAACTTTTTTTGAGTTTCTATTTTTGATTTTAGATGAAAGGTTGAACAGTAGTGATACATCAATATAAGAGCCACGGCTACAACATTGTAATGGATGTCAATTCCGGTGCAGTGCATGTAGTAGATGATGTGGTATATGATATGATTCCTGTCTATGAGAAGCAGGAAGACAAAGCGGCGGTATTTTCCGCACTTGACAGCTACCCGACAGAGGAACTTGAGGCCGCGTATGCGGAGATTACTCGTCTGAAAAACGAGGGAATGTTGTATACAGAAGATATTTATCAGAAGTACATGACGGATTTCAAGAAGAGAAAGACTGTAGTTAAGGCGCTGTGTCTGCACATCGCACATGACTGTAATCTGGCCTGTAAATATTGTTTTGCCGAGGAGGGTGAGTACCACGGTCGCCGTGCGCTCATGAGCCTTGAGGTCGGCAAGAAGGCACTCGACTTTTTGGTAGCCAACTCCGGCAACCGCAGAAATCTGGAGGTCGATTTCTTTGGCGGTGAGCCGCTCATGAATTGGAATGTCGTAAAGGAGCTTGTCAAGTACGGAAGATCGCTTGAGAAGGAACACAACAAGCTGTTTCGCTTTACGTTGACTACCAATGGCGTTTTATTAAACGATGAAGTAATGGAATTTTGCAACAAAGAGATGGGAAATGTTGTCCTGAGTCTCGATGGAAGAAAGGAAGTAAACGATCAGATGCGTCCGTTCCGCAACGGAAAGGGAAGCTATGATTTAATCGTTCCAAAATTCCAGAAGTTTGCAGAGAGCCGTCATCAGACCAACTACTATGTGAGAGGAACCTTTACCAGAAATAATCTTGATTTTGCTAAGGACGTGCTGCACTATGCCGATCTGGGCTTTAAGCAGATGTCCATGGAGCCGGTTGTTGCAGCACCAGAGGATGATTATGCGATCCGCGAGGAGGACCTGCCGCGTATCCTTGAAGAGTACGATAAGCTCGCTGATGCCTACTTAGAGTACCGCAAGGCTGGAAAAGGATTTAATTTCTTCCATTTTAACATTGATCTGACGCAGAGTCCATGTGTGGCAAAGCGTCTGTCGGGATGTGGTTCAGGTACCGAATATCTGGCAGTTACTCCATGGGGTGATTTCTATCCGTGCCATCAGTTTGTCGGACAGGAAGAGTTCTTGCTCGGAAATGTTTACGATGGTATTGTAAAGCCGGATGTATGTGATGAGTTTAAACAGTGCAATGTCTATGCAAAGCCAGCCTGTCAGAACTGTTTTGCAAAGTATTATTGCAGCGGCGGATGCAATGCAAATGCATACAATTTCACCGGTTCCATCACCGGATCCTATGAGATTGGCTGTAAGATGCAGCAAAAGCGTATCGAGTGCGCGATTATGATCAAGGCCGCACTTTCTGAAATGGAAGAAGAAACAGGAGCATCTAACGATGTTTCCGGCGAAATCTCTCACGTATGCTGATGCTGGCAGACAAAATACTGCAGTCTGTGAATAAATTGGCAGACCGTGGTATCTCTGACACGAATAAGTACAGATCACAGGTCTGTATGAAAAAAGGAGGCTGATGATCCACCTGCCTCCAAATAGAGAAGGAGATAGAAGGATGAGCAAGAAAAAAGGGATTATCCGTCTGGTTGTGCTGTTGGCAATCATTACATTTGTCGTATACACAGCCGTCTGCGGCCTTGGAAGTGATCGTTCAGGAAGTCTGAACGACATCAGCCTCGGTCTTGACCTTAGAGGCGGTGTCAGCATCACCTACGAAGCAGTAGGCGGTGTCGACAGTCAGGACATGTCTGACACGAAGGCAAAGCTTGAGCAGCGTGTTCAGGATTATTCAACTGAGGCACAGGTTTACTTTGAAGGAACCGATCGCATTACGGTTGATATTCCGGGAGCAACCGATGCAAATGAGGTTCTTCAGGAACTCGGAAAGCCTGGTACGTTGATCTTCTGTACGGATTCAAGTGATCCGGAAGGAACAAAGGTTATGGATGGAAACCAGATCAAAGATGCACAGGCAGGTGTTACAAGCAACTCTACAACGAACGCGCGTGAGTATGTTGTAAATTTGACACTCACATCCGATGGTGTTGAAGCATTCTCTAAGGCAACAGAGGAGTTAGCTTCTACAAAAGGCAGAATTTACATCATGTATAATGGTGAAGTATTAAGCGCACCGACCGTAAATGAGCATATCGCGTCTGAAACATGCTCGATCACGGGTATGTCTGATCTGGAGTCTGCACAGACACTTGCATCGAATATCCGTATCGGAGCACTTCCTGTTGAGTTACAGGAGATGCGTTCACAGGTAGTTGGTGCAAAGCTCGGACAGGATGCCGTAAGAACCAGCCTTTTAGCCGGTGCAATCGGTTTGATCTTAGTCTTTGCATTTATGATTATTTACTACCGCATTCCGGGTCTGGCAGCTTCCATCGCACTCATTATGTACACTGCACTTGTTATCGTACTTTTGAGCGCATTTAATGAAGAGATCACGCTGACGCTTCCGGGTATCGCAGGTATCATCCTCGGCATTGGTATGGCTGTAGATGCAAACTGTATTATTTTCGCCCGTATCCGCGAGGAAATTGGTGCCGGAAGAAGTGTGCGCACTGCGATTGATGCCGGATTTGCAAAAGCATTCTCTGCTATTCTTGATGGAAACGTGACAACGCTCATCGCAGCCGGTGTCCTTTATTTTGTAGGTTCCGGTACTGTAAGAGGTTTTGCCCAGACATTAGCACTTGGCATCGTTGTGTCTATGTTTACAGCACTTGTCATCACAAAGAACATCTTAAAGAGTTTCTATGCAATTGGTCTTCAGAGCGAAAAGCTTTATGGAAAGACTGTTTACAAGAAGACAGTGAATTTCATTGGAAGAAGAAAGATTTGCTATTGTGCATCTGGCATTGTCATCGCAATCGGTATCATTACAATGGTAATCTGCGGCATAAAGGGAAATATTTTCAATTACAGCCTTGACTTTATCGGAGGTGCGTCTACCAGTGTAACATTTAATGAAAATTATACGGTTGAGCAGCTTGAGAGCGATGTGCAGCCGGTTGTAAGCGAGGTGACAGGAGATAATGATATTCAGATGACGCCTGTTACAGGAAGCAACGAGGTTATCATCAAGACAAGAACTCTTACAGTAGAGGAAAGAGATACGCTCTACAGCAAGTTGTCTGAAACCTTCGGTGTAGATGAGAGTACCATTCAGACAGAAAATATCAGTGCCGCTGTCAGCAGTGAGATGAAGCGTTCTGCAATCCTGTCTGTCATCATTTCTGCAGTCTTTATGCTGATTTATGTATGGATTCGTTTCAAAGAGTTCAGCTTTGGTGCAAGCTCAGTTATTCCGCTGATTCATGATGTATTTGTCCTGCTGGCATTCTATGCGGTACTTCGTTGGACAGTAGGAAATACATTTATTGCTTGTATGCTTACACTTGTTGGATATTCCATCAATGCGACTATCGTTGTATTTGACCGTATCCGTGAGAACCTGCATAGCACTAAGGATTTGAAGGAAGTTGTGAACGTTTCTATTACACAGACACTTTCCCGAAGCATCAATACTTCTTTGACGACACTTATCATGGTAGTTGTTCTTTATGTTCTCGGTGTAACTTCCATCAAGGAGTTTGCATTGCCGCTTATCGTAGGCGTTATCTGCGGATGCTATTCTTCTGTATGCATCGCCGGCTGCCTGTGGTATGATTTAAAAAATGCTCTTGACAAGCGCAAGGCAAAGAAGGCCTCTAAATAAATACTGTAATTAAAGAATAATTTAAGGGTACGGCAGCTGCCAAAAGGCTGTTGCCTGCCCATTGCAATTGGGTAAAATAAGAATGGAATATGAGATTTTAAAAACAGAGGGGCGCGCCAAGAGGGCGCGTGTCTCTACCGTTCACGGAGAGATTCAGACCCCTGTATTTATGAATGTTGGTACCGTTGCCGCCATTAAGGGTGCAGTATCGACAATGGATCTTAAGGAGATTCATACGCAGGTTGAGCTGTCCAATACGTACCATCTGCACGTAAGGACAGGTGATAAGCTGATCAAGCAGTTTGGCGGTCTGCACAAGTTTATGAATTGGGATCGCCCGATCTTGACCGATTCCGGCGGCTTTCAGGTATTTTCCCTTGCCGGGATGCGAAAGATCAAGGAAGAGGGTGTATACTTCCAGTCCCATATCGACGGACATCGTATCTTTATGGGTCCGGAGGAGAGTATGCAGATTCAGTCGAACCTCGGTTCCACGATCGCGATGGCATTCGATGAGTGTCCGTCCTCTGTGGCAGACCGCAGCTATATCCAAAACAGCGTTGACCGTACCACACGATGGCTGGCACGCTGTAAGACGGAAATGGCACGTTTAAATTCTCTTGAGGATACCGTCAACCCGCATCAGCTGCTGTTTGGTATCAACCAGGGTGGTATCTATGAGGATATCCGTATTGAACAGGCAAAGCGCATCAGCGAGATGGAGCTGGACGGCTATGCAGTGGGCGGTCTGGCAGTTGGAGAAAGTCACGAGGAAATGTACCGCATCCTGGATGAAGTAGTACCATATCTGCCGAAGAATAAGCCGACCTATCTGATGGGTGTTGGCACTCCGGCAAACATCCTTGAAGGTGTTGAGCGCGGAATCGACTTTTTTGACTGTGTATATCCAAGCCGAAACGGCCGTCACGGTCATGTTTATACGAAATATGGCAAGCTTAATTTATTCAATGCGCGCTATGAACTCGATGCAAGACCAATCGAGGAAGGCTGCCAGTGCTCGGCATGCCGTGCCTACAGCAGAGCATATATCCGTCATCTGTTAAAAGCAAAGGAGATGCTTGGCATGCGTCTGTGCGTTCTCCACAATCTGTATTTTTATAATAATTTAATGACTGAAATTCGCGAAAGCATTGACAATGGATGTTTTGCGGAGTATAAAAAGAATATGCTTGAATCTATGGCGGCCGGTCCGCAGGACTAAGGTTACGAAATAACATTCGGTTATGGGCAAGTAGGACTGTTCACGGGACACCCATTCACATCGGGGAAGTGCTTTAGATTTGAATACGAAATTACAAGCTGCACATGCAGCAGAAATGAGAGGAAACTATGAAAAAGAAGTTAGCAGCTGCAGCAGCAGTTATGACCGCACTGTTTTCCATGACAGGATGTGCGACAACCACAGATGGCACAACCAGTACAGGAGGAGCCGCCAGCGTGATTATGATCGTTGGCTACATGGTAATCATTATCGGTGTTATGTACTTTGTTGCGATCCGTCCTCAGAAGAAGGAACAGAAGAAGCAGTCTCAGATGCTTGCAGCACTTGAGGTTGGCGATATTGTTCTGACTACATCCGGTTTCTATGGTACTGTTATCGATATCACAGACGATACTGTGATCGTAGAGTTTGGAAACAACAAGAACTGCCGTATTCCAATGCAGAAGAGCGCAATCGTTGAGTCAGAGAAGCCGGATGCGGAGTGATTCTGTAAGGAATCGTCCAATTGGTCGCAATGTTGGTCAAGTGGATTTCACAATTTGCTTCACGACTTGTTCATAACCGAATAATTGCTTTGTCTGATTCGGTTAAAGTGGGCAGATGATAGCAAAGAAAATAAAGATGCATACAAAAAAGCCGTGAGTCGATCGAGAGCAATCGATTCGCGGCTTTTTTTGATACGTACTATTTTCGTTTTCTTTCTTCTTTTTTTTCTTTTTCGGCAGTCTTTGCACGCTCATTTGCGTCATCCTGGCGGCGCTTCATTTCATCGATGATGCCGGTCACGACCTGCTTTTTCATGTAGATGTCGTAGATCGTCATGCAAAGAAAGGTGAATAGCTGCAGGTAAGAATCTTTTGTTTCATCACCACATTGAAATGTTTCTTTTGAACGTTCAAATTTGTGGCGAAGATCATCTATAAGCGGCTCAATTCCGTTGTCTGCATAAGAGAAGATCTTGCTGTAGATATCAGCAAAGCTTGGACTGCTGTTCTCATCCCAGAAATGCTCGGTCAATGGTTTTAGCATTGTCTCGATATCGCTGATGGACAAGAAGCTTTTCATATAGTAGATCAGAATCAGCTGAAGCATGTGATTCTCGGTATATTTTTTGCGAATCGGAGATGGGAGAAGATTGTTCTTGGCATAGTTGTTAATCATCGTTTTGGTCAGAACCTTGTCCTCATCGTAGCGCCTCGTGGCACCCAGATAAGTATCCATAAAGGTTGTCACCTGATCCATATACAGATCAATGTTTGGAATCTGGTCAGCGTGTATATAGTCAAAAGAACTGATCTTGTCAAGCAGCTGTGAAAAAAGTTCATCGTTTGTCATGGGAAGCCTCCTGAATATTGTGTAGCAATAAAAATTGTTCACGGAATGCCCTATCATCCCGTCACTTTGTAAAACCTTACGTAAGATATGGAATTGTACGAAGCGAACTGGATGCGTGAACTGTGATAACCATATTATATCGTTTTAAAAACCATATGGCAAGAGAAAATTTAAAAATCCTAGTGACAAAAACAGGGCGATACGATATAATGAGCAGAAGAAAGCCTCGCAGAGGTGATTTTGTGAGTGGAGAATGCCTTTTGACCCCAACATCATAACTATTCAAAATTTGAAGGAGGATACACAATGGGATTATTTGGTGGACAGCTGTCCAGCGTTGTAGAGTGGAAGGAATATTCAGATGATGTTATTTTCTGGAAATTTCACAGCAGTGAGATTAAAAAGGGAAGCCGTCTGATTATTCGTCCGGGACAGGATGCGATTTTCATGTACAATGGAAGAATCGAGGGCATCTTCCGTGATGAGGGAAATTTTGACATCGCTTCGGACATCATACCATTTTTAACAACACTGAAGAGCTTTGCATTTGGTTTTAACACACCGCTGCGTGCAGAGGTGCTGTTTGTAAATACAAAAGAGTTCACGGTAAAGTGGGGTACCAAAAATGCAATCAATTTGCCGGTGGCAGGATTGCCGGGCGGTATGCCGGTTCGCGCATTCGGTACATTTTGTTTTAAAGTAGCCGATGAACAGGTTCTGATTGATAAGATTGCAGGCATCAAGCCGGAGTTTACAGTAGAGGACATAAAAGAGAGAGTAACATCAATGCTTGATATGCTGATGATGAAGTGGATTTCAAGAGAAGGAAAGGATATGTTCAATCTTCAAGCGAACGCTTACGAGATCGGCAAGGGCATTGCATCGGATCTGGATCAGGAGATGGTGAAAATTGGAATTACAATTACCAACTTCACGATTCAGAGTGTTTCCTACCCGGAGGAGGTCGCCAGAATGCAGCAGAAAGCGGCAGCTCAGTCTATGGTCGGAAATGTAAATACTTACACGCAGATGCAAATGGCAGACGCGCTGACGCAGCCAAATACTGCAGCGGGCAGCATGGCAGGTATGCAGATGGGCATGGCAGCAGCGCAGATGATGGGGCAGATGATGAACGGCATGCAAAATGGAATGCAGTCAAATCAAAATCAGGCATCTCCTGCCGGAAATGGTATTGCACCGAAGTTTTGCCCGAATTGCGGAACACCGACAAACGGGGCGAAGTTTTGTTCCAACTGCGGAACAAAGCTGATTTAAACAGCTTACGTAAAGAATTTGATAACGGAGGAGGATTGTGTAAGCAGTCTTTCTTCCGTTTTTTATGGAGGAAAATTGTGTCTGATATATTACAATCATTAAATCCGGTTCAGAGAGAGGCAGCCAGCTGCACTGAGGGACCACTTTTGATTCTTGCGGGAGCCGGTTCCGGTAAGACGCGCGTGCTGACTCACCGCATTGCCTACCTGATCGAAGAAAAGCAGATAAATCCATGGAACATCATGGCAATCACTTTCACCAATAAAGCAGCGCAGGAGATGAGAGATCGTGTCGATCGACTGGTTGAATTTGGCGCGGAAAGTATCTGGGTGGCTACTTTTCACAGTTCGTGTGTGCGCATTTTAAGACGATTTATTGATCGTCTTGGCTATGAGAAAAACTTTACGATTTACGATACCGATGACCAGAAGAGTATAATCCGAAAAGTTGTCAAGGAACTTGACCTTGACCCAAAACAGTACCGCGAGGGACCGCTTCTTGGCATGATTTCATCTGCGAAGAACGAGATGATTTGTCCGCAGGACTTTGAAAATCAGGCAGGTGGTGATTTTCGCATGTGTCAGGAGGCAAAGATCTACAGGGCGTACCAGAAAACATTGATTGACAATAATGCAGTCGATTTTGATGATCTGCTATTGTTGACTGTTCGCCTTTTACGTGAAAACAAAGAAATTCTTGAGATGTATCAGGAACGTCTTCGCTATATCATGGTCGATGAGTATCAGGATACAAACTCTGTTCAGTTTGAACTGATTCGTTTGCTTTCCGGAAAATACCACAATCTGTGCGTAGTTGGTGATGATGATCAGTCGATCTATAAATTCAGAGGTGCAGATATCACAAACATTTTGAGCTTTGAGGAAGCATTTCCGGGTGCAAAGGTTGTAAAGCTTGAGCAAAATTATCGCTCTACCAATCGTATCCTTGAAGCGGCAAATGCCGTTATTGCAAATAATGCGCACCGCAAAAAGAAGCATCTTTGGAGTGAAAATGGTGAGGGCAAGGAAGTAGCCTTTGTTCAGTATGAGACTGCATATGGCGAAGCAGAGAGCATCATCGATGAGATTTGGACCGCTGTGCATACCGGAAAGCGCCAGTATCAGGACTGTGCGATTTTGTATCGCACGAACGCACAGTCTCGTGCGTTTGAGGAAAAATGTATCGCAAAGAGCGTGCCATATCGTCTTATAGGTGGTGTAAACTTCTACCAGAGACAGGAAATTAAGGATATCTTAGCCTATTTAAAGACAATCGACAGCGGACGCGACGATCTGTCTGTTACCCGTATCGTCAACGTGCCAAAGCGCGGAATCGGTCAGGTGACTTTAAATAAGCTGTCTGCCTATGCTGATGATCATGGAATGCGTTTATTCCAGGCGATGGAGCAGGTAAAGGACATTCCGGGAATGGGAAAGGCTGCTGATAAGATTACTGGTTTCGTGAATCAGATCATGGTTTTTCGTGCCTTTGCAAAGGAAATGGATGCGGACGAGCTGATTAGCCGCATTTTGGAAGAGACGGGTTATCTGGAGGAGTTAGAAAAACTCGAAGAGGAAAAGGCAGACGCTAAGCAGGAAAATATCGAGGAACTTCAGAATAAAGCGGCAGATTATTATGCGAATCACGAGGAGGCAACGCTGACTGATTTTCTGGAGGAAGTGGCACTTGTTGCTGACATTGATAACGTGGACAGCGAGGCAGACAGTCTGACGCTTATGACACTTCACAGCGCAAAGGGTCTTGAATTTCCGGTTGTGTATATTACTGGTATGGAAGAAGGAATGTTCCCAAGCTATATGTCGATGAACAGCGGCGATCCGGGTGATATCGAGGAGGAACGGAGACTATGCTATGTGGGTATCACAAGGGCTATGCAGGAACTGACTCTTACCGCAGCAAAGCAGCGCATGGTTCACGGAAACATTCAATATAATGATCTCTCTCGCTTTGTGAGAGAGATTCCGAAAGAGATGCTTGACTGGCGAGAGGAAAGTTTCGGCGGACTTTTCCAAAAAGGACCGTCCTCTTTTAATAGAGGAGCTTTTGGCAGTGCCGGCTCTTTTGGAAATTCGTTTGGCCGCTCCTATGGAAAATCCTTTGGAGATTCATCTCAGTCATCCTTTGGTTCGGATTCAAGTTTATTCGGTAATCGAAAGCAGGGTCTTGATGACCTCTTTGACCTGAAGAATCCATATGCAAAGTCTTCGGGCGGCAGTTCATTTGAAGGAGTCGGCAGCCGTGGGAGGTCTGCTGCAAAAAGTGCAGGCTCCGTGCCAACGACTTATGCGAAGGCATTTTCCAACCCGAAGCCGGACAGTCTTGAGTATGGTGAGGGCGACAGGGTATCCCATATCAAGTTTGGAAAAGGAACTGTGCTTGCAATCGAGGATATGAAAAAGGATTATCAGGTTACGGTAGAATTTGATACTGCGGGTGTCAAGAAGCTGTTTGCAGGATTTGCGAAGCTGAAGAAGATTTGAACATTGCAATTTTGCAAATGGGCGTTCGGTAAAGAGCAGCCTGATTCATAAAAATTATCTAAAATGGCAAAGATTAAGCTAGCAATTTTGCGAGGCATATGTTATACTGTTTGAAAATTGATCTTTACGAAAAAGAAAGGATGAGTATTATGGCAAAATTTGATGATCTGCTTCAGGCAGTAAAGGTGCACGAAGTTCTTAAGTCCGAGGAAAAGAGCGAAAAGAAGTGCAAGGTTTGTTATGTGATTGCCGCTGTCGCTGTAATTGCAGCAATAGCAGGTGCCGCATACGCATTGTATCGTTATCTGAAGCCGGATTATTTAGATGATCTGGATGATGACTTCGATGATGATTTTGATGATGATTTCTTTGACGATGATGACGAAGAGGAAGCTGAAGAAGAGTCAAAGGAAGAAGCATCCGATGACAATGATGGCGAGACTGAGGAGTAATCCACACATCGTCTGGTAAATGAACACAAAAAAAGATGTCCCCGCCGTGTTCCGGCGGGGATTTTACTGCCATAATTTTGAATAAAGGAGATGTTTATGAAAAAAGGCGAGATTTATGAGGGCCGTGTACAGGAAGTGCTTTTTCCAGATAAGGCTGTCGTTGTGACAGATGAAGGAGAAACTGCACAGGTAAAATATGGCATTCCGGGACAAAAAATTCGTTTTCGTGTAAAGAAAAAGAGAAAAGACAAAATTGAAGGATTGCTGCTGGAAGTACTTGAAAAATCAGCCGATGAAGCAGCCTGTTCTTGTGAGTGGGCAGGAAGGTGCGGCGGTTGTCTGTATCAAACACTTCCATACGAGAAGCAGCTTGCTATCAAACGTGATCAGATTAAGAACATGTTAGATAAGGGCGGCACCGATTATGACTTTGAGGGTATTGTGTCAAGTCCTGTTGTAAGCGGATATCGCAATAAAGTCGAATTGACTTTTGGTGATTCTTATATGGGTGGTCCTCTTGCGCTTGGTATGCACCAGAGAGGAAGCTTTTATGATATTGCAGGAATTGAAACCTGCCAGATTATGACACCGGATATGCGTATGGCAGCAACAACAGTTCTTGCTCATTTCGCAGAGCTGAACATTCCATTCTATCACAGAATGCGCCATGAAGGTGTGCTGCGCCATTTATTGCTTCGCTCAAGCACAGCAACGGGTGAACTGTTAGTAGCTGTTGTTGCCTCTTCTCAGGGGGATGCGTCTGCGATGCAGCTTGCCGCGCTGACTGAAAAATTAAAGAAACTGCCATGGACTGGTACACTCGCAGGTGTTCTTCATATTACCAATGATTCTCTTGCGGATGTCGTGCAAAGCGATCACACGGAGCTTCTTTATGGCAAGGATTGGATTACGGAAAAATTACTTGGACTTTCCTTCCGTGTTACACTCTTTTCCTTCTTTCAGACAAATTCAAGGGGAGCAGAGCTTTTGTATCAGACGGTACGGGATTATATTGGAGAAACAAATCAGAAAGTGATTTTTGACCTTTACAGCGGAACAGGCACAATTGCACAGATTCTTGCACCAGTCGCAAAGCATGTGACTGGAGTAGAGATTGTCGGAGAGGCCGTTGAGGCTGCTCGAATCAATGCCGGATTAAATGGGCTTGATAATTGCAGTTTTATCGCCGGAGATGTCTTAAAAGTAATTGATGATCTTACGGAAAAACCGGATCTGATCGTACTTGATCCGCCGAGAGATGGGATTCATCCAAAGGCACTTCCAAAGATTATTGCATTTGATGTTTTGACTATCGTTTATGTTTCCTGCAAGCCAACCAGTCTGGTACGTGACCGAGAAATATTCGAAGCTGCTGGTTATCATATGGTGAAAGCAAGAGCAGTCGATATGTTCCCTGCTACAGGTGGAATTGAGACGGTGGCATTATTTGTGAAAGAATTGCACTGAGGGAAGTAATGTTGACACATGCGATTATGGCAAATATAGATTGACAGAGAGGCTCTTTTGTGCTATAAACTAGACAAGGCTCAGGGCAAAGACGTCAGTGCCATGCACTGGCGTTTTTTTGAGTACAATTACTTTATTGCACTAAAGCGTTGATTGAGCAAAATAAACAAAAGCCCTGAAAAGGAGGAGAGTGTACATGATGAGGAAAAAAATAGTTTCACTTGTCACAGCGGGAAGTCTGATAGCGGCACTTGCGGCACCTGTCTGTGCATCACAGGAAGATGCTGAAGGACGTTATACGTATCAGTCAACCACATCCCTGATCAATACGTTTAGTCCGACTGACTGGCAGTTAGAGTCCGAGGGAAATATCATCAATTATACGATGACACCATTATACGAGTTTGATGTCAATGATACTTACGACGGATATGATATTGTTCCGGGTGCAGCAACTGATTATCCGGAGGATGTCACAGCAGAATTTGCAGGAAATGAGACATATGGTGTTCCGGCAGACGCAACTGAGGGCTATGCTTGGAAGGTAACGATTCGCGATGATATGACATGGGACGACGGGACACCGATCACCGTTGACGATTTTGAATATAGCTTACAGCAGTTTTTGAACCCGCAGATGAAAAACTACCGTGCATCGTTGTATTACAGTGGAATGGCAGCACTCGCAAATGCGAAGGACTATTATTCACAGGGTTCTGTTTTGTATACGGCTGTGTCAGAGGAAGGTTTCGCATTTTCCGATCTGACAGAGGGCGATGACGGACAGTATGTTGACTCAAATGGAAATCCGGTTTATTTTTCATGGAGTACCGGAATTGACAATGATGTGCTGGGCGGTGATTCTTTGAGCGATTATTCCGATTATTTCTCAGAGGATGCAGCGGCAAAGCTGGAAGAACTTGCAAATAGCGATGGTTTTGTCCCTGTTACAGAGGAGACAATTGAACTGGTTTATTCCCTGACCGGTTCGGATGACTGGGGCAACGAGTCAAAGGATGATCTGGTAAATTATATGGTTTCTGCAACCGGTGTCGGTGAGAGCGTAGACTGGAGCAGCGTCGGTTATATTAAGAACGATGATTATAGCTTTACCGTTGTTCTGGCAAATCCGGCAACTCTGTTTAATTTTGAATATGGCTTTTCTTTCTATCTGCTGAAGGAAGATCTCTATGAAGCAAGCAAGCAGGACAGCGGCGGTGTCATCAAGTCCTCTTATGGAACATCCGTGGATGCATTTGCTTCTTATGGCCCGTATAAGCTTGTAGAGTATCAGGAGAGCAAGGCAGTTAAGCTTGAAAAAAATGAGAACTGGTACGGTTTTGTAAGCGGTGAGATGGATGATTATTATCAGACAACGGATATTGATCTTCAGATGATCGATGATCACAGCACACAGCTGTATATGTTCCTTCAAGGAAATCTGGACTATGTTGAGCTGACAAGCGATGATATGGACACCTATGGAACAAGCGATTATGTTTACTATACTCCGGAAAGCTATACCTATTCACTCGCATTGAATACGGATTACGATGCATTAAAGCAGAGACAGGATGCGACACAGGGTGTCAACAAAGTAATTTATACGTATGAAGACTTCCGTCATGCATTGGCTGTCGGTATTGACAGAAGTGACTATGCAATGAGCTGCACATCCGGTTCAGATGCTTGTTACGGTCTGTTAAATGATATTTATATTGCAAATCCGGAGACGAGCGAGCGTTACCGCGATACCGAAGCAGCACAGAAGGTTCTGTGTGATGTTTACGGTGTCAGCAGCGTAGATGAGTTGACAGGATATGACAAAGATCAGGCATCAGAACTTCTTCAGAAAGCATATGATGAGGCATATGAGGCTGGCGATATCAACGATACGGATGTGATCGAGATCGAATATCACGTCAGAAGCTCTAGTACTGAATATCAGAAGATGGTCGATTATATTGATGCGGCATTTAAGGCAATCGCAGAGGGAACCTCTCTTGAGGGAAGAGTCAGCGTTGTGCTGGTAGACGATCCGGATTTCTATACCAACATGAGAAGCGGCGGCTGTGATATGATTCGTGAGGGTCCTGGCGGATCCGATATGGACCCGTTCTCTATGGCACAGACATGGACGGATCCGGATTACATCATGGAATATGGTTTTGATTCTTCCAGAGACCTGACCATTACGGTAGATGGTGAAGAACTCACCAAGTCCTTCTATGAATGGTATCTGGCTTTAAATGAGGGCGAATATGCGGCTGCTGATTATGATACCAGAGTACAGGTTTTGGCAGGACTTGAGGAAGGAATCCTTTTGGATTACCACATTATTCCGATGAACAATTCCGTATCTGCTGAACTCTACTCTCAGAGAATTATGTTCCCGTGTGATTTTATCAATACATTGGTAGAACGCGGAGGCATTAAGCTTATGACCTATACAATGGATGATGCTGAGTGGGCTGCATATTGTGCAGATCAGAACAATCAGCTGACCTATTGATTTTGCAAATGGAGCGCTGAATCATTACAAGAAGAAAAGTAAAAAGACACCTGCAGACAGATTTGATCATACGATCGAATTTGCTGCAGGTGTCTTTCAATTAGACTTGTTTTCTGACGATGAAGATGATATAATAGCAGCCAGCGGGACGGACTGTTCATATTTTGAGTCGAAGAGACAAAAGACAAAGCAAGGGAGGAAACAAGACATGAATAAAGAATTTCATAAGGGAAACCGTGAGCGCCTTTATCAGATGATGAAGCCGCACTCGCTGCTGGTATTGTTTTCGGGAAAAGAAAAGACAAAGACAAATGATGAGTATTATCCGTTTTATGCAAATCGTTCCTTTGTCTATCTGACCGGATTGGAGAGCAAGGAATTTGTTCTCGTAGCAAAGAAAGAAGACGAGAGTGTTACTGAGATGGTATTTGTACTTCCGTCTGATCTGATGGCAGAACGCTGGACAGGACGCCGTCTTACAAAAAAAGAGGTAGCTGAGAAATCGGGCATTGAGGAGATTTATCCAAACAGTATGTTTGAGTCTATGTTCCATCGTATGGCACTGAGCGGAAATTATGAGAATTTGTATCTGGACTTGTACAGAGCGGCAGCAGACGGTGAGGAGACACCGGCATTTGCCTTTGCAAAAGAGGCGGCAAAGACCTATGCATATCTGCGAGTACAAAATGCCAACGATCTGATCAGTGTGCTGCGTACCATCAAGCAGCCGTGTGAGATCGAGGCGATGCGAAAGGCTGAGGAGATCACAAAGGCTGGAATTACAGCAATGATGAAGGCATCTAAGCCCGGCATGTACGAGTATCAATATAAGGCAGAGTTTGACCATGCACTTGGCCAGTTTGGACCGCAGGGGCCGGCATTTCCGTCGATTATTTCCGCAGGACAGAATAACTTCTGCATCCATTATTACAGCTATACCGGACAAGCCAAGGACGGCGATATGATCCTAAACGATGTGGGCGGCTATTATGACAATGTGATGACAGATGTTTCCAGAGGCTGGCCGTGCAATGGAAAATACAGCGATAAGCAGCGTCTTTTGTATGAGTGCGCATATGCGACCTCAAATCATATGTTTGAGATTATCAAGCCTGGCATGAAGATGGTGGATGTGGACGGTACCGTTCGTCGTTATAATGCAGAACGCTTAAAGGATGCAGGTGTACTCTCTGATGTCAGTCAGATTGGCACTTATATGTGGCATGGCGGCGCACATCATGTCGGTTACGATGTGCATGATGTCGTAAAGACGCCAGAGGTTATCGCACCTGGCATGGTATTTTGCATTGATGTTGGTATCTATCATGAGGAGTGGGGAATAGGATTTCGCTTAGAGGATAACTGCCTCGTGACAGAAGATGGCTGCGAGAACCTTTCCAGAGGCATACCGAGAAGTATTGGTGAGATCGAGGATTTGATGAAGAAGGTTTATTGATCATAGCTATTGTTATTTTAAAAATTGATGTAAGGAAAAAGAAAGTATGGTAAATTATTCAGAAAAACCAGAATTGCAATATCACATTCAGTTAGGAAAAGGAGATGTGGGTCGTTATGTAATCCTTCCGGGAGATCCAAAGCGCTGTGAGAAGATCGCAGCCCATTTCGACAATCCGGTAAAGATGGCAGACAGCCGTGAGTTTGTGACATATACAGGTTATCTTGATGGCGAGAAGGTCAGCGTAACCTCAACTGGCATCGGCGGCGCTTCCGCATCTATTGCGATGGAAGAGTTAGTAAAGATTGGTGCCGACACTTTTGTGCGTGTAGGTACCTGCGGCGGTATGCAGATTCCGGTAAAAAGCGGTGATCTTGTCATCGCGAGCGGTGCTATTCGCATGGAAGGAACCAGCAAAGAGTATGCCCCAATCGAATATCCGGCAGTAGCTGATTTTCATATGGTGCAGGAACTTGTAAAGGCGGCAGAGGAGAAAAATTATCCATATCACGTTGGTGTTGTTCAGTGTAAGGATGCATTTTATGGTCAGCACGAGCCGGAGACCAAGCCGGTCAGCTACGAGCTATTGAATAAGTGGGAAGCATGGAAACGTTTGGGTTGTCTTGCATCCGAGATGGAATCTGCTGCATTATTCGTTGTAGGCAATTATCTGCGTGTGCGTGTCGGATCTGTTTTTCTGGTGGTGGCAAATCAGGAACGTGCAAAGGAAGGACTGGAAAATCCGGTTGTTCATGATACCGAGTGTGCTATCACTACAGCAGTAGAGGCACTCAGAAGTATGATAAAAAAAGACAAGGCAGCAAAGGAGAAGGCAGATGAGTAACAAAGTTCTGGTAATCGGAATTGCAGGAGGAACAGGAAGCGGAAAGTCTACATTAACAAAGCAGTTGGTCAATCATTTTGGCGACCAGATCACAGTGTTAAAGCATGATGATTACTATAAGGCGCATGATGATATGACCTATGAGGAAAGGACTCATTTAAACTACGATCATCCGAATGCATTTGATACGGAACTGATGCTGGAACACCTTCGTCAGTTAAAGGCCGGCAATCCGATCAACTGTCCGATCTATGATTATACCATTCACAACAGAAGCCGTAATTTTCAGGTCATCTACCCGACAAATGTTATCATAGTAGAAGGAATCCTGATTTTTGAAAACAAAGAACTCTGCAAGGAAATGGACATTAAAATTTATGTCGATACTGATGCAGACATTCGCATTATCCGCAGGATTCAACGAGATGTAATTGAGCGTGCGCGTTCTCTTGAGTCAGTAATTCAGCAATATATGAATACAGTAAAGCCGATGCATGAGGAGTTTGTAGAGCCGAGTAAGAAAAATGCGGATATTATTGTGCTTGAGGGTGGAATGAATATGGTAGCAAAGGAAATGATTCAAAATCGTATTCGCCAGCATCTTTCAGCTCAGAATGGTGAAAACGTGTAAAATATAAGTGATATTTTTCAAAAAAATCCGTAAGGTGCCTGTTGACGGCACAAAAGCAACGTGTTACAATGAACGGGAATTGAAGCGTTAAAAGCGCAGCGTCTTGATAAGGAGGAGTCGACGATGAGAAAGAAACAACTTTTTGCCGTTTTAATGGCAGGCTCTATGGCAGCATCTCTTACTGCTTGCAGCAAGTCTGATACAAAGAAGACGACAGAGGCAACTAAGACAGAGGCAGCTACTGAGAAGAAGACAGAGGCAGCTACCGAGAAGAAGACAGAGACAGCTACCGAGGCAAAAACAGAGAAGGCTTCTACAGAAGCTGAAACAGAGACGGCTGCTGAGGTTACACCAGAGGCAGATTCTTCTGAGGAAGAGTCCACTGAGGCAAAGAGTGAGGAAGTATCCAGCGAGGAAGTATCTTCAGAGGAAGAGTCCAGTGAAGCAGCTACAGAGGAGGCATCCAGCGAGGAAGTATCTTCAGAAGAAGAGTCCAGCGAAGCAGCTACAGAGGAGGCATCCAGCGAGGAAGTATCTTCAGAGGAAGAGTCCAGTGAGGAAGCTACTGAAGAAGTATCCAGCGAGGAAGCATCTTCAGAGGAAGAGTCCAGCGAAGTAGCTACAGAGGAGGCATCCAGCGAGGAAGCATCTTCAGAGGGAGAGTCTGAGGCTGAGACAGAAGAGGACATCGACGGTACCGGATTTAAGATTGGTATGGTTACAGATGTCGGTGGTGTAAACGACGGCTCCTTCAACCAGTCTGCTTGGGAAGGCTTACAGAGAGCAGCAGAAGCATTCGGCTGTGAAGTTAAGTACATCGAGTCCAAGGGTGATGCAGACTTCGTGCCAAATATTGAGACTTTCCTGGATGAGGATTACGATTTGATTATTTGTACCGGATATGTAATGGCAGACGCTGTTCGTGATGCAGCTGAGCTGAATCCGGATCAGAAGTTTGCGATTGTTGATGATTCTTCTAACGCAGATCTTGACAATGTAACCTGCATGATGTTCGAGCAGGAGCAGGCATCCTACCTGGTAGGTCTGGCAGCAGGTTATACAACTGAGAGCAACATTGTAGGATTTGTTATCGGACAGGCGAATGAAACCATGAATACATTTGGTTATGGCTATTTAGCAGGTGTTCTGGATGCAAATCCTGATGCAGAGATTCTTCAGTATAATGCAAACAGCTTTGGCGATGCAAGTGCCGGAAAGACTGCAGTAAACACTATGGTAACAAAGGGTGCAGACGTAGTATTCCATGCAGCAGGCGGTACCGGACTTGGTGTTATTGATGGCTGCAAGGAGAATGGTATCTGGGCAATCGGTGTTGACTCTGATCAGAGTTCACTGGCACCAGAGACGATCCTGACCTCTGCTTTAAAGAGAGTTGATAATGCTTGCTACGACGCAGCAAAGAAGGCTATTCTTGGAGAACTTGAAGGTGGCGTGACAACATACGATCTGGCAGCAGGCGGCGTTGATCTCGCTCCGACTACAGACAACCTGTCAAAGGATGTTCTGGAGAAGATCGAGAAAGCAAAGGAAGATATCATTGCCGGCGATCTGGAAGTTCCGAAGAATCAGGAAGAGTTTGAGGCGAAGTACGGCGACGTTTATGAGTTAGACTAATTGGCGAATGATGCCATGATGAGGTGGCAGTGACATAGTCACTGCCATCTTTTTTGCACAGTGTCTTATAGGTGACTGTGCAAAAATAGGATTGTATGTTATCATGATTTTGATGATCAATAAACAGTCAAAAAGAGGAGAAGAGATTATGAGAAAAGTATTTGCATCAATGACAGCAGTTTCAATGGCAGCAGCAGTAATGCTTGCAGGATGTGGTTCAGGAAACAGCGACAAGAAGACAACTACCACAGCTTCTGCTGAGAAGGTGTCCACTGAGGCTGCAACCGAGAAAAAGACAGAAGCAGCAAACGAGACGGCTTCTGCTGAGACTGAAACTGAGACAGAGAAATCTTCCGAGGAAGTATCTTCTGAGAACGCATCTGAAGAAGTATCCAGCAAAGCGTCCACTAAGGAAGCAGCTGCAAAGGCAGATGATGAGGATGCAAAGGTTCGTGTAATTGACATTGACCTGACAAGTGAGCAGTATGCATTTGGCGTGAACAAGGATGAGGCTGATCTGTTAGAGAAAACAAATGAGTTTATCGCAAAGATTATGGAAGATGGTACTTTTGATGAAATTTGTGATCACTACTTTGGCGATGGCGAGCCGGTTATGGTAAAGTCCGCAGAGTATGACGAGTCAAAGGATCAGCTGGTTGTGGCAACAAATGCAGGTTTTGAGCCATTCGAGTTTATGAAAGGCGAGGATTACTGTGGTATCGATATGGAGATGGCAGCACTTCTGGCTGATTATCTGGGCAAAGAGCTTGTTATTCAGAACATGGATTTCGATGCGGTATGTCTGTCCGTTGGTCAGGGCAAGTGCGATATCGCAATGGCAGGCCTGACCATCACCGAGAGCAGAAAGGATCAAGTTACATTTTCTGATTCTTACTACAATGCATCTCAGAAGCTGATCGTTGCAGCAGATGACACTACATTTGATGAGTGCAAGACAGCAGAGGACGTAGAGGCAATTTTAAAGACTTTCGACAGCAAGACAAAGATTGGTGTACAGAACGGTACGACCGGACAGTTTTATGTTCAGGGCAGCGAGGACTTAGGCTTTGAGGGTTATGATGTGACTATGACCGGGTACAAGAATGGTTCTCTGGCTGTACAGGATCTTTTGAATGGAAATCTGGATTATGTTATCATCGACGCAGCACCGGCAGCCAGCATTACAGCAGCGATCAATGCACTATAATTGAAAAGATACCAGGGTCAAAAGGTCAGAAAGCCTTTTGACCCCAACATCATTGAAAAATCATTATGATAAAATAACAGGAGTGACAGAATGGGAGATTTTGGTCGAAAGATAGACCGTTTTATTGAGATTTTCTGGGAGCAGCGCGGCTATGTCCGTGTTCTTGAGGGTCTGCAAAACACTGTTTTGATCGCGGTAGTCGGTCTTATTGTCGGCATTCTGATCGGAACGCTGATTGCATCCGTAAGGGTAATGCCAAAATACAAACGCCTTCCGCGTGTGTTAAATGGATTTTGCAGCCTTTATGTAGGACTGTTTCGCGGAACGCCAATGGTTGTGCAGCTTCTGGTATGCTACTATGTACTGCTTCCTCTTTTGGGAGTGCGTATGACAGGTGTGCAGGTATCCATGCTTGTCTTTGGCTTAAACAGTGGAGCCTATATTTCAGAGATGATGCGTGCAGGTATTGAGTCCGTTGATCCAGGACAGATGGAGGCAGGAAGAGCAGTCGGACTTAGTTTTTCGGTTACGATGATCAAGATCGTCATCCCGCAGGCGGTGAAGAATATCCTGCCGACACTCGGCAATGAATTTATTGCGTTAGTCAAAGAGACGTCTGTTGTCAGTTTTGTCGGTGCAGCCGATCTGTACGTTGCATTTAACTACATCGGAACCAACAGTTATGAGTTCATGGTTCCCTATCTGGTAATGGCATTGATCTACATTGTGATCGTGCTCTTGATCAGCTTTGGCATTAAGGTAATGGAAAGGAGCCTGAAGAAGAGTGATAGACGTAATTGATTTAAAGAAAAACTTTCATGATCTTGAGGTTCTCAAAGGAGTCAACTTTAAGGTAGAGAAGGGCGATATTGTAGCCATCATCGGTCCATCCGGTTCTGGAAAGAGTACATTCTTAAGATGCTTAAACTGTATGGAGGATCCCACATCAGGAAAGATTATTTTCAATGGAGTTGATATTGCTGATATGAACATTGATATCAATGTTCACCGCCGTCACATGGGTATGGTATTCCAGCATTTTAACCTGTTTAACAATAAGACCGTATTGGAAAACATTATGCTTGCACCAGAGTATGTGCGCCGCAAGGAATCCAAGAAGACAAAAAATGGCATGAGCAAAAAGCAGATTCACGAGGAAGTAAAAAAAGAGGCAATGGAGCTGTTAAAGCGAATTGGTCTTGAATCCAAAGCAGATGTCTATCCGTCTACGCTTTCCGGTGGTCAGAAGCAGCGTGTTGCAATCGTGCGTGCGCTTGCCATGAACCCGGATGTGATTTTGTTTGATGAGCCGACAAGTGCGCTCGATCCGGAGATGGTTGGTGAAGTACTTGATCTTATGAAGAGCGTTGCCGCAGAAGGCATGACCATGATCGTTGTCACACATGAGATGGGTTTTGCAAGAGAGGTTGCAAACCGTATTGTTTTCATGGATGACGGACTGATCTTAGAGAGCGGCGACCCGAAGGAGTTCTTTGCGCATCCGAAGACGCAGCGTGCACGTGAATTTCTATCGAAGGTACTGTAATTAAGCTATTGCGCTGAAGAGCTTTTCGTAACCTGGAAAAGAATCGTCACGGTCTCGCCGCGGCGGTTCTTTTCGATTGAAAACCGCTTTACGAAACACAAAAAACATCATAAATGGGAATACAGAGCAATTAAAGAAAGGAAGATGTCATTTTGAGACCAATATCAATGGAACGTGTGGAAAACACGAGACATGAAATCTTAAATATTATTACCAACCGTAAGCTGACCCATGAGCAAAAACTGACTAATCTGGCAGGTCAGGCTGATTCTTTACTTGAGATTCTTGATCTTCCGGACGGACTTGAAGAACTTCTTGAGCCAGTTGAGGGGAAACAGTGCATATGCGACTTGTTTGAAGGTCATGCACCGGTAAGACCAAGATATATCGTTCCGGATTATGCAAAATTTATGAGAGAGGGAAGCAAATTTTTACAGCTTGATCCGCCGAAGGATATCTACGAAGCAATCAACTCTCTTTTGATTTTCTATAAGAATGTTCCAAGTGTCACCAACTACCCGGTTTATTTAGGAAATATTGATGAACTTCTTGAGCCATTTATGGATGACGTGGATGAGGCGCAGGCGAAGAAACTGTTTAAACTTTTCTTTACTCATATCGACCGCACGGTTCTCGATTCCTTCTCGCATGCCGATATCGGGCCAAAGGCCACCAGAGCAGGACGCCTGATTCTGGAAGTCGAGCGCGAGCTTCAGAATGCTGTTCCAAATATTACAATGAAATATGATGCTGATATTACGCCGGACGATTTTGGCATCGAATGTGTTAAGACGGCACTTAAGAGTGCAAAACCAAGTTTTGCAAACCACAAGATGTTCAAAAAAGAGCTCGGTGAGAACTATGTTATCGCAAGCTGCTACAATGGTCTTCTGTTAGGCGGCGGTTCCTATACGCTGTGCCGTCTGATTCTGGGCAACATTGCAAGGCGTGCAAAGGATAAGAAGGACTTCTTCGAGAATCAGCTGCCTTATGTAATGGATCGCATGGCACGCTATATGGATGCCCGTATCCGCTTTGAGGTGGAGGAGAGCGGCTTTTTTGAGAGCAACTTCCTTGCAAAAGAGGGCTTTATCCACAGAGATCGTTTCACGGCAATGTTTGGTATGGTCGGCATGGCGGAGTGCGTCAATACACTTATGAAGCTTGAAGGCAAGGATGCACGCTTCGGTCACGATAAGGAAGCGGATGATCTCGGTGTTGAGATTATGGAAGCAATCAATGATTTCAATAATGCGCATGTAAATCCATACTGTGAGGCGACAGGCGGCCACTTCCTTTTGCATGCACAGGTCGGCATTGCACAGGATAAGAACATTACTCCCGGAACCCGAATCCCGATTGGCGAGGAGCCAAAGGAGTTAATCGATCAGCTGCGTCATTGCAGCCGTTTCCACAAGTATTTCCCGTCCGGAACCGGCGATATCTTCCCGGTAGATGTGACTGTACATAAGAATCCTCAGTTCGTACTGGATATCGTAAAGGGCGCATTTCAGGCTGATCTTCGTTATCTGTCCTTCTATGAGAGTGATGGCGATGTGATCCGCGTCACCGGATATTTGGCAAAGCGTTCCGAAATTGAGAAATATCAAAGAGGTGAGAGCGTCCTTCAAAACACGACACAGTTAGCAACAGGAGCAACCGAGAATGGTCATGTCCAGGAAAGAAGGATCCGCTGATGGTCATAGCGCCGGTCAATAAGATTATTCCGTTCAGCAGTGTAGATGGTCCCGGAAACCGTACCGCTGTATTCTTTCAGGGATGCAACTGGGACTGTCGTTACTGTCATAATCCGGAGACAAGAAATATGTGCACAGGCTGTATGGCATGTGTGCAGGTCTGTCCTGCCGGAGCACTTCAAAATGAAAATGGCAAGGTACGTTTCTTTCCAGAACGCTGTATCGGATGTGATATGTGCATCAAGACATGTCATTTTGGAAGCAGCCCGCGTATCAGTAATCTAACGCCGGAACAGACCTTTGAACAGATCAAAATGCAGATTCCATTTATCAGCGGCGTCACCGTTTCCGGAGGCGAGTGCAGCCTATACTGTGAATTTGTCGAACCTTTATTTCAGCTGTGCAAGGAAGCCGGTTTAAACACGATGATGGACAGCAATGGAAGCACACTTTTTGAGGGAAAAGATGATCTGTTAGCCGTTACAGACGGTGTCATGCTGGACATTAAGGCATTTAGCGAAAAAGATCATTTAAAAGTTACTGCGATGCCAAACAAGAACACGCTCGAAAATGCGGTATTTTTAGCGAAACTTGGAAAGCTTTATGAGATTCGTACTGTTGTCGTGCCAGGGTTGTTTGACATTGAAAATACAATCATCGAAGCCGGAGAATTGCTTAAGCCTTATCAGAGCATCCATCCGGTGCGCTACAAACTCATCTCATACCGTCCTTTTGGCGTCAGGGAAGAGTACAGGAGCTATCAGAGTCCGTCAAAGGAGTATATGGAACAGCTCGAAAAACTTGCTCATGAACATTGCTTTTTTGATGTTGTTACCACGTAAAAAAGCAATGCCTTAGAGAAATGTCAAAAGGCATTGCGAAACGTATTGTTTTAACCGAATCAAGTAAGTAGCGAAGCGGATTGCGAATGTCCGCTTTGACACGAACATTGCAACGAAAGCATTGTACAAAGGCAGTAGGTCTTGACTGCTTACAAACATGACGAAGGAGGAGGAAGAGATGGAGAAAATCAGTCATATGGATATGACGAAGCCAGCCATCGAAATGCGGGAAATCGTCAAGAAATTTGGTGATTTTACGGCAAATGACCACGTCAATCTGCTCGTTCACAAGGGTGAAGTCCATGCAATCCTTGGAGAGAACGGAGCCGGAAAGAGTACGCTGATGAATGTACTCTACGGTCTGTATCAGCCGACATCCGGTCAGATTTTTGTTGGAGGAAAAGAGGAAGTGATTCACAGTCCGAGCCGCGCAATTGAGCTTGGAATCGGTATGGTTCATCAGCATTTTATGCTGGTACAGCCGTTCTCTGTTACCGAAAATATTATTTTGGGAATGGAACCGATGAAGGGTCTTACTGTTGATTTAAAGACGGCGCGCAGGAAGGTAGAGGAGATTTCCAAACGTTACAACATGCAGGTAGATCCGGATGCCAAGATTGAGGATATCTCTGTTGGTATGCAGCAGCGTGTTGAGATTTTAAAGGTGCTTTATCGTGGCGCCGACATCCTGATTTTGGATGAGCCGACCGCATCCTTAACACCGCAGGAGATTACCGAACTGATGGAGATCATTTCCAATCTGACAGCCGATGGCAAGTCAGTTATTTTGATTACCCACAAGCTAAAGGAGATTACAGCCTGTGCGGATTTCTGTACAATCATTCGTCAAGGTAAGTACATTGATACCGTTAAGGTCAGTGATGTCGATGAGAATGAACTGGCAGCAATGATGGTGGGCCGCAAAGTTGAGTTTAAGGTTGATAAGAAGGATATTAAGCCTGGTGAGGTCGTCTTAGAGGTAAAGAACATTCACGGAAAGGATTATCGTGGTGTTGAGATCTTGAAGGGACTGAACTTAAATGTGCGAAGAGGAGAGATCGTTGGTCTTGCCGGTGTTGATGGAAACGGACAGACTGAGCTGGTTGAGATTCTGACTGGTCTTAGAAAGGGCGATTCAGGTGAGGTTCTTATCAATGGAAAGAATGTTTTTAACAAAAAGCCGAAGGAAATTTTTGAAAACGGAATCACGAGCATTCCGGCTGACCGTCAAAAACATGGCTTAGTGCTGGAGTTCACCGTTGCTGAGAATCTGATTTTGCAAAACTACATGAAGGAGCCATATTCCAGAAAGGGTGTTTTAAAGAAGAATGCAATTATGGCCCATGCAAAGGAAATGGTTGAAAAGTTTGATATCCGTCCGGCAGACAGTGCATCCCGTCCTGCTGGAACACTTTCCGGAGGAAATCAGCAGAAGATTATCATTGCAAGAGAGATTACAAATGATAGCGAGCTTTTGATTGCAGTCAATCCAACGCGTGGTCTTGATGTCGGTGCGATTGAGTTTGTACATCGCTATCTGGTTGAGCAGCGAAACAAGAATAAGGCCGTTCTTCTCGTTTCTTTTGAACTGGATGAGATTATGAGTGTGTCCGATCGCATCGAAGTTATCTTCGATGGTCAGATTACAGGAAGCATGTCGGCAGTGGGTGCAGATGAGAAGACACTTGGAATTATGATGGCAGGAGGAAAGCAGCATGAATCATAAGAAAAGTATACTAGAAGGAAATATCGTCTACACGCTTTTGGCAATCCTTATTGGATTTCTGACGGGCGCAATTATTCTTGCGATTGCAGGATTGAATCCGGGTACGATCTATGCAAAGCTTATCTCAGGTATTTTCAGCAAGCCGAAATTTTTAGCCTGGTCTGTTGTGTATGCAACACCTCTTATTTTTACGGGTCTTAGCGTGGCTTTTTCTTTCTGCACGGGTGTATTTAATATTGGAGCAGAGGGTCAGTTTGTAGTAGGAAGCCTTGCGGCAACCATAATCGGAATCTTTTGTCCGCTTCCAGCAATTATCACTGTTCCATTGTGCCTGATTGCGGCGGCCGCGGCAGGTGCGCTGTGGTCTGCATTTTGTGGTCTGTTAAAGGTAAAGAAGGGTATCAATGAGGTGCTTTCTTTTATCATGATGAACTGGATTGCATACTACCTTTCAAATTATATGGTAAATCTGCCGGGTATCAAGGCAAATGCAAAGGAAACAACAATTGATATCCTGGATAATGCGAAGATGCTGATGCCGCTGTCAGTACGTCAGATGACCGGGTGCAATGCTACAAACTACGGTATTATTCTTGCATTGATTGCTGCAATAATTATCTGGTATATTATCAATAAGACAACACTTGGTTATGAGTTTCGCAGTGTCGGATTTAATAATCATGCAGCAGAATACGGCGGTATTAACGCCGGTGCCTCTGTCATGAAAGCACTTGCTATCTCTGGTGCGCTGGCAGGTATTGGAGGTGCAACTCAGATTCTTGGAAATGCGATGCACATTGCACAGTTCTCCGGACAGGAAAATTTCGGTTTTCAGGGAATTACGGTTGCGCTGATTGCAAGCTCAAATCCAATTGGCTGTATCTTTGCGGGACTGTTCTACGGAGCAATGAAGTATGGTGGTTCCAAGTTAAATCTTGTAGGCGCACCGAAGGAAGTTCTGGACATCATCATGGGTGCGATCGTTTTGATTATCGCGATTTCACATGTATTTAAGACATTTGTTCTGAGAAAGCTGCATAAGGGAGGAAAAGTAAGATGAATGAATTTATAAACGATCTTGGACTTTTGATCAACGCAATGCTGATCGCAACACCTCCGCTTTTGTATGCGGCGCTTGGCTCCTGTATCTCTGAGCGAAGTGGTGTTGTCAATATTGGTATTGAGGGGATGATGACAGTAGGCGCATTTACCGGCGCAGCTCTGTGTTATTTTATCCCGGGAGCACCATGGTTAGCGTTTGTGCTTGCTGGCGTAGCAGGAGCACTTGTCGCTGTGATTCATGCATTTGCCTGCATTACCTGTAATGCGGACCAGACAATTTCTGGTACTGCAATTAACTTCCTGGCACCGGGTATTGCGATTTTTATCTGTCGTGTGCTGTTTGAAGATAGTACGGATACTCCGGCGATCACTGATTCTGCCAGCCGTCTTCCGAAACTGCTTGATGGTGTATTTCCGGCAGGTTCTTTTTGGAATAATGTCCTAAATATTCATGTGGCAGGTTATTTGTGCTTTATCTGTGTGGCAATTGTCTGGTTTATTTTCTATAAGACAAGATTCGGGCTTCGTCTTCGTGCAGTTGGCGAGCATCCAAAGGCTTGTGATACACTTGGTATCAACGTAACAAGAACACGTTACATTGCCGTTATCGTGTCTGGATTTTTTTCAGGGCTTGGCGGTGCCTATATCACAATGGCAACCACGAATCAGTTCCGTCCTGCTGTTATCGTAGGACAGGGCTTCATGGCAATATCGGCTGTTATCTTTGGTAAATTTACACCGCACGGTGCCATGCTTGCATGTATGCTGTTTGGTCTTTGCAGTGGTGTGAAGGTTCTCGCAGGAACGAGCAACATTATTTCACCGAACCTTATCTCTATGATTCCGTATATCGTGACCATTCTTGCACTGGTATTGTTTGTCGGCAAGGCAAGAGTTCCTGCGGCAAACGGAAAGCCATATATCAAGTCTAAGTAAAGAGATTTGACAAGTAGAAAGGAACTGTAAATATATGAATATCGACGCAGAAGTTTTAATGAAGGAAGCAATCGAAGCCAGAAAGATGGCTTATACGCCATATTCTCATTTTCAGGTAGGAGCAGCACTTCTTACCGCGGATGGAAAGATTTATCGTGGCTGCAACATTGAAAATGCCGGCTATACGCCAAGCAACTGTGCTGAACGTACCGCATTTTTTAAGGCAGTCAGCGAGGGAGAGCGTTCCTTTGCCGCAATCGCTATCGTGGCAGGGTCTGAGGGCGGCGAGCTTGTATTGACTGCTCCGTGCGGTGTGTGCCGTCAGGTAATGATGGAATTTTGTGATTACGAGACTTTCCCGATCATTTTGGGAACCTCTCCAAGTGATTACAGGATCATGACTTTAAAGGAAATTCTTCCGCTGGGATTTGGACCGAAGAACCTTAAAATCAAATTGTAATAAATAGTGAATGAAAAAGGTGCCGATCTGAGGATAAAATCTTCGGGGAGGCACTTTTTTTCGTCTATTATATGAAATTGGTAAAATTGAATTGAATTGTTTGAAATTTTGTGGTATGATAGGTGCAGAAATCACATAGAAAAAGCTGCACGACAGCGAAAGAGAGGTAATAAATGGCAGAGGAAAAGATGCAGGCTGCGAGGATCCTGCTTAAAAACCCATACAGGCAGGTGATTCTTCAGGACTATAATAAAACACTGGAGAATCATAAGTTCCGCAAAAAGATCGAGGGAATTGAAAACGAAATCTCCTGGTTTACTGGTAAGAGCAGCCAGTACAGAGTAGAGGATCGTCAGGGATTCTTTAAACATTTTCAGAAAAATTATGCAGGCAAAAAGCATGCGCCGCTGACACCAATGTATCGTCCGCTCAGTTCTTACAAATTTGGCGAAGAGCCAGAGGTTGTTTACTTTATGATGCTCTTTGTAAAGAAGGATGAGGAGTTAAAAGAGTTTCAGAACGATCATCCGAATCGTCAGGAAGTCCTTTCAAGTGATGTGCTGCGTGTGCGTTATCTGAAGCTTCGCAATGAATATCGTCTGCTTGGCGCATTGCTTGACAGCTTAGACAAGGGCGTTGGTGCAATTGAAGTGACCATCGCAGAGCACTTTGTAACTGATTATACCCAGAACATGGACAAGTTAAGTGTTTCACAGCTGAACAGCCGTTTCTTCCGTTCTCTTCGTGCGCAGAAGACGGATCAGAGTTTTGCTCTGTTAGCACTTTTAAAGGAAAAGAATGCACCTGATACTGATTACATGGAATTGCTTGCAAATTATAATGCAAGAGATTTCAAGAAGTTAATCGAACTTGCTGACAAGTTCCCAAAGGAAAATCGCAACTATCAGCCGGTTGTGGTACTTCGCACCGAGGCACAGGCAAGACTTGGAAATGTTCAGGGCTTTATTGAGAGTTTCAAGGCAATTGATGACGAGGTTATCGACACCGTTCATTTTCTGTTCCTGCTGCAGGAACTGATCACGCATGCCGATTATAAGGAGCTTGATAATGACGAGTTTGATCTGGCGATTCAGGAACTGCTAAAGAGCAAGTTCAAGCAGGTTGAGTCCTCCACATTTGCAGGATCCGTAAGCAGAAACTTTATAAACTTCCTGTTGGAGGGATTGCCGATCGCAGAGGAGCTTGCTGCAATTAAGAAGGAGAAGGGCGAGGAAGCAATTCCGCAGGATCGTCTGGATCGTCTGTATCAGTTACAGATGGCACTTGATCTGTATCCGAACGAGGATGTCAGCAGCCTGATCGATGTTGAGAATATCGAGGAAAATGGTTCTGCAAAGAGCAGAGAGAAAATCGGTCGTCTGGCATTGAGCCTGCTGTTGGAGAAGAGCCAGGACAAGAGCTTCGACAATATCTATCTGGCATTTCAGGCATTGGCACGTATGGGACTTCAGAAAGCATTCGTATCGAATGTCGAGAATAATCTGCAGGCATTGGTTCAGTTTGGAAAGAATGGACAGAAGAGAGCATTTGATCTGATCAAGGCAGCTTATATTGCAAAGAAAGGCGCAGGTCTTGATACCGCAGAGCTTGAGAAAATATTAAACGAGTACGGTATCAGCCTTGAGATTCAGACAAAGTAAGTCATAGACATAAGAGAAAAGTCCGCAGCAATGCTGCCTGGACGTGAAAAGGGCAGCTGCTTTTTTGCAGCCGCCTTTTTCGATAGCATGATTTATGGATAAACGCCACTTGCTTCGTTCCCGGGTACGGTAAATGACGATATAAGACAGTATAAACGATATGTATTTTTTTATTCAAAAAGGGAGGAAACTATGGAAGAACGATATCTGCAGCTGCTCGCAAGAGAATATCCAAATCGCCGTTCAGCGTTATGTGAGATTGCGAACCTGACAGCAATGAGCAGTCTGCCAAAAGGCACCGAATATTTTTTTAGTGATCTGCACGGCGAATATAAGGGCTTTTCCGAGCTGATGAATGGCGCATCTGGCGTCATACGCGAGAAGATTCGCATTCAGTTTGCTGATGTGCTGACAAATCCACAGCAAAATCTGCTGGCTAATCTGATCTACAATCCGGTCAAGGTGTTTAATCTGATGCATGAGTACGGTTGTGATACCGATCGGTGGACGAGAGATACGATTTTTTATCTGACACAGCTATGCCGCGGTGTCAGTGCAAAATATTCCCGTGTGCATGTGCGCAGCAAGATTCCGCACGAGTACGAATATCTGGTGGAAGAATTGCTCTATCCGGGTCAGGAGGAAGGTCGTATTGAATATTGCAGCCAGATCATTGATGCAATCGTGACAAGCGGTCTTGCAAGTACGTTTATTCCGCAATTTTGTAAGCTGATTCGCGGCCTCACGATGGACTGGATTCATGTGATTGGCGATATTTTCGACCGAGGACCACGCCCGGACCGCATTATGGAGAAACTGATCGAGTACGGAGATGTGGATATTCAGTGGGGAAATCATGATATTTCCTGGATGGGAGCTGCCTGCGGTAATCGCATTCTGATTGCAAATGTTGTGCGCATAGGTATCAGCTATAACAATTTTGACTGCCTTGAGGATGGCTATGGAATTAATCTTCGTTCACTGTCCGATTTTGCATCGGTTGCCTATCGCGATGACCCGTGCGAGCGTTTCCAGCCAACGATTCTTGATGAGAATGTTTATGATAAGGTAGCGATAAATTTGTCTTCGAAGATGCACAAGGCGATGGCAATTATTCAGCTCAAATTGATCGGTCAGATGGTACATCGTCATCCGGAATATCATATGGAAGACCGGAATTTATTGGAACACATTGATTACGAGAAAGGACTCTATCAGTATAATGGCATTACGTGTCCGCTGACGGATACGAACTTTCCAACCGTAGATCCGAAAAATCCATTGGCACTTACATCACAGGAAGCACAGCTGATGGATGTGCTTGCCGCATCGTTTTCCCACAGTGAGGCTTTGCAGCGTCATGTGCGCTTCCTTTACAGCAGTGGAAGCATGTATCTTTGTATGAATGGGAATCTGCTGTTTCATGGTTGTATTCCGATGAATGAGGACGGAAGCTTTGAAAAGGTCGAGGTGGATGGAGTGGCATATTCTGGAAAAGCACTTCTTGACAGGCTTGAAAAAGCAGCGCGGGAAGCCTATTTCCTGCCGAAGGGACACCCCGATAAGCAAAAAAATGTTGATAAAATGTGGCTTTTGTGGTGCAGCGCACAATCACCTCTGTTTGGCAAGAGCCGAATGTCTGCATTTGAACGCTATTTTACAAAAGAAAAAGCGCTGCACGAAGAGATTTATAACAGCTATTATCGTCTGAATGCCGACCCGCATGTGTGCGAGCGTATATTACGGGAGTTTGGCGTGGATGAGGTACATGGTCACATCATAAATGGTCACGTTCCGGTGCGTCAGAAGGATGGCGAAAAACCGATTAAAGCAGACGGCAAGTTATACGTGATTGACGGAGGATTGTCAAAAGCCTATCAGACAAAAACAGGAATTGCAGGTTATACATTAATCTTTAACTCCCATTATCTGGCATTGGCGCAGCACCACGATTATATCGCACATCCGCTGTCACAGTCAGAGCAAGATGAGATGCCGACTATTCAGATTACAGAAACGATGAAAAAGCGCATTCTGGTAGCAGACACGGATGCAGGCAGGAAATTGGCCTTGCGCATCAATGAGCTGCGCGAGCTTGTAGAGGCGTACGAGAGTGGACGCATTATCGAAAAGACAATCGCTGCATATCCCAAAATACCTTCGAGTCTGCATATGGAAACTATGGAAATTGTACGATAACGTCAAAACAAACACGAATATTCATAGAGATATTGACGAAAAACTGAAAAAGGTGTATGATGTATCTGTCTATTCGTAATTTCAGAAAAGGTTTTGTGGGAACCGGAAAGGTAAGGAAAGTTATGAAGTACAAGATTATGGAATACGATGATGTGCTGAAGCTTTATGAAGCTGATCTGGATCTGCGCGTCAATAGTTATCACAAGAAGAGAGAGGAACTGGTTGGCGCAAAGGGATCGATTGTGGATTTTGCCAATGGACATGAGTACTTTGGTATACACAGAACACCGGAAGGCTGGGTTTACCGTGAGTGGGCACCTGGCGCTTCTAAGATGTATCTGGCTGGAGAGTTTAATGGCTGGAATCACAGAAAGCATCCGATGGAGAAGCTGGAAAATGGCATTTTCGAACTAAAACTGTCAAAGGATACGCTGTGGAACGGCTGCAAGGTCTTAGCGATTGTCGAGCATGACGGACAGGAACTGGAGCGTATTCCGCTATATGCGAGAAGAGTCGTACAGGATCCAGAGACTTACCAGTGGAGTGCAGAAGTATATGATCCAGAGACACCGTTTGAGTGGACGGATCAGGATTTTCACAGTGAACTGCCGCCGTATATTTATGAGTGTCATGTAGGCATGGCTCAGGAGGAAGGAAAAGTTGGCTCTTATCTTGAGTTTGCAGATAACATACTTCCACGCATTCAGGATCTTGGATATAATACAATCCAGATTATGGCCATTATGGAGCATCCTTACTACGGTTCCTTTGGTTATCAGATCGGCAGCTTTTTTGCACCGGCATCCAGAAGCGGTATGCCGGAGGAGCTGAAATATCTGGTAAATAAGGCACATAATATGGGTATCCGCGTGCTGCTCGATGTGGTACATTCTCATGCGGCAAAGAATACACGCGAGGGTATCAATGAGTTTGACGGAACGGATTATCAGTTTTTCCACAGTGGCGCAAGAGGTTACCATCAGGCATGGGATACCAGATTATTTAATTATGGAAAGAACGAGGTTCTTCATTTCCTGCTTTCCAACTTAAAATATTGGATGCAGGAGTTCCATTTTGACGGATTCCGTTTCGATGGTGTCACCAGTATGCTGTATCTGGATCATGGTCTGGGAACAAGCTTTGATCATTATGACAAGTATTTTTCTATGAATACCGATATCGAGGCAATCACCTATCTGACTCTGGCAAATGAGCTGATTCACACATATAAAAAGGGTGCACTTGCGATTGCAGAGGATATGTCCGGTATGCCGGGTATGTGTATCCCGATCGATGAGGGCGGTATTGGTTTTGATTATCGTCTGGCGATGGGTATTCCGGATATGTGGATCAAGTTCCTGAAGGAATACAAGGATGAGGACTGGGATATGTGGAAGCTCTGGCATGAGCTGACCAGCCACAGACCGCACGAGAAGGTTATCGCATATGCAGAGTCTCACGATCAGGCACTCGTAGGCGACAAGACGATTATGTTCCGTCTGTGTGACAAGGAAATGTACTGGTCTATGGAGAAGAACACTCAGAATTACATCATTGACAGAGGCATTGCACTCCACAAGATGATTCGTTTCATCACGATGACGCTTGGCGGTGAGGGCTATCTGAACTTTATGGGCAATGAGTTCGGTCATCCGGAGTGGATTGACTTTCCAAGAGAGGGGAATGGCTGGAGCTACCATTATTGCAGACGTCAGTGGAGCTTAGTCGATAACAAGGATTTGAAGTACTGCTGGTTGAATGATTTTGATAAGGCAATGATCGCATTCACTAAGGAGCATCGTATCTTGGAGGATGAAAATCCATACAATATGTGGGTACATCAGCAGGATAATATGATGATCTACGAGAAGGGCAAGGTTGTATTTACCTTCAACTTCCATCCAGGTCGCTCTTTCGAGGGATATTTCGTTCCGGTATCCAAGGCCGGAAGATATCATGCCGTTTTAACTTCCGATGAAAGCAGATTTGGTGGGCAGGATCGTATCGCAGAGGATATTGTCTATAACACCATCGAGCTGCCGGACGGAAGAACCGGATTCTTCGCTTATCTGCCAAGCCGTACAGCGGCAGCATTCTGTAGAATCGAGGACGAAGAACCAAAAAAAGAGATTGCGGCTGCTAAGGATGCGGCAGAGGCACCTGCAAAGAAAAGAAGAGGCCGCCCGAGAAAAGTAAAGTCAGAGGAGGCTGTGGCAGAGGCAGCACCTGTTGAAACCGCAGCGTCTACAGAGGCACCGGCAGAAAAGCCAAAGAGAGGCCGTCGCAAAAAGGCAGAGATCGAGGCTGAGAAGGCCGCAGAATCTGTGGGAGCAGTCAAAGCAAAGCCGATTGCAGTTGTAGAAACGACCGAAGCACCTGCAAAGAAAAGAAGAGGTCGCCCAAGAAAGGTAAGACCAATCGAAGAGCAGTAAGAGACTTTTTGACCCTGGTATCAAATATAGAAGACAGAAGAAAGAGGAACCGCCCGAAAGGGAGTTCCTCTTTTATATGCATATATAACATTTATGGATTTTCCAAACGACAGTTTTATTTCTCAGCTTCCATCCAGCCGTTGCATTTCATGATCTTTGCCTTTTGCAGGCGTTCGTCCTGACTGTCGCAGCAGCGGTATTCTCTTGGCGACATGCCAATCATGCGGTTAAAATACCGGTTAAAGCTTGAAATTGAGTGGAAACCGACGTCCTCCGAGATGTTTAGAATGGAATCCTCTGTGGAGCGAAGCAAATAGCATGCCTTATTGATTCGCACGGTATTTAAGTATTCAAGTGGACTGCGCCCCATTGCCAGATTAAAAATACGGCGAAAATGAGTTGGACTTAATCCACATAACTCTGCCAAATAATCCATCGAAAAACTTGTCATATAATTTTTTTTGATATATTCGAGTGCCGGAACAATTGAGAGAGTCGATGCGTTCTCAGGTGTTTCTGACGCTGAAATTTTTTCCGGAAGAAAAGCAGCGACCTCAATCATCATCGAAAGAAAATCAGAACGAACCTTTAAATGGTGATTTGCCGGCTTTTCCTGCATGGCATAGCAGATCTGATTAAAATAAAAAGATACAGAACGACAGTGACCGGCTGGAATTAAAAAGGCGGTATTTATTTTTTTGAGAAGCTCTGAGGCTTGCTTTGCATAGCCGCCCATCAGTGGGTCAAGAAGCTCTTGCGGGTCGACAAACAGGTAAGTCCAGCGGCTCTGTGTACCTGGTGCACTGTAAGTGGTATGCGGAATATTTCTCGCAATAAGTGTAATGTCTCCTGCAGAAAAATGGCATGTATTTTTTTGAATTACAAGAGTGCCTTCGCCTTCGTGACACAGCCCAATTTCAAGACAGTTATGAAAATGAAGATTTTCGCTTGGAATATCCGAAATCCACCATTGATTTCCAGTCAACAACAGTACCGGAAATTCAACGCGAAGCGGATAATTACGAAATTCGGTAATGATATTTTTTTGTTTTGCCATAATTTACCCCATCTATAACATTAATTTTATGCAAAATCATCTGCTTTTTATGGTTTTATTTTACTCGAATCGTTCATGTTTGTCAAATTGAAACGCGCTTTGACGTCGCGATTGTATGAAAATATATGAAAATGGTTGGAATTGCATAGTATCTGCAAAGGTTTGATTAGAAAAAATGATAGAGTATGCTACAATAAAAACAATCAAGTGTAACATATTGCACTATAAAAAGAGAAAGGAGGAGACAAACTATGGCAAAAGCGACAATTAGCAAGGGCGTGAAGACAAAGACGACCTGGGCAAATGCTTTGAAACGGGATTGGCAGTTATATCTTCTTTTAATGATTCCTGTTGCTTTAGTTGTGATCTTCAATTATGCATCATATGGCGGCATCCGCATGATCTTTATGGATTATAAGCCTGCAAAGGGTTATGCCGGAAGCAAGTGGGTAGGTTGGGATACGTTCCGTAAAGTATTCAAGGATAAAGATTTTATCCGTGCACTAAAGAGTTCAATCGTATTCAACCTTTTGGATTTGGCAGTTGGTTTCCCAATGCCAATCATTTTAGCATTGATTTTGAACGAACTTCGTTTCCCGCGATTTAAGAAAGTTACGCAGACAATTCTTTATCTGCCGCATTTCCTTTCCTGGGTTATCGTCGGAAGCGTTGCTTATCAGATGTTCCGTCCATCTACCGGTATGGTAAACGTATTCTTAATGAATGCAGGTATTATTGAAACTGGTATCCCATTTTTGACAGAAAAATGGCACTGGGCAGTTACCTACCTGTTGATCGGTGTATGGCAGGGAATGGGCTGGGGCACCATTATTTATCTGGCAGCCATCACCGGTATCAGCGGTGAACTTTACGAGGCGGCCATGATCGACGGTGCAAACCGCTGGCAGCGTATGTGGAATATTACACTTCCTGGAATTAAAGGAACGGTTGTTACCTTGCTTATCATGAATCTTGGTAAAGTTATGGGCAGTAACTACGAACGTCTGGATCAGTTTGGAAATACGCAGGTTAAGGATTTCTCCTATCAGCTTGCAATCTATATTTATGACAAGGGTCTTGCAAGTGCAAAGTTCAGTATGGCAACCGCAGTAGGTATCTTCCAGTCTCTGGTAGGACTTGTACTCGTTCTGTTATCTGACCGTGTTGCGAAGATGCTTGGCGAGGAAGGATTATTATAAGGAGGGTGAATTGTCATGGCAAAGAAAAATAAAGAAAATGACATTGTTACCGATGGTAGCAGAGCCATAACGAGATTTCATGTCAGCGACGTCGTGATGGTGGTCATCCTTGTGATCCTGTGTGCGACTTGTATAATTCCATTTATTCATTTGCTGGCGAAGTCTGTTTCCAGTAATACAGCAGTACTTGCGAAGAGAGTCAGCTTCTGGCCGATTGGTTTTAACTTAGATGCATATGTATCTATCTTTGAAGATGGTTCAATGGTTCGTTCCTTCGTCTACAGTGTAATTGTGACGCTGCTGTTTACTCTGATGGGTATGATCGCTTGTACCTGTGCAGCATATCCATTGTCCAGAAAGAGATTAAAGGGAAGAACATTCTTTACCTTTATCCTGATGTTCCCAATGTATTTCAGCGCAGGTCTGATTCCAACTTATCTGCTGTACTCTGACTTACATATGCTCGACACCGTATGGGTATTGATTCTTCCGTTGATTTATGCACCATACAATATGCTGATTATGAAGACCTACTTCCAGTCCAATATTCCGGACAGCTTGGAGGAGGCAGCATTCCTTGACGGTGCAACCAATTTCCAGATTATCTGGAAGATCGTGCTTCCGCTGTCGAAGCCGATTCTGGCTACATTGTCCTTGTTCTATGCAGTAGGTCGTTGGAATTCCTACGCAGATAACAAGTACTATATCCGTTCTGAGTCATTGAAGATGGTTCAGTACAAATTGTCACAGCTTGTTTCCTCAGCATCTGAGGCACAGACTGCACAGCTTTCCGGCGAAGTTGTTGTTACAAGTACACCGGAGGTACTTCAGGCAGCATGTATCATGTTTGTAACGATCCCGATCATTTGTGTATATCCGTTCTTACAGAAGTATTTTGTTAAGGGCGTTATGATTGGAGCTGTAAAGGGCTGATCGGTTATAAAAAGGGTTTTTCGAGTGACACCAAGGGAACGACAACAAAGGGTAATAAAAGATATGTAGTCGCAGTGTGGAAAGCTGTGATGCAGCATAAACGAATTTTTAATAAAAGGAGGATATTTACTATGAAAAAGAATCTTCGCAAGGTCTTCGCCGTATCAATGGTAGGTGCTATGGTGGCAGGGTGCATTCCGGCAATGGCAGATGAGACCGCTTCCACAACGGATTGGGAAGCATTTGCAGAAAATGTAACGCTGAGAGTTCCGGTTTATGACAGAGGTGCAGAGGGTGTTCCGGATGTTTCCGATAACTACTGGACCGGTTGGATTCAGGAAAACTTCGGTGACAAGTACAATATCACAGTTGAGTACGTTCCGATTACAAGAAGTGATGTTATGACATCTTACGCACTGCTTGCAGCAGATCAGAATCTGCCGACCATCCTGATGGAGTATGACTACCCGAAGGTAGCTCAGTGGGCAGATGATGGTTATCTGACAACCTTCGATATGGACGAGTTCAAGGAAGTAGCTCCTACTTACTATGCATCCATGGAAGAGGGCGGACGTCTGATGTACAGCACACTTGGCGGCGAGACTTACTTTGCACTGGCTGAGAGACCATATTATGATACTGTTTATTCTTTCCAGACATTCGTTCGTATGGACTGGTTAGAGGAGGTTGGATATGATCACGTACCGAAGAATCGTGCTGAGTATCTTGATGCTATGCAGAAGATCATGGACGCAGGTATCTGTGAGCATCCAGGCGGAGGCGCAATGATCACAGGTGTTGGTTCTGACCAGAACCAGTCATACAGAACCTATCCGTGCAACGAAGAAGAGTGGGCTATGTATGGTGATTACAACATTCCGTCACTTGGATGGGAGCCGAACTACAACCTGTTAAAGAGAGCAAATGAGGATTACAATTCCGGTATCACCGATCCAGAGTATTACATCATCGATTCTGAGACGGCAAAGGCAAACTTCGTAAACGGCAAGAGTTACAGCTACAGCGGTTACGTAAGTGCAAATACGGATTTCCTGAACGCATTCTATGATCAGAATCCGGATGGAAAGTTAGCAATCACTCCGATCAACGCTGAAGTTGATGAGTCTGGCGAGGATGGAATCGTAACTGTTCCGGCATGGAGAGCAGAGAACCCATTTGGTATGATCGTAGGCTTCTCCGCTACAGCAACAGAGGATGAGTTAAAGGCTGCATGGATGTACATGGAGTGGTTAAGCCAGCCTGAGAATTTGTATACCTTCCAGTGGGGTATTGAAGGCGAGAACTACAACTTAGACGATGATGGCAATCCGGTTAGCGTAAGTGATTACAGTGGCGACTACAAGCAGGGTTACAACAACAGCAAGGACTATTGGTGTATCGTAAAGGAAAAGAGAACATTTGATACCGTTGAAGAGAACATTAAGGCTGATACTCCGCAGGATCTGCCGCAGAACTTCACCGATGATATCATTCAGTACTACTATGATCGTCTTGCAATTGCTGACCAGTATGGTTTAAGTGACTGCCAGTTCTCCGTAGTAATCTCTGCACAGTCTGAATATCAGACTACACTTGGCGAGCTGTACAAGGAGTTCAGAGATGCGCTGACCATGTGCAAGCCGGAAGAGTTTGATGCACTGTATGAGGATTATGCACAGCAGTACTTAGATCAGGGCTATCAGGATGTTATCGATGAGAGACTCGAAGCATTCCAGGCTGGAAACAGCACAACACTTCCAGAGAGCCAGAAGGCAGCTGACGCTGAATAATTCTGAGAACTTATTAAAAAATGAGTTAAAAGTGAAATAAAATGAAATCCCCCGCTACTGATTTTACGATCGGTAGCGGGGGATTTTTGTCTTGGCAAAAAAATATTTGCTATGTAAATGAATTCATTTTAAAAGACTATGAAGTTGTAGATGCAGAAAACATTGAAAAAACACAAAGCTTTCAACTATCTGTCACATAATAAACGCTGAAAAAACATAATGTTGAGTAAAATATAAAGTAACGTGATACACGATAAATTTATAAAGAAATCGAATGAATTTTAGAGAGGGGAGCAGGAAATGATTATTTTGGTGTTATGGGGGATTCTATCGTATTGGTTACTCGGAATTTCAATTTCAAAATTTATCGAAAATAAAAAAGAGATACATGAAGGAGAACGAGAAACATCTGGGACGTATATAGGTATAATTTTATCTTCAATTTCTTGTATTCTATTTGTAGTAGTGGGAATCATTTTTGTATATGTAGTAATGTGCTTTTGTGTAGAAGGTACATTGGCATATAAAATATTAGGGGTTATAAGCATATGGCCAATTTTCACGGGCTGTTTAGTGGGCGTTTCTGTTCAGTATAGAATCAATGCAATTGCTCAACCAAAACTGCAAAGAAAAGCAAAAAGAATACATGTGTTATCAATAATGACAATCGTGTTATATTATTGTTTTCTTATTGGGCTGTTATATTATTCTGTATTTGTAAAAGGATTTGGGGTTTAAAGTGTAATAGAGTAATTTTGCCGGGAGTCCCTTATTTAAGTGAACATCCCAGCAAAAAAATTATATCATTATTCAATTACTGCGAAATAATCGGCACAAACTTCGCACGGTTGCGAAGTGGATGATTCAGACTAATTGCGCCTGGTCGCGGACAAGCCATTACACAGGCACCGCAGTAGTAACATTCGCCCGGATATGCGACAATCGGATGTGTTCCCTTCTTGTCGGATGGGAACAGAATATCACACTGACAGACACGTGCACAAGTTCCGCAGCCTACGCACAGCGACTCATCAAAGGAGAGTGGTTGAACACTGCAAGGAACTTCCTCGAGTGAAAAGCTGACGCTGGAAAAGTCGAAAGAATTGGTTACAAGCTTATCGTTTTGCATATCCATTTGCCTCCTTTTCTTCCTCATAATCTTTGTTTCGCTTCTCATACTCGGTCTGTAAATCACCGAAGAAATCAAGCGGTACGCGGCGCTCAATTACCGTGCCATTCTCTTGATGAAGTGCGATATGGCAGTGGTCTGCCTGTGGGTCCATTTCCGGATAATCGCTTCTGGTAAAGAAGAGCGGTGCAGAGCTGGACTGGCGATGCAATGAAGCATGAAGCACAATCTGGGCAACCGTGAGGATATCAAGTACCTCATGAATTCGCATCAGCTCATGTGGGTTCTTACAGGAAAGCTGAGGAACGATATCGCGCTCATAGGAGCCAAGCAAGTCAAGACCTTCGCGTAGAAGTGCTTCACAGCGAACACCGCCACAGTAATTCTGCATGGCCTTTGCAATCGCCTGATTTAATTCCTTCCAGCTAATTCCATCTTTGACAAAGAGCGGTGCGTACAGACGAGCCTGCTCGCGGGACGCTTCCTCTGGATCATAAGATGGCAACTCACAGGACTTGGCGGCAGCAGCGGCCTTTCGTCCGGCATAGTAGCCAGTTGCACAGGCAAATCCGGCACAGTCCGATGCATAGAGCTGGTCACCGGCAGCATAGATGCCATCAATGTTTGTCTTGAGATCCCAGTCGTGAAGAATGCCGCCCGGCGCACCGAAGAACTGACGCTCCTGCTCAAGGAAGTTTGCAGACTGCCATCCGGTACCATAGCTTTGCAGCATATCCTTTGTTGGGTCAAAGCCACGCTTTGTATAATTTTGCAGAATCGGGATTTTTGTCTTTCCTTCCTCACCGACCATCATACCCCAGATGACGCGGCGTTCCTCGTCTGGCATACGGCTCAAATCGGCATAGAATGGAAGCTGATAGCCACGCTTGATCAGTTCATCAAAATCAAGCGTTTCCGGGCCGCGGTACTCATACTTTGGATTGTCGATAACACCGCCCTTTAAGAAGAATTTCTGACCTGGAGCCGGATAATAACGCTCCAATACGCTTGTCAGCTCTTTGCCATCGCGGTCTACATATGGAATCTCGACACCTCTGGCATCGACCATCGTTGCCGCGTACCAGGTGTTGTGATTGTTTCCAGTGCCGTAGGCAGGGAAGCTTCGACCGGCAGCAGAATACTCGGCGCGAACCGATTTTTCCATCATCGTAAATTCGATGCCGCTTCGCCAGCCCATTGCATGACCGCTTCCGATGCTCTGGAACGGACGAAATTCGCACAGACCCGGCTGATCGGCGTCAAACAGCCATACTCTGGCTGGGCGGGACATCGCAAGGATCGTTGATTTTGCACGAAGGATATAAAACTTACAGGTGTGAACATCCATCGCGCACGCGCCAGCACCGTGCTTTACACCGTTTACAGTAGAAGTTAAAAGAGCGGTTGCCTCTGTGTGCTCCAGAAGCTTTACGCCAAGACGCTTTAACTCTTTGTAAAGAGACGGCTTAAAGGTGGAACCCCACACACGCAGCGTAAATTTATTCTTATAGTCATAGGCAAACATCAGCTTTGTCTTTTCATCACGGAAAGCCGCGCCTTCAAATTCATTTTCGGTATCACGTACCTTGCCACCGAAGGACTCCATGTCCAGCATACGATCATATCCCTCGCGGCACTCAATATAGTGGGCAATTCCGTTGCTGTACCAGTCCTGCTCGTTGACATAGGCCCAGGCGATTTCTTCCGGTGTTACACCGGAGCAAGGATTGGTGCAAGCGGACTCCCAATGGTCAAAGCCTGTTCCGGCAGAGCCGCTTTTTTCAATCGCTCCCTTTTCGACGAGGATGACGGACTGCCCGCGTCTGGCAGCAGCGATGGCTGCATAACAGCCAGCCAATCCGCCGCCTAGAACGAGAACGTCGCAGCTAAGTGTTTCTGTAATACCTGTCTCATTGGCATATGGCCAAGAAGTGGTATGTGTCATAGGTTTCGTTCCCCCTTAAATTTAGAATGAAAATTGGCATTTGGAAAAAGCAATGCACAGACGAATGCCGGCCTCAGCGTCTTCCTTTGAGATAACGCTGCTGCTGCAATGTGCATAACGAGTGACAACGGAAATGCCACCGGCGCGAACACCACAGTTGGACAGGTTCATGCTGGATGCATCGCAGCCTCCTTTGTCGATTACCTCATACTGGAATGGGATATCTTCGTGACGGCAGCACTGCTCCATAGCAGCGACGACGTCCTCATCGCATAAAACAGATGGGTCTGCAACTTTGATTCCAATGCCTTCACCGATTGCGTTGCTTCCGGTCAGATCACACGGATAATCGTGAGCTGGAGTAACGTCGACAGCGATACCGATATCTGGCTTAATGAAAGCAGCAGTGGTTTTGGAACCGCGGCAGCCAACCTCTTCCTGAACGGTGAAGACATAGTAAATATCATTCGGGTAGGTTCCGTCGTTTTCGCGAAGCGCCTCAATTAGCTGGAAGCAGCCAACACGGTCATCAAATGTCTTGGAGCAAACAAGATCATTTGCAAGTGGCAGGTACTCACCGCAATAGCCGCATACAGAGCCAACGTGAACATATTTGAGTGCATCTTCCTTGGACTTAGCACCGATATCAATAAAGAGTGCGTTCGGATCATTGTGCGCATCCTCAATATTCTTCACACTGCTGACAACACCGTAGATGCCGTTGCGGAAAACCACTCTTGTATTGTAGGCAGAAGCGGTCCAGTTCCAGCCGACGTTGCATACAAGAAGACGACCATCTTCCTCGATTTTCTTTACCATGAAGCCGATTTCGTCCATATGGGCGGCAAACATGATCTTCTTGGAGTGTGGGCCTCCCTTGCCCTTCTTTACGGCAATCAAACTGCCGAGAGGGTCCACAATCAGCTCATCTGCATAAGGGCGTACCTCCTCTTCAATCAGTTCGCGTACCTTTTTTTCATATCCGGCGATACCCTGTGTCTGGGTCAGGCGGATTAAAAGTTCTTCATTTCGCATCGCAAGTACCTCCTCGTTTGTTTTGCTGCATCGCAATATGGTATCAAATGGGTCAAAATGCCTTTTGACCCCAACATCATTTTATCACTCACCCAAAAGAAATGCAACCAACCTTAATGTGTCACTTGATTCTTTTTATAAATCAATCCGAGCCCTTTGAGCAGCAGATCAGGTTCATAGGAAATCTCTTCTTCACAATATGGAAGGATCGCATGTGCGATACCACCTGTCGCTATAACAATTGCATTTTCTCTAAGTTCGGCACGGATGCGGCGTATCATACCGTCAATCATCGCTGCAGTTCCAAAGAGAGAACCGCTTTTCATGCAGTCAATGGTATTACTTCCAATTACCTGTTTTGGTGCATCAAGGCTGATGAATGGCAGCTGGGAGGTCTGCGAGGAGAGAGAATTAAGTGCAACGACAGCACCTGGCACGATCGCACCGCCGATGTATTGACGTTTGCTGTTTATTACGGAAAATGTAGTGGCCGTTCCCATGTCAATCACAATAGAAGGAGCAGGGTACGAGGCGATGGCAGCAACGGCAGTGACAACGAGGTCACTTCCAAGCTGTGCCGGATTATCAATGCGGATTGAAAGTCCATTCTTTACGCCGGGGCCGACTACAAGCGGATCTTTTGAGAGCAGCTTTGCAAGTGCAGTCTTAATGATATTTGATAATGGTGGGACAACAGAAGAAATAATGCTTCCCTCGATTTGTGCATTAGCAATGTGATGGAGTTCAAAAATTAATTTAAAATCAAGCGCGTATTCCAACTCTGTTTTGTCAGTATGAGTTGAAATGCGCTCGGTAAACAAAATGCTGTCGGATTCGATTGCTCCAACTACGATATTTGTATTTCCTATGTCAACTGCAATAATCATAAGACCTGCCTTTCTATGGTTCATAACTGTTCAAGTCATGGGAATTTTTATATAAAAATGATAACATGATGAGACTGGAAAAACAAGCGTATCGAAAGGAATTTTCTGGGTATGCTACAGGTAGAAAGGAGCCGCATGTATGAAAGATACCCATCAAAGAAAGACAAAACCTGACTGGAATAAGCTCACAAAAAAAGATTTGCAAAAGCTTGAGATCGCTGAGGAGATTGGCGTGATCGATAAAATCTATGCAGGTGGATATGGAAATCTTACATCAAAGGAATCCGGCAAAATCGGAGGAATCCTTGCTGCACGAAATAAAGCCGAAAAGAAAAAAAGTGAAGATAAAGAAACAGGTTGAAAGAAATTGCGTAATCCATTATACTAGAGACATGTATAAGGCAAAGGATGCTTATTACTCATCAAAATGAAAAATGGAGGATTTCGAATGGAACACGCAAAATTGTTAAATAAAGTAGACCACACGTTGCTGGCCCAGGGAGCCAAATGGGAGGAGATTCGACAGGTCTGTGATGATGCAATTCGCTTCAAGACAGCATCCGTATGCATTCCGCCGTCCTACGTAAAGCAGGCAAGGGGATATGTGGGAGACAGAATGAAAATCTGTACCGTAATCGGTTTCCCAAACGGATATAATACCACAGCAGTGAAAGAGTTTGAGACAAAGGATGCTATTGCAAATGGTGCAGATGAGATCGATATGGTGATCAATATCGGCTGGGTAAAGGATGGCAGATACGACCTCGTAGAAGAAGAGATTCGACGTCTGAAGGATGCATGTGGTGATAAGATTTTAAAGGTTATCATCGAGACTTGTCTTTTAACTGACACTGAGAAGATTCGCATGTGCGAGGTTGTTACTGCTGCAAAGGCTGATTTCATAAAGACTTCTACCGGATTCTCCAAAGCAGGAGCAACTTTCGATGATATTGCACTGTTTGCATCCCACGTAGGTGAGGGTGTACAGATCAAGGCGGCCGGTGGCATCTCTTCCTTCGCCGATGCAGAAGAATTTGTCAAGTTAGGCGCGAGCAGACTGGGAACCAGTCGTCTGGTAAAACTGGAGAAGCAGCAGTAATCGGTTCGTAAATTCATGGCAAGAGACAGCAGTCTGGTATCAAAGGGGTCAAAATGCCTTTTGACCCCAACATCATATGATTTTATAAGGGGTGGTCTGCACAGGTTGCAGACCACTATTTTGTTTTCATCTTGCAAACTTGCCATGTTTGTAAAATAGCGGTTTAATGAAATCTTTCTAAAATAACCCGGCAGTGAATTGACGCAGAAAAATCAAGGGAATATAATGAAAGTCGTATTGTCAAAAACGCGGAAAATAAACGTTTCGCGTCAAAAAAGAAAAGGAGAAAAATGTGCTTCAGTTAAAAAATATTGTAAAAACGTATGTAGCAGGAGATACCAGGCAGGATGCGTTAAAAGGCGTCAGCATGAATTTTCGTGAAAATGAGTTCGTGTCTATCCTTGGACAGAGCGGTTCCGGAAAGACAACGCTTTTGAATATCATCGGCGGCCTGGACCGATATACGAGCGGTGATCTGATTATCAACGGCGTATCCACCAGCAAATATAAGGATGCCGACTGGGATTATTACCGCAATCATTCTATCGGCTTTGTTTTCCAGAGCTACAACCTGATTCCGCACCAGAGCGTGCTGTCGAATGTTGAACTGGCTTTGACGTTGGCCGGAATTTCCAAAAGAGAGCGCCGTGCGCGTGCTATTGAGGTTCTAAAGAAGGTTGGTCTGACCGACCATATTCATAAGCGACCAAATCAGATGTCAGGCGGTCAGATGCAGCGTGTGGCGATTGCGCGTGCGTTAATCAATAATCCGGACATTTTGCTTGCTGACGAGCCGACAGGTGCGCTCGATTCCGAGACGAGTGTGCAGATCATGGAATTGTTAAAGGAGATTGCAAAGGATAAGCTCGTCATTATGGTAACGCATAATCCGGAACTGGCTGCAAATTATTCTACTCGAATTATCCGCGTACTTGACGGTCGTATCGTGGACGATACCAATCCATACAACGTGCCGGATCAGATCTGTGTAACCCCGCAGAAGCGAAAGAAGATTTCCATGTCAATGGGAACAGCAGTGTCGCTTAGCTTTAACAATTTAAAAACAAAGAAGGGACGCACACTTCTGACAGCATTTGCAGGCAGCATCGGAATCATCGGAATTGCGCTGATTTTATCGTTGTCGACCGGTATCCAGGATTATGTAAACGATTTGCAGCGTGATACGCTTTCCTCTTATCCGGTTTCGATTGCAAAGGAAGAGTCACCGCTTGCCAGCATTTTGACGGCAGCAGTTCCGCAGGAGGATGACGACAACGCAGACAAAAAGGAGAATACTGTCTATTCCAACAGCCGTATGGGTGAACTCTTCAATGCGATGTTTGCATCAAGTCAGGAGACAAATAACCTGACAAAATTTAAGGCTTATCTGGAAGAAAAAATGGCAGAGGAATCGGAAAAAGACAGCGATGTGTTAAGGGATCATGTGGAAACCATTCAGTACCAGTACGATGTAACGTTAAATACGTATATTGAGACGGGGGATGGCTATCGCAGTACCGATATGACAAGCGTTTTCACGAGTGGAATGACCGGTTCAAGTTCGTCAGAAAGTTCATCAGGAAGTGATTCTTCGGAGAACTCCATGTCCTCCATAATGGGTATGTCCTCCTCATCCATGTCTCAGATGAGCAGCAGTATGATGAGCCTGTGGTCAGAGCTTCTTCCGGGAAATAACGGCGAACTGATTTCGGATATGGTATATGCTCAGTATGATCTCGAGGCAGGAAGATGGCCGGAATCGGCAGATGAAATTGTATTGATTCTGTCCGATAATAATGAAATTACAGATGTTGCCTTCTATGCGCTCGGTTTAGTCAGCGACGAAGAGGTCATGAACTCGATGAAGGCAGTTATGAAATCCGAGGCATTAGACATCGAGCAGCGCGAGATTTCTTACGATGATGTGTTAAAGACAACCTTTAAGTTAATTTTGAATCCGGATTATTATACAAAAGAGACAAGTGGTACCTGGAAGTATATCGGTGATGATAAAGATTCAATGGAATTAATAATTGATCACGGCTATGAACTGAAAATTGTCGGTATTATCAAACCAAATCCGGACGCTGCTGTGACATCTGCAACGGGAAGCTTTGGTTATACTTCTGCGCTGACTCAGTATGTAATTGAGCAGACAAACAACAGTGAGTTGGTAAAAGAGCAAAAGCTCCCGAAAAATGAAAATCTTGATCTTTTGACAGGATTGCCATTTGTCATCACAGAGGAAAACGATCCGATAGATGAAGAGAAATCCGAGAAGATAAAGGAATATTTTGCAGGCTTAAGTGATGTCGATAAGACAAAGATTTATACAGAGATTCTTTCTGAGCCGTCCGATGAGGAAATTGAGCAGATGATGGCAGCGTATATGAAAAAATTCTCTAACCGTGATATAATTATTAAACTTGTAGCCAGCACGATGGGCATGGATGAGGAGACGGCAAAATCCTATCTGGAGGATTACAGTGATGAGGAGCTTCAGACTATGCTGAAAAAGCAGCTGGTACAGATGGTAAAGGAAAACAAGTCTGAGTCTGCGCAGGCACAGGTGCTTCAGATGCGTGTAAATGCAACGGCACAGGGGGATCTGTTTGGGACAACCGGATATGCAGCAGTGGCAAAAGCGTTTGATGAGTTGATTGACAGCACCGATGATACCACAGTTCTGGCAAAGTATTACGATGAGTATATGCCGTCAACTGTTTCCGGTTCTACACTTGAGGAAACCTTGCAGAAACTGTCGGCAGTTGACGTTGATTCACCATCCACGATCAATATTTATGCAAAGAGTTTTGAAGATAAAGAAAAGATTGCCGACGTGATCACACAGTACAACGAGAAGGCAGAGGAGGATGACCAGATTAGTTATACGGATTATGTTGCACTTTTGATGTCTGGTGTGAATACAATGATAAATGCCGTGTCCTACGGTTTGATTGCATTTGTATCCATTTCACTGATTGTTTCCTCAATTATGATTGGAATTATCACATATATTTCCGTTCTTGAGCGCACAAAAGAAATTGGTATTCTCCGAAGTGTCGGTGCATCCAAGAAGGACATATCCAGAGTATTCAATGCGGAGACGGCCATTATTGGTCTGACAGCAGGTTTGATGGGTATTGGTGTCACATTGCTTTTGAATATTCCAATTAGCATGGTAATCAAAAATCTGACCGGAATCGGAAAGATTGCAAAGCTTCCAATCACAGGCGCTGTTGTCCTTGTTGCAATCAGCGTAGCATTGACAATGATCGCTGGATTGATTCCGTCAAAGCTTGCCGCAAAGAAGGATCCGGTTATTGCACTTCGAAGTGAATAAAGAAATAAAGAAGCAAAGAAATTAGCAGTAAATCAGCATGAACCGATTGACAAAGACCTCTCAAAGGACGTATACTAGCGGTGTCGTGAAAAAGGCAAATGATAGAAACAAAGGAGGAGAGGTTATGAAGAACAACAGCATTAAAACCGTTGTTGCCGTGGGAATCGGTGCAGCACTGTTCTTCGTACTGGGACGTTTCGTCGCAATCCCCAGTCCGGTGCCAAACACAAATATCAGCCTTCAGTATGCAGTGCTTGCACTGTTAGCTGCAATGTACGGACCGATAGCAGGTGGCTTGATCGGGTTTATCGGTCATGCACTGATCGATCTGTCATGGGGCGGAAGTCCGTGGTGGAGTTGGGTAATCACATCCGCATTTGTCGGTGTTGTGATTGGTCTGTTTACAAAGAAACTCAATGTACAGGAGGGTGTGTTTGACAAAACAAAGACAGCCATTTTCGCAATCGCCAATGTGGCAGCACATGTGATTGGTTGGGTAGTAGTGGCACCAGTGCTTGACATTCTGATCTATGCAGAGCCTGCAAACAAGGTATTTGCACAGGGTGTCTTCGCAGCAGTTTCCAATAGCGTTACAGGTGTGATTGTCGGCGGACTGTTAATTGTGGCATATACAAAGACGATTGCCAAGAAGGGTTCTCTTGACAGAGAATAAGATTTTAACCGAATCGGGTAAGTCCCCTGCTTCAATTGCGAATACCCGCTTGACCAAAGCCTTCTCATTTAGCTGGTTGATCTGATAAATCAAATTTATCGGTCGCAGCTTGTGAAAGGGCTTTGATTTTATTTTAAAATCTCTTGAATTTAGTTTTAATTTTCTTTCTGCCTTTATCTTTCTATATTTATTTTATGAGGTATTAACATGACCAAAGAAAAGTTCCCTGTTATTTCATTCAAAGATTTTTCGTTCCAGTACCGGGCACAGAAAAAGCCGACACTGACAGGGATTAATCTGGATATTTATCCGGGAGAAAAGGTACTGATTGCAGGGCCGTCCGGCAGCGGAAAGAGTACGCTGGCAGGCTGTATCAATGGATTAAATCCATTTTCCAATCCGGGTGAGAGCACGGGCAGTCTGACCGTAGATGGTGTGGACGCGATGCACAGCAGCATTTTTGAACTGTCGGCTCATGTGGGAACCGTTTTGCAGGATCCGGACGGACAGTTTATCGGACTGACGGTAGGCGAGGACATTGCATTCGCATTGGAAAACAGTTGTACACCTCAGGATAAGATGCATGAGATTACAAAGCATGCAGCAGAGCTTGTTGGAATCGAGCATCATCTGGACTATGCACCGCATGAACTGTCAGGAGGACAAAAGCAGCGAGTTAGCCTTGCCGGTGTCATGGTAGATGAAGTGAAGATTCTTCTTTTTGATGAGCCGCTTGCAAACCTCGATCCAGCAGCCGGAAAGCAGGCAATCGAATTAATCGATGAAATTCAGAAAAAGACAGACACGACTGTTTTGATTATTGAGCATCGCCTAGAAGATGTACTCTGGCGAGATGTGGATCGTATTGTGCTGGTTAACGATGGTACGATTCTGGCTGATCTGACACCAGATGAACTGCTTTCGACAAGTCTGCTTGTCGACAATGGCATCCGTGAGCCACTATATGTGACGGCCATGCGCTATGCCGGCATTGACATTACAAAGGAAAAGAAGCCAGCTCATGTTGATTCCATTGTTTTAGATAAACTGGATCAGGAAAAGTTACGAAATTGGTTTTCGGCACAGCCGTTCTCACAAAAGGAGCCAGAAGGTGAAGCTCTTTTGGAGGTAAAAAATTTAAGTTTTGGCTACAATAAGACGAGGCAGACATTGAAAAATATCAGCCTTTTGGTAAAAAAAGGGGAGATGGTCAGCATTGTGGGAAGAAATGGTGCCGGAAAATCAACCTTTTCCAAGCTGGTGTGTGGCTTTGAGGATCCGAATCAGGGCGAGATTTTCTTTGAGGGACAGAATCTGTTAAAGGAAAACATCCGAAGCCGCGCAAAAAAGATTGGCTATGTCATGCAAAATCCGAATCAGATGATCTCAAAAACGATGATTTACGATGAGGTCGCGCTTGGCATTCAGAAGTCTGGAAAGTCCGAGGAGGAGGTTCGAACGAAAGTCGAAGATACCTTGAAAATTTGTGGCTTGTATCCATTTCGCAACTGGCCGGTATCAGCACTAAGCTTTGGACAGAAGAAGCGTGTAACAATTGCGAGCATTCTCGTACAGGATCCGAAGTTAATTATCCTTGATGAGCCGACAGCGGGGCAGGACTTTAAACATTATACGGAAATTATGGAATTTTTGCGCGGATTAAATGAGCAGGGTGTTACGGTTATTATGATTACGCATGATATGCATCTGATGTTAGAATATACGCCGAGAGCGCTTGTGTTTTCGGATGGACAGCTGATTGCGGATTGCAGGGCATCACAGGTTTTGTGCGACCCGGATCTGGTGGCGCGCGCCGCACTCAAGGAGACGAGTCTTTTTACACTCGCAAATCGCTGCGGTATCACACCGCCGGAAAGTTTTGTTGAGCGTTTTATTCATGAAGACAGGGAGGTTCGCAGCCATGGCCGCTAAGACGGTATTAAATTACCTTGAACGCGACAGCGTTATTCATAAGATGACAGGAACGACAAAGTTGGTATTTTTTCTGCTTTTTACCTTTGCCAGCATGATTACGTACAATACCTGGGTGCTGCTTGGTCTGTTTGCTGTGAGCATTATTGCCTTTCAATTAAGCCATATTAAGTATCGTGAAGTGCGTTTTATGATGATTTTTATGCTGGTCTTTCTGGTGCTGAACAACGTATTTATATTTCTTTTTGATCCAAATCAGGGAGCAACTCTTTATGGCACAAAGCATGTGCTAGTTCACTTGTTCTGGTGCTATGATGTGACAGCAGAGCAGTTATTTTACATGCTGAACATCTCACTGAAATATTTTGTGGCGCTGCCGATTGCAATTCTTTTTATATCTGCAACCAACCCGAGTGAGTTTGCTGCCAGCTTAAACAGCATTGGAATTTCCTACAAGGTGGGCTATTCCGTTGCAATCGCACTTCGCTATATTCCGGATATCCAGAGAGATTATCACAGCATCAGTCAGGCACAGCAGGCAAGAGGCGTGGAACTCGGCAAAAATGAACATTTTTTTGCTCGACTCAAAAATTCGGTTAATATTTTGCTGCCGCTTATTTTGACAAGCTTAAATCGAATTGATACAATCTCGAATGCGATGGAACTGCGTGGATTTGGCAAAAACAAGAAACGTACCTGGTATACAAGAAGACCATTTGCCCACAGGGATTTTTTCGCAATCGCAGTTGGTGTGGCACTTCTTGCGATCAGCTTATTCGTGACAATTCGATTTGGAAGGTTCTATAATCCATTTGCAGGTTGATAGGATTTAACCGAATCAAGTAAGTCCCAACCCACTGCTTCACGCAATTGAAGCAGTGGGTTGGGACTTACACTGCGAAGCAGCTACTCGGTGTAGAGCTACGTAGCGAAGCGAAGCGGATTGCGAATGTCCGCTTTGACTACCAATTGGCAAGAATTTCCCATTTCTAAAGTGGCGGGATGGATTGTTGGAAGAAACAGTTAAAACAGAGAGGAGAAGATTGAAAATGAGAAGTAGAGGATATCCATGAACCTGGGAGCATAACAAATAAACCATCTTACGGTGGTCGCTTTAAAAATTGAATATTAGAAATGTTAAGGCTATGCAGTTGCTGACTTGATTTTATAACCTTGATTTCGAATCAACATAAGAGCCTGTTCTATAGTGATTTCACGATCCACTGGAGGAAGATCAGTTTTCCGGTACAGTTCCGGATTATAGTTTTCTCCGTTTTTCAACATGTGGTATAATGCGGTAAGAAGCATTCTTGCGATCGCAATGATTGCTTTCTTGTGACCGCGACGCTTCTTGAGACGGAGATAGCGGTTACGCATTTCTGGATGCTTTGTGCTTTTAACAACAGCGTTAACCCACTGGACTAAAAGCGGTTTGATGTAACATCCGGCATTGGAAACCCGGACAGATTTTTTCTTCCCTGCGCTTTCATTGTTGGTTGGGGTAAGACCAGCCCATGAACATAAGTGTTTCGTCGAAGGAAAAGCCTCCATGTTGGTACCGATTTCGGAAATGATTCCGATGGCAGTGAATTCACTGCTGATGCTAGGAGCGGTTTGGAGAATGGTAAGTTCCTGCTGATAGGGAGCGGCGAGCGCAAGAATGAGTTCTTCAAGCTCTGCTTTCCGGGATTCAAGGTTTTCATAATGATCTTTAATGATCTTGAGTTTGCCAGCCTGCTCAGGAGTGATAAAGCCGTCAATGGCATCACGGAGCTCTGGAAGTTTTTTCTTCAAACTTTTGTAAACAAGAGGTTCAAGATCAAAAGAAGTATCTGTGGGATTTTCCAAAAGTTTATCCAGTATCGCCTGTGCAGATTTGCCGAAGGTGTCCGAGACAACGTTTCCCAACTGGATATTGGAAACCGTGAGACAGTTCTGCAAACGATTCTTTTCACTTGCTTTAAAGCAGGTCAGTTTGAAACGGTAGCGCATAAGGTCACGGAGCTGGCGAATGTCAGCAGGCGGCATAAAGCTTCCGGCAACAAGGTCATGCTTAAACAGGTCAGCAATCCATTTGGCATCTTTCTTGTCAGTTTTCTTTCCACGGATAGCCTTAACATATTTGGGATGGGCAAGGACAATCGAACAATCCTTTTCGAGGATGTTATAAACAGGGATCCAGTATTTACCGGTAGATTCCATACAGACATCCTTGCAATTCCGGTCGATTAGCCATTGTAACAGAGTTTTCAGACCGCTCGTGTAGGTCGAAAACCGGTGGCTCTCGTAAGAAGTGATGCCTTTATCATTGGTAGAAGCGATACAGGCGACTACAAAAGTCTTGTGGACATCAATACCACAGCAGATTTTGTACACGATTTTTAAAGCCATAGGGACTCCTTTCTGAAGCGGAGGTTCAAAGAATTATAGGGAGAGACGGCATTGACTGAACGCCTAAGCCATAAACGAGAATGTTTAAACAAAGATAAGATTACGTGCTCAGAGTCACACTTATTTGTGCTTGAAAAGGCGGACTACACATATAAAAATACGGTCATCCGGCAAGCCGGACAACCCACTCATCTCCCCATGATTTGTAGTGTACCGAAATCCCTATAAGAAGAATTATAAAAGAAAAGTAGACTCAGGCAACCATTTTCATAACGTTTTGTGCCTGAGCGAAGCGAAAGGAATGGATATAAAAATGGAAGCAATTGAATGCATCAAAACAAGAAGAAGTGTAAGAAGATTTGAAGATTGCCCAGTAGAGCGAGAGACGATTCAAAAAATCGTGGACGCTGCAGTATGGGCACCGTCATGGAAAAATTCCCAGACACCGCGTTATACCGTAGTGGACAGTCGAGAAATCATTGATGATATCGCAGAGAATGGCTGCTGTGGATTTGCCTTTAACACAAAGACACTTAAGCAGACACCAGTGTTGGTTGTGGTATCTTATGTAAAGGGCATTTGCGGGTTTGAAAAGGACGGATCCTACAGCACCGACAAAAAGGAAGGCTGGCAGATGTTTGACGCAGGAGTAGCAGCACAGACCTTCGCACTCGCTGCCCATGCACAGGGAGTCGGAACCGTTATGCTTGGCATCTATGACGCACCGTATATTCAGAAAAAGCTCGACATCCCTCAGACCGAGGAAGTTGCCGTATTGCTTGCTGCCGGATATGAAAAATTCACACCAGATGCACCGGCAAGAAAGACATCAGAGGATGTGCTTCGCTTCGTGTAAGTGCTACCAGCTGATCCGATGATTCTTTAAATAAACTTAGACTTGGTATTTTGAAGAATAAAAAAGCTTCAACGGTTTTGCTCAATAATAGCAGACCGTTGAGGCTTTTCTTAGTTCACCATTTGGCGGATATCATCAAACAGATGCATGTCATTTTCAGTCAGTTTTACGTTTGTTGCATATTTACGCCCGTCAGTTGTGGTAATAGTAATTTCTGCGATAGTCCCTTCCTGAATTGCATTATTATCAGAAACAGCGCGCAGGAAAAGCGGAAACTTCGGATGGGAATCTGCAAAGTGATCCCAGGAAGCCTTTAACTGAAATATTTTAGCTGGGTTCATTTAAAAATCCTTTCTATCCTTTTGTAAATCTTTTTTATGTTATCATGTGTCAGTACGCATGTCAAGTAATGGCGAAAGTTTTTGAATAGATAAAAAGCACTACTTCAAAATCGAAATGAGTCTGGCGAAAGCATTTTTTTCAATACAAAGATGTTTAATGAGAAATACGTTTAGTAAGAAAATTGTTTAGCAGCGACTGGGATCATCAAAAGCCGGGTTATAGGCATAAACATTTTTCGGAAGATCATCCTGAACGTGAACCAGTGCTTCTCCAAAGCGCTGGAAGTGTACGATTTCACGCTGACGCAGAAAACGAATCGGATCACAAATCTCTGGATCTTTGATTAATCTTAAAATGTTATCATATGTGGAACGTGCTTTTTGCTCTGCAGCGAGATCTTCTGTCAGATCAGTGATGGGATCACCCTTGACTTGGAAAACGCAGGCATTAAATGGAATACCGCCTGCTGCCTGAGGCCAAATACCCAGTGTGTGATCGACATAATATTTGTCAAACCCAGAAGCCTTAATTTCTTCAACCGAGAGATTTTTGGTCAACTGATAGATGATCGCACAGACAATTTCAATATGAGCAAGTTCATATAAGCGTCAATTATTGAAATAAAAAGGTGAAGAAAAAAGGCGAGGATAGAGAACAAGAGAGAAGTTGTCAAAAGGGCCGCCTTTTGGGCTTTTCTCGTGTTTCTCATACTCGATATGGTCAATAACCTCTTTTAATACTGCATTGCGGCCAGAGGGCGTGCCAAGCGTCCAATAGGTCTCAACCAGATGCTGCATCTTTGGAATTATCTCACTTCGTTCCTGATCGGTCTGCTTTTGCCTTGCTTCTTGATCTTGCAGATCTTTGAGTGTGCGCTGCAAATCGGAGATCTTTTTCTTCACAGAGGCAGAACGTTCCAGAAAGACATCATCTGCATAGACGCCGCGCTCATAAGCCGTGTAGATGCGGTCAAGCTGGGCGGCAGAGGCATCCAGTTCCTTTTGAATCCGGTTAATGGAGGTCTGCAAAGAGCCGTCGTGCTTTGGCTTTTTTAATGGCTTGGAGTTCTGGTCGGCATACATACGAATCGCGTCAATGATTCGTGCTTCAAGGACATCATAGAAGCAGCCAATGTTGTGACATTCGCGGTTGCCGCACAGCATGGTGTCCTTGGGGCTTCTGGCACTGGCCTTTCGATAGAAGAGATTGCGTCCACAGTCCTTGCATCGGATAAGCCCGGTCAGGGCATTGCTACAGTCCGCAATATAGTGTGTGCGTGAATGCGGACTGCTGTGACGTCTGCGTTGAGCGGCAAAGTATAGTTCTTCTGTGATTAACGGTTCGTGAAGTCCGTCAAAAACATTTGCCGGTGACTGTCTGTGATCGCGAAAGCGAAGCGTCCCGTCTTCTTGCAGACAATCAATCGCTTTATTCTTTCCCCATGTAATCTTTCCAATGTATACCGGATTTTTCAGCAGATCGGACACGGTAGTGTGGCTCCAGATGCGGTTGAATCGCGGTGAGTATCCTTCGGCAGTAAGCTGCCGTGCAATGGCAGACATACCAGCCATTATTCGGCTGCCGTTTGGCTGAGGGATGCCGTTTACATACCAGTCATAGATCTTTTGGATCACTTCGGCTTCTTCCGGATCAGGAACAAGTTGGAAACCACTTTCTCCAGAGAGTTTTTCCCTCTTGTATCCATAAGGGGTACGGTTTCCGCAGAATTTCCCTTCCTGGGAAGCAGCCACACGGCCGCGCTGCATACGGCGCTTGATCGTTTTGTATTCGCGGCGGCTCATAAAAAGTCCAAATTCAAAATATTCCTCATCGTATTCATCATTTGGATCATAGATTTTAACTGGTGTGATGATCATCGCACCAGAGTCCTGAAAAGCTCGTGCAACGATACCCTGATCGATTGTGTCACCGCGCGCCAATCGCTCAATCTCAACCACAAGTACGCCATCCCACCTGCCGCCGGCAAGTTCAGAGAGCAGCTGCTGCATCATTGGTCTGGCTGAAATGCTGTCACCCGATTGGACTTCACGGTAGATCGCCGAGACGATGATCTTATTTCGCTTGGCGGTATCGCGCAGCAGCTGCTCATGCCGCGCGAGTACGTCTTCGTTGGATGCAGCACCGTATTCATCGTCTTTTCGGGACTTACGCAGATACATCACATATCTGCCGGTTCGGTTCAGTTCCATAGAAAATTCCTTTCACGAGAGTTTTGACTCTGATTTAGAGAGAAACAGGAATACTATCAATATAGCAGTTGTCTGAACTCAGATCTACTTTATTGTTCCAGACTTTATTGCTGAGCAAGAACTATTTGAAGTAGTGCGTCTTGAAGTACCTTTGAACAGTTAATTCCTTTTTCCTTTGCAAATGTATCTAACCATGTAGGAATAGTAACAGTTGTTTTAACCATATGACTGCTGTATTTAGCAGCGTAAGCATTTATATCAAGGGCGATAAGATTGACAAACTGTCCGGGTTCTGTTGTTTTAACACTTTTCAATGGTGTAGCCTTGGGAATCGAACCACCATCTTCCAATTCTGCAAGTATCCATCCGCTTGCAGCATCTTCAGCCATAAATAAAGCTTCTGCTAAGTTGTCTCCTTGAGTTACGCATCCTGAAAGATCTGGAAACTCTGCGACGTATCCATCTTCAGAGTTTTCATACGGTGTAAAAATTGCTGGATAAACTAATTTCATAATTAAAATCCTTTCGTTTGTCATAGGCGGAAACCCACTACCTTTAGGTGGTGGGTAGTTGACAGATTGTACTGTTCAGTCGCCTCCTTAAAAAGGGTGGGGCTTTAGAAGTTGATTTAGTTGAGATTTGGCATATCGAAGTCCATAAGTTCACTGATAGAGACTCCCAAAGCGGCAGCTAAGGCGCGTATCTTGGAAGCGGGCAGATCGCTTTTCCCAGTTTCTATTTTCTGGATGGAGGATCGGGCATTCGTGGAAGTGTATCCGCACATTCTGGCCAATTCGTCCAAAGATAATCCTTTACTCATTCTGAATTGATGCACTCGATTTCCAAATTCGTGTAAATAAATTTGTTTTTCCTGTTCGGGACTCATTCTGTCACCCCCTTTTCCTAGAATATTATACCATAAGTAGAAAGAGAATCAACAATTTTATAAAAAATACTGAAAAACATTGACTTTTAACATACAAAATGGTATACTTGAATAGTGGAAAGACAATCCACAAAACATAAGAAAGGAGGAAGTAGAATGGATGACTTGATAAAAAAGATAAAGCAAGCCGAGAAAGTGATTGCAGCACTAACTCAACTTGCCTTATCCATCGGAACGCTCTTGGCTGTTTTGACACTCCCCATGCCTAAAGGCAGGGGATTCTTGCTACCTGCCACTATATA